>NZ_JAVKCQ010000097.1:0-7547 GCF_040222615.1 Haliea sp.
CACCACTCCCTTACAACCCGCACCCGCCTGTCAACATGCTACACAACAGATCTCCTGGGGTAGATCTCTGTCGTCTTTTCACAGGTGGCCCCAGGGGGCCGACTAGCAATGGTAGTGACATAAACACCTCCTTTGAGTTGAGCGACTACTGTCGCGTTGTGGATGAAAACGTTGCCCAGACGACTCGCAGGCGGGGCCTGGCGAGCGCGTCGGAGACGACGAGGATGGTTAAGTAAAAGCACCGACCGGAGTCGATGGCATGGAGAATGGACTGCCGACCCGGAGGTCGGTGCGCCGCGTGCAGTCCTGGACGCACAGGCCCGTTGTAACCGGACGGTCGAGGGCGGGCCCCCTCTTTTTGCCACTGATCCGCAGTGGCCACGGGTAATTCGGTCTACGGTGAGTATTCTACGAACCGGTCACGCGCGCGTCCTGCCAAAAATCGGCCTTAAGGCGGCGTGCTTTCGGGGCTCGGAGCCCTCGTCACTACCCCGCTGCGCTCGCTAGTGACGATGGCGGGCCTGGCACTCGGGTAATCCCAGGGGCAGCACAGCGAGGGCTGCAGCCGATAAGGTGGAAACCCCTTCACCACCCGTCGGCGTTTGTGGCCATATGGCAGGACCGTGCGACTTGACTCGATGGCGTACGACGCCTCCAACACGGAAAAGTCCGCCCGCTCTCGACGGGGTTTATGGTGCCACTGGCACCACTTAGTCCGCCCAGGTCGGACCGGGTTTTCGGTTGTTGTAGTTATAGTAGTTAAGTTACTACTACAACAACCAACTACAGCAAACCCCAATTCCACCGCCTTCGAATTTTGGTGCTGGTCCACAAGGGCATCATAACGATCACGCACCACCCTGGTGCAAACTCCATGCGATCAAAGAAGCCAAAGCCCTCAACCTCTCCAACCCCTTTCGACTAGGACCACAGAACCAATGTGGTTCCATGATGTCAGAAACTCGTATAGAATTCTTACATCATGTAGAGGTGAAGCCAATGAGGACCTTACCCGAAACCATCTTGCGACATGCCCGCTCCCTCCCCGAGGGTGGCGTGCTATCGCCCAAAGAATTCCTGCATCTCGGAAGCCGAGCCGCTGTTGATCAGGCGTTCTCACGGCTGACCAAAGGAGGCAAGCTGATACGCGTGGCGCGCGGCACCTACGTGGCCCCGGTTTCAAGCAGGTTTGGGACTCGCGCACCCGCGGCTGAAAAGGTTATACGTTCACTGGCAGAGCGAAGCGGTGAAACAGTGGTTCTGCACGGCGCAAACTCAGCTAACGCTCTGGGCCTGACCCAGCAGGTACCCATCAAGGAGGTTTACTTGACGTCCGGTCGCACTCGGAAGCTGAAGCTGGGCAAGGGGGAAGTCCTGGTCAAGCACGCCCCCCGCTGGATGCTGGCGCTTGGAACGCGGCCTGCCGGCGAAGCCGTCCGGGCGTTGGCCTGGATCGGATCGGCACATGCCGATGCATCCCTTGCATCGCTGCGCCGCATTCTTCCCCCCGCCGAATGGAGAGCGTTGAGCTCGGCTCGCGCTGCCCTGCCTTCCTGGATGGCACAGGCCATCGGAAAGGAAGCGGCGCATGCCTGAAAGTTTTTTTGAACTCGGCCAGAAAGACCAACGGGACGCTCTCGAATACGTCCGAGCCGAAACCGGACGTCCCACCCATCTCCTGGAAAAGGATATCTGGGTGGTCTGGACACTCCGAGCACTATTCGAAGCGCCAATAGGCTCTGACCTCACCTTCAAGGGCGGCACGTCACTTTCCAAGGTCTACAAGATCATCGACCGGTTTTCCGAAGACATCGATCTGACGTACGACATCCGCAAGCTGATTCCCGACCTGGCAGGTGAAAGCGGGGAGCTGCCACGCAGTCGCAGCCAGGCCGGCAAGTGGACCAAAGCTGTGCGTCGTCGTCTACCCGATTGGATTACAACCCATATTCAACCTGTCATAGAAACAGCACTGGCCAAAGACAGACTCCAATCGCAACTTGAGCAAGGCGGCAAGGATAACGACATACTGATGCTCCACTACCCTGCCCTCACCAACGGCACCGGGTATATTGCGCCGGTTGTCACAATGGAATTCGGCGGTAGAGCAACTGGCGAGCCACACGAAATACAATCCGTAGAATGCGACATTGCCGAGCACCTGGCTGAGATAGAATTCCCAACTGCATCACCATAGGTCATGAGCCTTGCTCGAACATTCTGGGAGAAAGCGACGGCTGCCCACGTATTCTGCGCCCAGGGCCGTCTCCGCGGAGAGCAGTACGCTCGACATTGGCACGACCTGGCCGCAATCAGCCGTAGCGAACATTATGCTGCTGTAATATCGGATCACGCAATTGCCTCAACGGTTGCTGAGCACAAGTCACATTTCTTCATCGAAAAAAACGTCGACGGCGAAATCATTGACTATTTCGCGGCAACGACGGGGAAGCTGAAGCTCGTTCCAGACGGTAATGCGAGAACTGCCCTTGCCAAGGATTATGAAGCCATGATGGCTGACGACGTTATGGTTGGAAAAGCACTTCCATTCGATGCGCTGCTGGACGCCTGTGCTGCCATCGAAGCAACCATCAACGAATCCGCAACAGTTAATTCTTTGCCGGGTCGAGCCCAATAATAAAGGCTTGAGGTTGGATCGGTGATAGTGAGAGTCATGACAGGTGAGTCTCGCAGTTCCATGCGAGGTCAGGCAGGCATCATCAACACGGTTTAATGAATATCGGTGACGCCCCCTTTAGTGGGGGGTAGCCTAGAGCCGCAGCCCAGCCATAGTGCGTATTGTAAAGACGCTACCGAGCGTTTATTCTTTGCAGGGTAGGTTGGTGGGTATTTGAACTATTGCGTTGTAACTTATTGATTTTAAAAGGTATATGGCGGAGAGAGAGGGATTCGAACCCTCGATAGGTTTTACCCTATACGCCCTTAGCAGGGGCGCGCCTTCAGCCACTCGGCCACCTCTCCAAAACTTTTTCCGGGCTTTCCGGGGCGCGCGTTACTCATCGCTGCGCTCCTCTCCAGAAGGCGCGCATGATACCACAATGACTGCAAAATCAAAGGCCCGAACTCAACGGCGGGCAGCATCGGGCAGCGGCACCATGCTCCGGGAAAGTACTTGCTTGAGCACGATGCGGGTATCGATGTTCGCCACCTGGGGAATACTCGCCAGACTCTCCTTGACGAAGCGCTCGTAGTGCGCGAGATCCTCGACGGTCACGCGGAGCAGGTAGTCATGGCCGCCGGTCAGTACCGAGCATTCCGTGACCTCGGGCAGTTCCCGCACCGCGGCCTCGAAGCAGTTGGCGTTGTCCAGGCTGTTGCGTTCCAGCTGCACGAAGATCAGGGCGGATATTCCCAGCCCGAGGGCAGCGTTATCCAGACGCAGGGTGTAACCCTGGATGATGCCGCTCTCCTCCAGCCGCCGGAGCCGGCGCAGGCAGGGAGTGGGCGTGAGATGAACCCGCTCCGCCAGTTCGGCGTTGCTGATGCGGGCATTGTCCGCCAGGGCCTGGAGAATGGCCCGATCGGTTCGGTCGATAAAAGCTGGCATAAACACCTACAATCAGAAACTTTATGACTACTTTATGCCAAAGATAGAGAATTTGGCATCGATTTTTGGCAGGTCCGGTTTTCTCATCACTGCTACCATGCTCCTTTCCAACAACCCCGAAGGAACAACCGGCCATGCGTACCCCCCTGACCCAGGCCTTCGATACCTGGATACGCAACGACTTCCGGGCCATGAATACTGAGCTGGAAGCGCTTTATTTCGCCCGGGAACAGCGGGAAGACGTCGACGGCGTCGGCGACGCTATCAAGCAACAGCTGGTGGCCGAGGGGCGCGAGTTCATTGTCGCGCTGCTGCGGGAGGGCAATACGGACGAGGGCTTCGACCAGGGTTTCGAGCTGCTGGGAGACGTGGGGCTTTATATGGCGGCCTGCCGGCGCCACGGCATCACCGATCCCGCCCGGGAGCAGCGTTCGCCGCTGACGGAAGCGTCCGCGCTGGCCATGCAGCTGGGCGCGTCACTGGGGTCCATACCCCGCTTTGCGTCCAGCCACCTGGAAACCCACAACCGGGCGGTGAACGGTGTCTACAAATCC
The DNA here is from genome assembly GCF_040222615.1 of Haliea sp. GTDB lineage: Bacteria > Pseudomonadota > Gammaproteobacteria > Pseudomonadales > Halieaceae > Haliea. The sequence continues at coordinate 4,123 of NZ_JAVKCQ010000097.1, forward strand.
TTTACCAGCCTTGCCGACGAGCGCCTGTTCCTCGATTACAACACCCGCGGGGTGCTCGCCTATATTCGGGCGGCGGAAGCCCTGCTGCACGTGCTGCCGTTGGGGGTGTCGCACCCGGTGACTCCGGACCTGCTGTGCGCCGCGCGCACGGCGCTGGAGGATGTTGCGCACTCCAATGCGGCCCTGTTCGAGGCCCTGGATATCGATCGCTTCTTCTACTGCATCCGGCCCTATTACAAACCACATCGGGTTGGCCTGCGCGAATACCGGGGTGCCAACGCTGGGGACTTTGCCGGGATTAACATCATCGACCTGCTGCTGGGCCTGTGTCGCGCCGACGACCCCTACTATTCGCAGCTGCTGGTGGACAAGTTTCTGTTCATGCGCCCGGAGGACCAGTTGCTGTTGCGCGACTGCATGCGCAGGCGCAGCCTGCTGGACAGCTTCCTGGAGGAACTGCCGGCACACGCCGGCGAGCCCTGGTTCCAGCAGAATGCCAGCGCCTTTCTCAAGGTCTGCGCCATGCACGGCAAGGTCGCCCTGCAGCACCACGAGCAGCTGGTGGAGAAGTTTATCGCCCGGCCAGCCAAGGGCGCCGGCCTGGAGGACAAGGCCGACCTCAGCGCCAGCGGGCCGCCACTGCCGGTGCTGCTGAAGGGCCTGCGGACCCTGTGTGACCTGCGCGCCGCCGCCGACCGGGACGATATCCCCAGCCGTTATGCGGACCTGCAACGCTTGCGCGGCGCCCTGCAACAGTGACCCGCTACAACACCCTGAACAACAGCCCGGAGATCCCCATGCACCAGGATTGCTTTGCCCCCTGCCCCGACATCTACCTGCTGAACCACTCGGTGGGGCGCATGCCGCTGGGCACCGAGGCCAGTCTGCGCGAGCATTTCCTGACCCCCTGGGAACAGGGTGACCCGGAGCCCTGGCCCCTGTGGCTGGAGTCCATCGCGCGCTTCCAGGCTGGGCTGGGCCGGCTGTTCAACAGCGCGGCGGAGAACTTCTGTCCGCAGACCAACATCAGCAGCGCCCTGGGCAAGGTGATCGGCGGCCTGCCGCCGCAGCCCGGGCGCAAGGTCATTCTGTTCTGCGAGCACGACTTCCCCTCGGTGGGTTTTGTGCTGCAGCAGGCCGAACGCCTGGGCTTCCAGACGCGGATGATCCCGGCCCGGGAGGATGCGCAGCAGCTGGCAGTCTGGGAGCGCGCCCTGGGGCCGGATGTGCACAGTGTGTTGCTGACCCACGCCCACTTCAATTCCGGCAAACTGATTCCGGTCGAGGACATTACCCGACTGTGCCGCGCCCGGGAGATATTCAGCATGGTCGACATCGCGCAGTCGGCGGGGGTAATCCCGATCGACCTCGGGAAATGGCAGGCGGATGTGGTGCTGGGCTCCTGTGTGAAATGGTTGTGCGGTGGCCCCGGCGCGGGTTTCCTGTGGCTGGAAGCAGAGACTGCCGCCAGGCTGGCGCCCCGGGATGTCGGCTGGTTTTCGCACAGCGCACCCTTCGAGTTTGACATCAACCACTTCGAGTACGCGGCTGGCAGCGCCCGGTTCTGGGGCGGAACCCCGTCAATCCTGCCCTATGTCGTCGCCGGCCATGCGCTGGAACTCGCGAACCGCATCGGCGTGGCTACGGTCCGCCAGCACAACATGGCCCTGACGCAGAAGATCGTGAACGCGGTGGACCCGGCCTGTCTGCGGGCGCCCGTGGACCCGGCCCTGCGCAGTGGCACCCTGGTGCTGGCGCTGCCGGACCAGGACAGCGTGGTCGCCAAGCTGCGTGAGGCCGGCGTGCGTTTCGATGTCCGGCCGCTGGGATTGCGGTTGTCACCGCATATTTACAACACGCCGGAAGAGATAGAGACGGTAGTGGAATGCCTCGACGGCGAGAGCCGCTAGGCTGCAACTGTAGCCAGCAGGAACGGCCGCTCAGGGCCCCTTTTCCTGCTCCGGGGCCGGGGCGTCGTCGCCCTCCTGGATCCGGTTGTAGATTTCCTCGCGGTGCACGGCGACATCCTTCGGCGCGTTGACACCGATGCGCACCTGGTTGCCTTTCACGCCCAGCACGGTAATGGTGATGTCATCACCCACCATGAGGGACTCACCTACTCTGCGGGTCAATATCAGCATAAATCCTTGCCTCCTGTGGTCCGGCAGTACCCCACCGAACAGCGCCTGCCTTGCGCCCGGGTCTCTGTTAGTTGTAGTTCAGATACAGGAAAACGCAACCGCGCCAGCTTGTCAGCCTGCAGCCTCGGCAGTGGGGGGCTTTTCCAGTTCGAATGCGGAATGCAGGGCCCGTACCGCCAGTTCCATGAATTTCTCCTCGATGATAACCGAGATCTTGATTTCGGAGGTCGTGATCATCTGGATGTTGATCCCCACTTCCGCCAGGGCCTGGAACATCTGGCTGGCGACACCGGCGTGGGAGCGCATGCCCACCCCGACAACCGACACCTTGGCGATCTTGCTGTCCGCACGCACCTCGCGGGCGTTGAGTTCGGCGGCCACTTTCTCCAGCACCTCCCACGCCCGGGGCAGGTCCGCGCGGCCCACGGTAAAGGTGAAGTCGGTACTGTTGTCCTCGGCCACGTTCTGGACGATCACGTCCACTTCGATATTGGCATCGCCCACGGGGCCGAGAATGCGATAGGCCACACCGGGCATGTCGGGGACGCCGAGAATGGTGAGCTTGGCCTCATCGCGGTTGAAAGCGATGCCCGCGATAGTAGGGGTTTCCATCAATGACGCATCCTCCAGGGTAATCAGGGTGCCGGGGCCATCCTTGAAGCTGTGCAGCACCCGCAGGGGCACATTGTATTTGCCGGCGAATTCCACCGAGCGGATCTGCAGCACCTTGGAGCCCATGCTGGCCATTTCCAGCATCTCCTCGAAGGTGATCCGGTCCAGGCGGCGGGCGTCATCGACCACCCGGGGGTCAGTGGTGTAGACCCCATCGACGTCGGTATAGATCTGGCACTCGTCGGCCTGCAGCGCTGCCGCCAGCGCCACCGCCGTGGTATCGGAGCCGCCGCGGCCCAGGGTGGTGATGTTGCCGTTTTCATCCACGCCCTGGAAGCCGGCGACCACCAGCACCTGGCCGGCGTCGAGATCCGCGTGCAGGCGGCGGTTGTCAATTTCGCGGATGCGGGCCTTGGTATGGGCATCATCGGTAAGAATGCGCACCTGGCTGCCAGTGTAGGACTTGGCGGCGACCCCGCGCTGGTGCAGCGCCATGCTCAGCAATGCCGTGGTGACCTGCTCGCCGGTGGAGAGCAGGACGTCCATCTCCCGCGCGGAGGGCTGCTCCTGGATGTCGTGGGCCAGACCCAGCAGGCGGTTGGTCTCGCCGCTCATGGCGGATACGACGACCACCAGCTGGTGCCCTTCAGCGCGGAAACGGGCCACCTTGTC
>NZ_JAVKCQ010000098.1:0-8038 GCF_040222615.1 Haliea sp.
CTGATGGGTGGCTGAGAAACCTCCGACATGGGTTGTGCCCTCCGGGGCTAACGATTCGGAGGGTGCAGCTTGCACAGTTCAGGCCGGCGCTGGCAGGGCGTAGATTATTTTGCGCTTACAGTGTTCGATTCATGATTCGTAAACTTAACAGCTTATTAGAAAGACCAGACCGTATAACACCCCGCTTGCTAACTCCAGCACGCCGTGCGAGCTCAATGGCGTTATCCCTCACTGAATCAACAACTTGGCAGGCCTGGGTCGCAAGAACCGTCTGTTAGTCGGAGCATCTGGAGGTTAGCAAGACATCAAATTCGTCCAAACCAATCGACGTTTATTCGAATAAATTCAATAACTTATATCAAACCACTTGACCCGCCTCACTTCTTTCCGGTGAAAAGCCGCTTGCAATCCACCTCCACCATACTACTGTATATGCATACAGTTTTATTGAATGGCAGCCATGGACGACATCAGACCAGCCATCTCTTCCAGCCCTCCCAGGCTACTTGACCAGGTCCGCCGTCACATGCGGGACGCCGGTTATGCCTGGAAGACCGAGAAGACCTACATCCACTGGATCAGGCGCTACATCCTGTTCCACGGGAAGCAGCATCCCGCCAGGCTGTCGGAAGCCCATATCAATCAGTTTCTCAGTGCGCTGGCCAACGAAAGATCCTGTTCGCCGTCAACGCAGCATATCGCACTGAATTCCCTGATTTACCTCTACAAGAGATTCATGGGCGTGGCCGTCGAGGGCCTGAAGTTCTCGCGTGCGAAAGTCCAGCCTCGCCTGCCTGCCGTGTTGAGCCACCAGGAAGCCATGCTGATTATCGAACACTTGTATGGCCTCCACCGCACCATGGTCGCACTGCTCTACGGTACCGGCATGCGGCTCAATGAAATGCTCTCTCTGCGCATCAAGGATGTTGATTTTGAGCTGTCCACAATCACCGTGCGCTCGGGAAAGGGCGATAAGGATCGCACCACCATCCTCCCGGATCAGTTGAGACTACTGCTTGAGGAACAAATCACACGGGTAGCCTGCCAGCACGAGCAGGATCTGAGAGATGGCTACGGCGAGGTGTATATGCCTTACGCTCTGTCCCGCAAATATCCGAATGCCGCCAAAGAGCTTGCATGGCAGTACCTGTTTCCCTCAACAGCCATAGGCAAGGACCCCCGGACCGGCGTACTGCGACGGCACCACCTGCATGAATCCGCGTTGCGCAAGGCCCTCTCCGGGGCCAGGCGAGCCTCAGGCATCAACAAGCACATCAAGTGCCACACCTTCCGGCACAGTTTCGCTACGCGCCTGCTGCAGCAGGGCTACGATCTACGCACCATCCAGAAACTGCTGGGTCATAGTGACGTCAGGACTACCGAGATCTACACCCATGTGATTCGGCGGGGAGCCATGGGCGTGGTCAGTCCCCTGGATGGTTTGTGACCCATGCCCTACGCCGAACTCCACACTCTGACCTGCTATAGCTTCCTGCGCGGTGCCTCCCACCCGCACGAGTTGGTGCAGCGTGCGGCAGAGCTGGGTTACGCGGCCCTGGCCATTACTGACGAGTGTTCGCTGGCGGGCGTGGTCAAGGCCCACGTGGCGGCGAAGGAGGTAGGGCTGCCACTCATTATCGGCAGTGAGCTTAACCTGGTGGAGGGCATCTGCCTTGTCGCGCTGGTGCCAAGTCGTGCGGCCTACAGCGAACTGTCCGGGCTGATCAGCCTGGCGCGACGACGCAGTCCCAAGGGGGAGTACCAGGTGGCGCTGCGGGATGTAATCTTTCATCTCAAGCGCTGCCTGCTGATCTGGTTGCCGCGGGGGGACGGGACGACTCAGGTTGATAGCGAGGCCACGGACGAGAACGGCGAGGAGACGGACGCTGCCGAGCAGGGCTATGGCCAGCAACTGGCGCGACTGTGTAAAGGACGGGTATGGCTGGGGGTCAGCCACCTGCTGGGCGGCGACGATGTGGCCCGGCACCTGCGGCTGCATGCCCTGGCACAGGCCCTGGACCTGCCGATGGTGGCCTGCGGCAATGTGCAGATGCACGCGGCTGCGCGCAAGCCCCTGCACGATGTATTCACCGCCCTGCGCCACAACACCAGCGTAGCCCGGCTGGGGCGCCGGCGGCTGGCCAACAGCCAGCAGCACCTGCGGCGGCTGGACAAGCTGCAGCAGCTCTATCCCCCCGCCATGCTGGCGGCGACGCTGGACATCGTCCGCCGCTGCCAGTTCAGCCTGGAAGAGCTGCGCTATGAATACCCGGAGGAGGTAGTGCCGCCAGGGCAGACCGCAACCACTTATCTGCGTGAACTGGTGGAGACGGGCTGCGCGGTGCGCTGGCCCGGGGGCGTCTCCGCGGAGACGCGGGCACGCATTGAGTACGAGCTGGAGCTGATCACGGAACTGCATTACGAGTATTACTTCCTCACCGTGTACGACCTGGTGCGCTTTGCCCGCGAGCGCGACATCCTCTGCCAGGGCCGCGGCTCGGCGGCCAACTCGGTGGTGTGTTATTGCCTGTTCATCACCGAGGTGTCGCCGGACCAGGTGTCGCTGCTGTTCGAACGCTTCATTTCCCGGGAGCGGGACGAGCCGCCGGATATCGATGTGGATTTCGAGCACGAGCGCCGCGAAGAGGTGATCCAGTACATCTACGACAAGTACAGTCGCCGGCGGGCCGCCCTGGCTGCCACGGTCATTAGCTACCGGGCGCGCAGCGCAGTGCGTGACGTGGGCAGGGCGCTGGGGCTGGATGCGGTGTTCGTGGATGACCTCGCCAAATCCATGGCCTGGTGGGACCGCAGCTCGGACCTAGGCAAGCGCTTCGAGGAACAGGGCGTGGCCGGGCACAGCCAGCAGGCGGCCCTGTTCCAGCGGCTGGTACAGGAAATCCTCGGCTTCCCGCGCCACCTGTCCCAGCACGTGGGCGGCTTCGTGATCAGCCGCGGGCCGATCTCCCAGCTGGTGCCGGTGGAAAACGCCAGCATGGTGGACCGCACCGTGATCCAATGGGACAAGGAGGATATCGAATCCCTGGGCCTGCTCAAGGTGGATATACTCGCCCTGGGCATGCTTTCCGCCATCCGCAAGAGCCTGGCACTGGTGCACCGGGATCACCCCCACATCCGCACGCTGGCGGACATCCCGCGGGATGACGCCGCCACCTGGCGCATGTTGCAGCAGGCGGATTCCGTGGGCGTGTTCCAGGTTGAGTCCCGGGCCCAGATGTCCATGCTGCCGCGGCTGCGCCCGGCCTGTTTCTACGATCTCGTCATCCAGATCGCCATCGTCCGCCCCGGCCCCATCCAGGGGGACATGGTGCACCCGTTCCTGCGCCGCAAGCAGGGTTTGGAAGCGGTCACTTACCCCAGCGAAGAGATCCGCTCGGTGCTGGACCGCACCCTGGGGGTGCCCATCTTCCAGGAGCAGGTGATCCGCCTGGCGATGGTGGCGGCGGGGTTTTCCGGCGGCGAGGCGGACCAGCTGCGCCGGGCCATCAGCAACTGGGGCAAGAACAGCAAGCTGCTGAGCTTTGAACAGAAGCTGGTTCGCGGCATGATCGCCCGCGGCTATGAGGAGGATTTCGCCCACCGCCTGTTCGACCAGATCAAGGGCTTTGGTGGTTACGGCTTCCCGGAGTCCCACTCTGCCAGTTTCGCCCTGCTGGCCTGGGTGTCCGCCTGGCTCAAGTGCCACTATCCGGCGGCGTTCTTTGTCGGCCTGCTGAACAGTCAGCCAATGGGCTTTTATTCCCCTTCACAGTTGCTCCAGGATGCCCGCCGCCACGGGGTCACGGTGTTGCCGGTGGATGTGAACCAGAGTCACTGGGACCACCAGCTGCTGGCCGCCACCGGCTCCGGGCATCCCCCCGTTCGCCTGGGGCTGCGGCTGGTAAAGGGCCTGAGCCGCGACGGTGCCCGGCGCCTGGTAGAGGCGCGGGCGCGGGAGCCCTTTCGCCAGCTCAGCCAGCTGCGGCTGCGGGCGCAGCTGGACAAGCGCGACCTGGAGGCACTGGCGGATGCGGACGCACTGGCCTCTCTCAGTGGCAACCGCCACCAGTCCCAGTGGCAGGTCATGGCTCTGGAGCAGCCGCGGCCCCTGCTGCGGGAAGAACAGCAGCAGCCCGCCAGCTATTTCAACGACGGCATCCAGCTGCCCGCGCCGGCCGTGGCGGAGGAAGTGCTCGCGGACTACCGGGCCACCGGCCTGACCCTGCGCGCCCACCCCCTCAGCCTGTTGCGGGACCAGTACCCCTTCAACCGCTGCAAGCGCCACGCGGAGCTGCACGCGGTGGTGAACCGGGGCTTCGTCCGTATCGCTGGCCTGGTCACCTGCCGCCAGCGTCCCGGCAGCGCCTCCGGGGTGCTGTTCCTGACCCTGGAGGACGAAACCGGCAGCAGCAACATCGTGGTATGGACCCGTACCCAGGAGCATTTCCGGCGCGAGCTGATGAACGGCCGGCTGCTGGTGGTAAAGGGCACTCTGGAGCGCAAGGACGGCGTCACCCACATCATCGCCGGTGCGCTGCAGGACTACAGCGAAGCGCTGGCGGAGCTGCCGCTGCAGTCGCGGGACTTCCACTGACCGGAAACCGCGACAGAATTGCACCGGTCAAAATGTGGCCATAAATGACCCTGTGCAGACAGATTGCTTTTGGCATACTGCAAGCCGTTTTCAGGACAACAACATTGGAAAGGAGATCATCCATGCCCTGTTTGCCCCACCCTTTCAGCCGTACCCTGGTCCTGGCCACCGCCCTGCTGAGCGGCGCCAGCGTACAGGCGGCCACGACGGTCGTTCATGCAGGTACCCTGCTCGCCGTACCGGGCCAGCAACCGCAGACAGAGCAGACCCTGGTTATTGTCGACGACAAGGTCAGCCAGGTCCTGGACGGCTATCGGGATCCGGCAGCGTTTGCGGAGACAGCAACAGTCATCGACCTGAAAGACGGTTTCGTAATGCCCGGCCTGATGGACATGCACGTGCACCTGCAGGGTGAACTGGGTCCACAGAATGACAGCGAAGACCTGAAAAACTCCCCCCAGCTGATGCAGATGCAGTCGCTGATGTACGCGCTGCGCACGCTTGACGCGGGTTTTACCACCCTTCGCGATGCCGGCTCCAGCGAACAGGAAATATACGCCGTGCGGGACGCCATCAACCGGGGCTGGATAGACGGACCGCGTATTGTCGCCGCCGGCGGCGTAGGCATTACCGGTGGCCACAATGACGTCAGCGGCATGAAACCGGAATTGATGGAATTCTATACCGACAGCACCATTTGCGACGGCCCCTACGATTGCCGCCGCGCCACCCGGGAAGCGATCAAGTACGGCGCCGACCTGATCAAGATCACCTCGACCGGCGGCGTGCTGACCGACCGCGCCACCGGCACCGGCCAGCAGATGGAGATGGATGAGCTGAAGGAAGTAGTCAAAGCCGCCCGCCGCATGGGCCGCAAGGTCATCAGCCATGCCCACCAGGAAGAAGGGATCATCGCCGCCCTGCAGGCGGGCGTCGACAGTATCGAGCACGGCAGCTACGTGGGCCCCGAATCGATCAAGCTGTTCAAATCCACCGGTGCCTACCTGGTTCCCACCCTGCTGGCGGGCCACACCGTCAAGATCATGGCGACGGAGTCTGACTTCATGAGCCCGGCTATCCGCGAAAAGGCGATCCGCGTGGGCAACGACATGCAGGCCAACTTCGCCCGGGCCCACAAGGCGGGGGTGAAGGTTGCCTTTGGCACCGACACCGGCGTATCCCGCCATGGCGACAACGCCATGGAGGCGGTGCTCATGCACGAGGCCGGCATGACGCCGATGGAGATTCTGGTCAGCGCCACCGTCAGCGCCGCAGATTTGATCGACATGTCCGACACGCTCGGCACGCTGGAACCGGGCAAGCAAGCCGATGTCATTGCCCTGCAAAACTCGCCACTGGAGAACATCGAAAGCCTGCTCGACGTGGGCTTTGTGATGAAGGGCGGCAAGGTATTCAAACAACAGATAAAGCACTCTGACAGGAGATCACCGTGACCGGTGCCACGCCCCAACAGCAACAACCGCCCTTCAAGCCCGCCGATGTGCTGGACGCCCGCATCATGGGCGATGAACGGACCATGTATGCCCTGTTCGACTACCTGCGAAGCAACGACCCCGTGGCCCGGGTGGAACACCCCGACTACCGTCCGTTCTGGTCCCTGAGCCGCTACGACGACATCAAGCGCATCGGCAGCGAGAACGATCGCTTCCTCAGTGCGCCGCGCACGGTGCTGGTACCCGCGGCCTTCGAGGAAGCGCTGCTGGAACGCTTCGGCACCCGCAACGGCCTGGAGACCCTGATCCACATGGATCGGCCCAAGCACCTGAAGCTGCGCCGGGTCACCCGCGAGTGGTTCCTGCCGCGCTCGATCGCGAGCCTGACTGCCGAGGTGCAGGCCCTGTCGAAGGAGTTTGTCGACAAGATGCAGGATATGGGCAGCGAGTGCGACTTCGTTCGCGACATCGCCCTGCTTTATCCGCTGCGCATCATCCTCTCTATCCTGGGCCTGCCGCGGGAGGCCGAGGCAACCATGCTGAAACTGACCCAGGAGCTGTTTGGCGGCCAGGATCCGAGCCTGCAGCGCGGCGAAGGCGAAACCGCCGGTCTGGAGGTGCTGAATGACTTCGGCGCTTTCTTCAGCGAGGTGATCGAAGACCGCAAGAAGAACCCGAAAGACGACCTGGCCACCGTGCTGGCCAATGCGGAAGTGGACGGTGAGCCGATGAACGTCCTCGACCAGGCCAGCTACTTCATCATCACCGCGACTGCCGGGCACGACACCACTTCCGCGACCATCGGCGGTGGCATGAAGGCGCTGCTGGAATACCCCGGCCAGCTCGCCCTCTGGCGCGACCGCCCGGATATCGACAGCGGCGCCGCCAGGGAGATTATTCGCTGGGTGTCACCGGTGCGACACATGGTGCGCACCGCCACCGAAGACCTGGAGCTGCATGGCCGCCAGATCCGCGCCGGCGACAACATCGCCCTCTGGTACCCCGCGGCCAACCGCGACCCGGAAGCCTTCGACCACCCCAATCGGCTGGACCTGCAGCGGGACCCGAAAGCCCAGCTCGCCTTCGGCTACGGCTCCCACATGTGCCTGGGACAGCATCTGGCGGCGCTGGAGGTGTCCTGTTTTTTCCGCGAGCTGCTGCCGCGCCTGAAGCACATGGAACTGGCTGGCGACCCGGAGTGGGTCAAGGCGATTTTTGTCGGCGGCCTGAAATCCCTGCCGGTGCGCTACACTCTGGACTGAACCCCCGGCGGCGTTTGCTGCCCAAGAGAGCAAGACTGACGACAACGAGGTCAACATGAAATCATTGCGCATGCTGGTGGTGATCGCCGCCCTGGCCCTGACCGCGTGCTCGGGCACGCCCCGGCCCATTGTCGACACCAAGGGCGTCGACATGAACCAGTACCACCAGGATATGGCCGAGTGCCAGCGCTACGCCGAAGAGGTGGATGTTGCCGGTGGCGTGGCCCGCGGCGCCGGACTCGGTGCCGTGGTCGGCGGTGCCGTGGGCGCTGTGACCGGCAGCGGCACCGAAGGTGCGGCCACCGGCGCCATCACCGGAGGGGCGACCTCCGGAATCAAGAACGACCGGGATCGCGAGCGGGTAGCCAAGAATTGCATGCGCGGGCGCGGCTACCGGGTGCTGAACTGACCCGGCAGCGCGCCGCGGGAGCTCAGAACAGCTTGCGGCCCTTGTTGGCAGCAATGCGCATGCGCAGGGCGTTGAGCTTGATAAAGCCCTCGGCGTCCTTCTGGTTGTAGGCTCCGGCGTCGTCCTCGAAGGTGGCAATGCTCTCGTCGAACAGGCTGTCCGCGGACTGCCGCCCGGCAAGAATGATATTGCCCTTGTACAGCTTCAGCCGAACCTTGCCGTTCACATTCACCTGGCTCTGGTCGATGGCGGTCTGCAGCATCTGCCGCTCCGGTGACCACCAGTAACCGTTGTAGATCATCTCCGCGTAGCGCGGCAT
>NZ_JAVKCQ010000099.1:0-9234 GCF_040222615.1 Haliea sp.
TGACCGGGAGAAAAACGAGCCCGGGTATCGGGCGCTGCGGGGAGCGGCATGGCGAGCATCCGACAACTACTGAAGGACATTGAGGCTTCACCGGACGGGCCCGAGGTGGCCGCCATCTTTGATTTTGATGGCACCGTCATCTCCGGTTACTCCGCCACCCTGTTCATTCGCGAACAGCTGCGCAGGGGCGACCTCAACGCGCGTGAGCTGATTGAGCTGGTGCAGGCCATGACCAGCTTCGGGCTTGGCAGCATGGGTTTTTCCGCGATGATGACCGTGACGGCCCAGTTTCTGCGCGGCATTGACGAAGACAGCTACCACGAGTTCGGGGAAACCCTGTATCGGGACCAGATTGCCCGCCGGGTGTACCCGGAGTCCCGCGCCCTGATTGATGCCCATCGCGCCAAGGGCCACACCGTGGCCATCATCTCCTCCGCCACCTGCTATCAGGTCCAGCCCGCGGCGCGGGATCTCGGCATAGAACATGTCATGTGCACCGCGCTGGAAGTCGAGGACGGCAAATTCACCGGCGGCGTCGTCCGCCCCACCTGCTTCGGCCAGGGCAAGGTGGACGCGGCCGAGCAACTGGCGGGCGAACAGGGCGTCGACCTCGACCAGAGTTTTTTCTACAGCGACAGCCAGGATGACCTGCTGTTGCTCGAGCGAGTCCGCTTTCCGCGGGTGCTGAATCCCAGCACCCAACTGCTGGGCACAGCCCGCGACCGGCAGTGGCCGGTGGCGCGCTTCACCAGCCGCGGGCGGCCGTCGGTTTTCCAGTATCTGCGCTCCGCCGCGGCCACGGTCAGCCTGGTCCCCACCTTTCTGGCAGGGCTGCCGGTCTACGCCCTGACCCGCTCCAAACGCCAGTCGCTCAACTTTTCCCTGTCGCTGTTTGCCGACACCGCCAGCGCCCTGATCGGCCTGGACCTCAACGTCAGGGGTCAGGAACATCTGTGGTCGCAGCGACCCGCCGTGTTCATTTTCAACCACCAGAGCAAGGCCGACGTGGTGATCATGGCCAGCCTGCTGCGGCGCGACATGGCCGGGGTGGGCAAGAAGGAAATACGCGACATGCCGGTGATCGGCAAGGTGCTGGAGCTTGGCGGCGTGGTGATGATCGACCGCGCCAATTCCGCCAGCGCCATTGAGGCGATGACGCCCCTGGTCGAAGCCATGCGCGAGGAAGGCAAGTCGGTGGCACTGGCACCGGAGGGCACCCGCAGCGTCTCGCCGCGGCTGGGCGCGTTCAAGAAGGGCGCCTTTCACCTTGCCATGCAGGCCGGCGTCCCCATCGTTCCCATTGTGATCCGCAACGCCGGCGATGTGGCCCCCAAGGGCGAGTTCGTGTTCCGGCCCGCCACTGTGGACGTGGAGGTACTGGCGCCCATCGACACATCGGATTGGCAGGCCGCCACCCTGGACCAGCACGTACGCGAGGTCCGCAACCTGTTCCTGCGCAGTCTGGGCCAGCCTCTGGACGAGGCGCTGGCAGCGGCGGCGGCAACGCGCCCCTTGCCCGGGGGCAAGACCGGAACCAGAACCAGAGCCAGGACCAAGGCGAAAGCCAGGGTGACAGTGAAAGCAAAAGCCAAAACCGAGCCCAAAGCCCGGCCCAAGGCCAGGTCCAAGACCAGACCCAAAGCCAACACGGGCACGGGGGCTGGCAAGGCCGGTCCGCGGGCCCGCAGATCGTGAGCCTGGATAACGCGTTCCAGGCCAACCCCTGGCCTGCCGGGAAGGCGCCGGTCGTATTCCTGCTTGACGCGCGCAACAGCTTCGAGCAGGACCTGCTGGAGCGCTGGATCGCAAGCCACGCCGAGGCTGCACAGGGCCGGACCGGTCAGTGCCTGAGCCTGAACCTGGGCGACGACCGCCGCGGCATCGACCCCGCCAGCCTGGAGACCCACCTGACGGGCAGCGATAACACCATCATCGCCCCGCTGCGGGTAGCGTGGACGCCGCCGGCCGCCGCCATCAACTCGGGGCCCCGCCTGCAGGACCTGATCCTTGGCGATCCCCGGCGTCCCCGCCAGGGCCAGGCCCGTCGCATCGCCGCGCGGGAGCCCGAGCGCCTGCACCTGGTCAGCGGGGAATCCGACTTTCTGGGCAACCTGCGCGGCCGCTATTTGGCCAAATACGCCGAGGACAGCGCCGCCGATACCCAGGCGTTCAGCATCTTCGTCGCCCGCCAGGCGGCGGTGGTGCTGGATATCGCCGAGCGCCGCCTGCAGGGAGGGCGCTACAAGGTGCCGCGCTACGTGGCGGAGAGCCTGCGCGCCAACCGCAGTTACAACGAGGCACTGAAACAGCTGGCGGCGGAACAGGGCAGCAGCCGGGGTGCGCTGCTCAAGGAAGCCTCGGCCTACATGAAGGAAATGATCTCGATTCCCAGCACCTTCTGGCTGGACGTCTGGGCCAGCTTCTGCGGGTTCTGCCTGCGGCTCGGGTATGAGCGCAAGATCGTCTGCGACCCGGCGGCGATCGAGGAGATGCGGCAGATCGTCCGCGACCATCCCTCGATGCTGCTGTGGACTCACAAGACCTACCTGGACGGCATGGTGGTCCCCAAGGTCCTGTATGACAACGACTTCCCGATGCCGCACATGTTCGGGGGCGCCAACATCAATTTTGCCGGCATCGGCTTCATGGTGCGCCGTGCGGGCGGCATCTTCATCAAGCGCAGCTTCAGCGACAACACCCTGTACAAACTGACCCTGCGCCACTACATCGGCTACCTGATGGAGAAGCGGTTCCCGATGAACTGGTCCTTCGAGGGGACCCGTTCGCGCCTGGGCAAACTGATGCCGCCGCGCTACGGATTGCTGAAATATGTGCTGGAAGCCTGTCACGCCACTGATGCGCGTAACATCCATATCATTCCCATCTCCATCAGCTACGACCTGATCCGGGACGTGGAGGAGTACGCCACCGAGCAGACCGGTCGCGGCAAGGGCGCCGAGTCCCTGCGCTGGTTCATCGGCTATGTCCGCAGCCTGGCCCGGCCCATGGGCAAGATCTACATGGATATAGGCCGGCCCGTGGTGCTCGCAAGCGCCCCGGAGCCCGACGACAGCCTGGCCCTGTCCAAGATCGCCTTCGAGGTGGCGGTGGAGGCGAACCGGGTCACCCCCATCACCTTCCCCTCGCTGGTGACCATGAGCCTGCTGGGCGCCGCACCCAAGGCACTCACCGAGGCGGAAGTGATCGAGGAACTGCGCGCCCTGCTGGCCTGGGCGGAGGCGCGGCAACTGCGTATTTCCGCCGACTTCGACCGCTCCTACGCCGAACACATCGACGGCCTGCTTGGCATCATGATCAACGAGGGTATTGTCACCCGCTATGACCAGGGCCCCGAAATCGTCTATGGCATCGCCCTGGAGCAGCACCCGGTAGCCAGCTACTACCGCAATACGGTCATTCATTTTTTCGTCAACAAGGCGATCATCGAACTGGCGCTGGTGAAAGCTACTGAAGGCAGCGAAGCACAGGCGCTGGAAGTTTTCTGGGCCGAGGTTGACGAACTGCGCGACCTGTTCAAGTTCGAGTTTTTCTATGCTCCCAGCGCCGAGTTCCACCGGGAGATCCGCGAAGAGCTGGCCCGCTACGACCCGGACTGGGAGTCGCTGCCGGGGACCACCCCCGGCGGTTTCACCCAGCTGCTGCTGGCGATCACCCCGCTGGTTGCCCACGTCACGCTGCTCACCTATGTGGAAGCCTATTCCGTGGTTTCCGACCTCGCAGCAAGACTGCCGGCGGAGCAGGACATGGAGGAGCAGGCCTGCGTCAGCGAGGCGTTGAAGCTGGGGCGGCAGCTGTACCTGCAGCGCCGCATCAGCAGCGAGTCCTCCATTGGCAAGCTGCTGTTCCGCAACGGCTTCCAGATGCTGCAGCACCGCGGCCTGACCAGCGGCAGCGATGCGGAACAGGGCGAGCGCAGGCAGCAGCTGGCGCGCCAGCTGCGGGAGCTGAGACGACGGCTGGAAGTTATCCGCGCCATCGGCCTGACCGGCCGCGATAGATTCAAGGAACCCCTGTCATGAACAATCTGAAGGTCGGTCTCCTGGGGGGCGGCTCCTGGGGTACCACCGTGGCCGCCCTGGTGGCCCGCAATGCCCCGGCCATTCTCTGGGCCAGAAACGACGAAACAGTGCGGGAAATCAACACCCAGCACAGCAATCAAACCTATCTGCCTAGCGCCCGCCTGCCGGACAGACTGCAGGCCACGGCTGACATCGGCGAGGCCGTTGCAGGCGCCGATGTCATTGTCATGGGCATCCCCTCACAGAATTTCCGCAGCGTACTGCAGCAGGTGCGCGAACACATCCGGCCCTGGGTCCCGGTTATCAGCCTGACCAAGGGGCTGGAGCTGGACACCCGCATGCGCATGACCGAAATCATCGCCGAGGTCCTGCCCGGTCACCCGGTAGGGGTGCTGACCGGTCCCAACCTGGCGCGGGAGATCATGGCGGGACAGGCGGCAGCCAGCGTCATCGCCATGGAAGACGCCATCATCGTCCGCGAGCTGCAGTGCCTTTTTACCAGCGGCCTGTTCCGGGTCTACACCAACACCGATGTGGTCGGCTGTGAGTTGGGAGGTGTACTGAAGAACATCATTGCCATTGCCGTCGGCATGGGCGACGGCCTCGGCGCCGGCGACAACACCCGCGCCGCCCTGATCACCCGCGGCCTGGCCGAGATCAGCCGCCTCGGTTGTGCCATGGGCGGAAAGCCGGAAACCTTTGGCGGGCTGGCGGGGATGGGCGACATGATCGCCACCTGCACCAGCCCCCAGAGCCGCAACCGCCACGTCGGCATGGAGCTGGGTCGCGGCAAGAGTATGGCGACCATCAGTGCGGAGATGTTCATGGTCGCGGAAGGTGCCAAGAGTGCTCCCGCCGTGATGGCGTTGGCGCAACAGTACGGAGTGGAGATGCCCATCGTCAGCGACGTCTACAAGGTGCTTAGCGGCGAAACCTCCGCCCAGCGCATTTTCCGCGGCCTGCTGCGGGTCTCCGCAGGGGCTGAATGGGAGCCTGGCTGAGCCGGATCGGGAAGCGCCCATAACAGCAAGCAGGCCTTTTACGATATCTACAAGGAATTCTTCAAAGTGCCCTTTTTTAACTGGATTGATGAACTACCAGAAGCCGACCGCCAGGTGGTTCAAGCTAGAATGAAAGTCGTTTGCTACGATCACGGTGAGTTGATATATCGCAAAGGCCAACAGGGTAGCGCATTTTATCAGGTGAAGGCGGGGCAAGTAAGGCTTTGCAATGTGTCGAGAAGCGGCAAGCAGCTGCTCTACCGTGTTTTTCGTGAAGGGGAGTGTTTTGGTGATGTTAGCCTGATCGACGGACTGCCTCGCTACCACAATGCCACTGCATTTGGCCGCTGTGAACTCTGGGTAATGCACAAAACCGACTTCGACCTGCTACGCCAGTCCTCGCCAGCCATGAACGCGAAGCTACTCGAGTTTATGTGCTTTAGAAGCAGGATTATGTTTGAGTATTTTGAGGATGCGAGCATGCTGAGCTTGGAAAAAAGACTTGCGCGCCGGCTCATCGAACTGGATGACAATGGCAAGCCTATCATCCTCTCACAAACCGACTTGGCACAGATGATGGGAGCCTCGCGCCAGGCAATCGGGAATTTGCTTCATGAATGGCAGCGGGAACAGCTGATTAGTTTGCACTATCGAAAACTGAATGTTCTGAACAGCGACCTATTGCTCGCGATTACAGAGACATAATAGTATCTTCTGTTTAAGGAGGAACTCAGGCGACATCCGACACCGTTTGGAAAATCTATTTCTCATGGGCTTGTCCCTGATGTCACTCCCTATCAACATGCCCTTCGCAGCTGCGATAGCTGCCTGATAGGGCACTGATGTAGTGACCCATAAAAGTTTCCCTGTCGGCAGCCTGATTGATGGCTGCACCAATGGCCACTCGACTCTCCGGGTCATAGAAAGCACACACGCCCCAGAATCCGCAGTGTCCGATTAACGTTCCTCCGCGATTGGTGGGCACCCGAGTAAGCCCAAAGCCGTATAGCCTGTGAAACGATCCGCTGTCAGCACTGTTTATACTCTGTTCGGACATTGTCGCCATTTGCTTGAAGGTGCCTTGCTCATTAAACAGCTGCCCGGTCGCCAGCCCTCCAATGAACCGCGCAAGATCTTCGGTGTTGGAGATCATTCCCCCCGCAGTACCAGACACATAGTCCAGGGGAATTGCCCTTCCCGCCGGGGTCATATCAACATTCCGATATTTTCCATCTACAGTTTCGAAGTACCAATACTGGTGCACAAGATCCAGACTGCCAGTGTCAGTGTCAGCGCCCTCAACGATGGTACTCTTCATTCCCAATGGATCGAAAATGCGCTCCTTGTACAATACCGCCAACGTCTCCCCCGTTACCTCTTCGAGTAGAAATCTCAACAAAAGGTAGTTGGTTTCCGAATAACTATAGTCCCTGCCCGGCAGGAACCCCGGCGAGGCAGCAAGACCAGCTTCTACAAAATGTCGCAACGCGCTTTCAGCGTTCATTCTGTGACTGCCAATATAATCCTCGACACTCCCGGATTCCATATAACCCAGTAGTACTGAAAGGAGTGATGGCCGACCATCCGGCGGATCTGCAAAGATATAGTCCGGCATGCCCGTGGTATGGCTCAGGAGCTGACGCAATGTGACTGAGCTGCCACGCGGCTTACCATTCATGACATGGAGCTCATCAGTGCGAACACCGTCAATGACCTCATCGCCAAACATCTGGCCGAGAGTCATATCGAGGTCCAGAGTACCTTCCTCAACGAGCTGCATCACCAGGGTCGCAGCAAAGGTTTTAACGATACTCGCTATTCTGAATTGCTGATCACTACGCACCGCCTTTCCGCCTCCCAGGGAACTGTAGCCTGAACCGGCACGCCATATTTTCCCGGTGTCGACCTGGTACAAGGCTGCCAAACTGTGGACAATTAGCTCACTTCCAGCGCTGTCATCCGTGGCTGTTTGCAGGTTCGACTGAATACAATTTCCCGAATCGGCCGGCGCACTCGCCCTCGCATCTGAAGACGCCAGCAATTGCCCTGCCGCGGGCATGAAAACGCATATCAGCAGTAGAAAGTGAAATCCTGGTTTGGTCGTCACGGCTTTTGCTCCCACTGGTGCAGTGCAAGGTGTACAGGCCCGCTATGGCTCGCCATGTATTTTTCTGAGCGCGCTCTTGTCGATTTTCCCAATGGGCAACATGGGCAGGTCTTTTTCAATATTGAACGCTTTGGGTATTTTGTAGTTGGCAAGCTTGCCTCGACAAAAGCGAGTCAGGCCCTCAATGGATAACTCGGACTCTGGATTCAATAGAACAAAAGCAACGCCGACCTCACCGTACAGTTCATCCTGCCTGGGGATTACGGCAGCCATTGATACCGCCGGGTGCTTCTCTATCGCTTCTTCCACTTCTCGTGGGAAAACATTGTAGCCACCCGAAATAAACATCTCCTTGATCCGGCCAATCAGTTTGTAGGCGCCGCTTGGAAGTCGCACACCGATATCACCCGTATGCAACCACCCCTGCGAGTCCATTGCCTCGCGAGTGGCTTCCTCCCGGCGCCAGTAAGCTTTCATCACAAAATCACCGCGTACCAGTATTTCGCCCTCTACCCCTGCCGGCGCTACTTGCCCATCATTGCTAATACACACTTGATACTGATCGACAGGGGTGCCGATAGTTTCGCTTAAGAGATCTGGATCACGACACGGCGCGACAAACGTAACCGACCCAACGGTCTCAGTCATTCCATAGGCATTGGCTACAGCGGGAAATGTGTCCAAAAGCTTCTCCACCAGACTTCGTGGCGCAGGGGAACCAGAAAAGAAAGCGATCTGTACTCTTGACAAGTCGACGCCCAGAGTGTCCTGCTCATTCAGGCACATTTGCAACGCCGTTGGAACACCACCCACGCAGGTGATCGATTCCTGCTCTATGATCGACAGGGCGGCACGGGGATCAAACTTCTCCATGAAAATAACTGCTCCACCGGCAATCAACGTATAACAGGAAATATCGCCTACGGAACCGACATGGTTGATTGGCAAGTAATTCACCATACGCAGTGGATCGACAGGAAGATATCCATACTGAACAAGCGAACAGGTGACCAGCCCGAGATGAGGTATAATTGCACCTTTGGGCTGGCCAGTACTACCCGAAGTATAAACAATCAGTGCAGCATCCTCGGGTTCAACATCCTTTCGCGCGACCGTCAACTCAGCATCGGTAATCCCCTCAGATCTTGATAGGAACTCTGAAAACTCGACAGCGGGGGAATGACTTTCGAGCGTTTCAAGCAGAACAACCTCCCTGATACACGAGACTTCCTGCTTCAGGTACATCATATCCGCTAGATAGTCACGTCCCATCAGGGATGCTCGCGTAAAGATGAGCATTGGCTCGCTGTCGCCGACCACATACCTGTATTCGTCGCGCTGATATCGGGGATTAAGGCCAAGCCAAATTGCGCCGATAGAGCTGGCGGCAAGAAACATGATGAAGAAGTCGGGGTGTGGGGGAGACAGCGTTGCAACTCTGTCTCCCTTTTTTACACCAGAAGCGAGAAGAGCCTTGGATACCATGTTCACACGTTCATTCAACGCGCGGTAAGTGTAACGCAACTCCCCGAGTACCAGTGCTTCGGCGTCTGCGGTGTGCGAGGCGTAGTGGTGTACGTAGTCGCTGATCAGTTTCAGCTTGGGTATTGGCTGCTTCCTGTCTGACATTGCGTTGGTCCTAGTCGCCTGTGACATTACCAAGATTCAACCCGCCCAGGCCGGGCGTCTCCGCCTGTGCGATCAAATCCTCTTCTGATAGAGAGTAGTGTTTGAGAGGGATGAGACTAAAGAGAACAAATAGCCCCGGCAGCAACGAGAAGGCAAGCTTAAGGCCAAATACGGTGTCTTGAGACTGGGCTACAGACCCGCTCTCGGATTCAACAAAGCCGATAAAACTCAAGCCGATACCGGCAATTAGGGGGCCAAGCGCCAATCCGGTTTTTTCGGCTGCTGTCCAAAGCCCGGTAAAGACACCACCACGGTGATAGCTCGTTGTGATCTCATCATGATGGATGGTGTCGGTCAGCATGGCAAATGGGAGCATCATGATACAGCCAAATGGAATACCGAGCGCAGTTACCTGAAAATAGTAGACGGTGATCCGGTGCGCTTCGACTGAAATCAG
>NZ_JAVKCQ010000100.1:0-3179 GCF_040222615.1 Haliea sp.
GCCCCGGCGGCCAGCTGGTGCTGGAAACCCTCGTCATCGAGGGGCCCGAGGGAGCCACCCTGGTGCCGGAAGGGCGCTACGCGCGCATGGGCAATGTGTGGTTCCTGCCCAGCTGTGCCACTTTGCTGGGATGGCTGCGCAAGCTGGGCTTCGTGGACGAGGCGCTGGTGGATGTGTCGGTGACCACGGTTGAGGAGCAGCGGACTACGGAGTGGATGCGGTTCCAATCCCTCGCGGACTTCCTCGACCCGGAGGATTCGAGTCGCACGATCGAAGGCTACCCGGCGCCGCGGCGAGCGATAATCACGGCCCGGGTACCTGGGTAGGCCTTCGTTATCGCGCCAATTCTTGTCAGTGCTTTGATCGAGCGACGGCGCGGCCACCTGCTGGTCCTTCGACGGACACGCCGCAAGCACGTCCATGTGGGCTCGGCGACGGCCATCCATGGCCGTCGACGGTCCGTCGAAGGACCAACATGCGTCCGCACCTCTGTGCACCATGCCCTAAAAGCTCAATGCCACTAAGCCCGTTAGCTATCGCGTTCCAACGTTGCACCAAGAGTCAATTCGCAGCGTGACCAAACCAGGCCGGGGGTGTTGCTGCCCCTCCAGGGACCGTTGAGCGCATATATGCGCGATACGAGCCTACATGGACGTATTCACGGCGTGTCCCTGGAGGGGCAGCAACGCCTCCGGCCGGGACCTTTGGCACCCGGAATCCTGAAGCAGGCACCGTCAGTGCAGCGCTTTCTCCCGCCGGTGCTCCTGAAACACAAACTCGAACACCTCCCGGTAGGTGCGCGCAAAGTGCACCTCCAGCCCCTCCCGCAGATAGTCCGGCAGCTCCTCGAAATCGCGGCGGTTGGCGGCGGGCAGGATCAGCTCCGGGATCTTGATGCGCCGCGCCGCGATCACCTTTTCGCGGATTCCGCCGACGGCCAGCACCTGGCCGGTGAGCGTGAGCTCCCCGGTCATCGCCAGGGGGCGCTTGATGCGCTCCTTGCGGGCCAGGGAAATCAGGGCCGTGGCCATGGTGATACCCGCGCTGGGACCGTCCTTGGGTGTGGCACCCTCGGGGACATGCAGGTGCACCATGCTGGTGTCGAAGAAGTCGAGGTCGCAACCGTAGTCCTTCAGGTGGGCGACGACATAGCTGTAGGCAATCTCCGCGGACTCCTTCATGGTGTCGCCGAGTCGGCCGGTGAGCTTGAAGCCCCGGTTGAGGGTGTGCACCTGGGAGGACTCGATCGCCAGGGTGGCGCCGCCCATGGCGGTCCAGGCCAGGCCGGTAGCGACACCCGGGCCGCGCAGGAGTTTCTCGGCCTGGAACACGGGCTGGCCCAGCAGGGTCTCGATATCCTTCTTGCCGACCCGGATGCGGCTCTGCTCGCCCTCGACCAGGTCGACAATGGACTTGCGGATAATGCGGGCCAGCTGTTTTTCCAGGTTCCTGACCCCGGCCTCCCGGCAGTAGCTTTCGATGACATACTTCAATGCGGCGTCGTTGATCTTCAGCTGCTCGTCCTGGACCCCGTGACGTTCCAGCAACCGGGGCCAGAGATGGTTTTTGGCGATGGCGAGTTTCTCCTCCGCGATGTAGCCCGCCAGCCGCAGGACCTCCATCCGGTCCAGCAGCGGGCCGGGAATCGTGTCGAGCTGGTTGGCGGTACAGATGAACAGCACCCGGGACAGGTCCACCCGCATGTCCAGGTAGTGGTCGAGGAAATCGCTGTTCTGCTCCGGGTCCAGAACCTCCAGCAGCGCCGAGGCCGGATCGCCCTGGAAAGAGGCGCCGATCTTGTCGATTTCATCCAGCATGATGACCGGGTTGGCTACCTTCACCTCCTTCAGCGCCTGCACGAACTTGCCCGGCATGGCACCGATGTAGGTACGCCGGTGGCCCTTGATTTCGGCTTCATCGCGCATGCCACCGAGACTGAAGCGATAGAACTCGCGCCCCAGGGCGCCCGCCACGGAGCGGCCAATGCTGGTCTTGCCAACCCCCGGCGGCCCCACCAGCAGCAGGATGGAACCGGCGATCTCACCCTTGAAAGCCCCCACCGCAAGAAACTCGAGGATCCGCTGCTTGACGTCGTCGAGACCGTCGTGGTGGGCGTTCAGCACCTTGCGTGCATGCTTCAGTTCCAGCTTGTCGGCCGAGGTCACGCCCCAGGGCACCTGTGTCGCCCAGTCCAGGTAATTGCGGGTAACGCCGTACTCCGGCGATCCGGTCTCCAGTACCGAAAGCTTGTGCAGCTCGTCGTCGATGCGCTGCTGCACCGGCTCCGGGGGCTGCAGCCTGGCCATCCTTTCCTCGAACAGCTCGATATCCGTACTGCGGTCGTCCTTGGAAATGCCCAGCTCCTTCTGGATCACCTTCATCTGCTCGCGCAGGAAGAACTGCCGCTGTTGTTCGGAGACCTTTTCATTTACCTGGCTGGTGATCTGTCCCTGCAGCTCCGCCACTTCCCGCTCCCGACGCAGCAACACCAGTACCTTCTCCATGCGCGCGAGCAGGGGCAGGGTGTCGAGTATTTCCTGCAGCTGATCTCCCTTGGCGGTGGTGAGGGCCGCGGAGAAGTCCGCCAGCAGGCTGGGCTGGTTGGGATTGAAGTTGGCCAGATACTGCTTGAGCTCCTCACTGTAGAGCGGGTTCAGTGGCAGCAGCTCTTTGATCTCCTTGATCAGGGCCATGCTGTAGGCCTTGATCTCGTCGCTGTCGCGATCGCCCTGGCTGCGCGGATACTCCACCTGCACCCGGTAGGGAACGGTATCGGTCAGCCAGCGGACTATGCGAAAACGCTTGACGCCCTGGGCCAGGAAATGGCCCGGAGTATCCACGCCCGGGGGGCGATGCAGGCGCACCACACAGCCAATTTCAGGAAACTGCCGCGGGTCCGCGCTGCCGGCAGCATGCTGGTCGACATAGCTGAGACCGAGCAGGCCGTGGCCGTCGGCCGCCACCGCCTGCAGGGTGGAATCCCACTCCTGCGGGTTGATCGCCACCGGCTGTACCTGCCCGGGAAAAAACGGACGCTGGGGAATCGGTATCAGATAGAGGGTCTCGGGAAGAACATCGCTGGCAACCGCTGGCGAGTGCCGGGATCCCGCCCGGCTGGCGGAGGTATTGTCCTGGGACTGCTGGCCGTCACTCATGTTTTGCTACCTGTTCAGGATTTG
>NZ_JAVKCQ010000101.1:0-8966 GCF_040222615.1 Haliea sp.
GTACTCCCCAGCTTGCCGCCGCCAATGGCGTCGAAGGCCAGCGTGGCATCGGTGGCATCCAGCGCCGCCAGCAGCTGCTGCCGGAAGTCTCCGGCTTCAGAGTTGACCACGTATTTCGCGTCCTGTGACCGCAACAGTGCCTCCTGTTCTTCCTTGCGTACGATATTGACCAGCGGGATACCGTCGGCGATGCAGAGGCGGTTGAGCATCTGCCCGAGGTTGGAAGCCGCCGCGGTGTGCACCAGTGCGCCGTGCTGCTCCAGGTGCAAGGTCTCCACCATGCCCAGTGCGGTCATCGGATTCACAAAACAGGAGGCCCCCTCCTCGGCGCTGGTGTCGTCATTGAGCACCAGGCAAGCCTGCACGTTGACACAGCGGTACTGGCCGAACATTTCACCGCCAAACACGCCCACGGTCTTGCCCAGCAGGGCCTGCGCAGCTGCGGAGCTGCCGGCCTCGACCACCTGGCCCGCACCCTCGTTGCCCGCGGGCAGGGCCTGGTCAACACGCGCCTGGACGATCCCCATGGCCTGGGCGGGAATGTCTGCGGTCACCACCGGACGTTCCGGGGTACCACTGACCCGCGCTGTGCTCATGTCGGCGGGGCCGAACAGCAGCGCCAGATCAGAGGGATTGATGGGTGCCGCCTCAACTCGCACCAGTACCTCGTCCGGTCCCGGCTTTGGAACAGGGGTGTCCTCGAGCCACAGGGTCAGGGTGCTGTCTGCATTGACCCGGGTGCGCAACTGCAATCCGCTGTCTGCCATGATGGTTTCCTCTCTCGGTGTACTGGCAAGGGGATGCCACTATAGCGGATACTACCTGCCTGCGCCGCCCCCGATTACCGCGCCAGCACAGAACCGGAAACCGAGTTGATGAACACACTGCAGGAACTGACCCGCATCGTGCAGGCCGCTGCCCAGGCGGACCAGACCGAGGACCAGGTCAAGCTCATTGTGGAGGCCATCCACCGCGCCATCCACGTCGATGTGTGCAGCCTGTATATCGCCGCCACCGACGGCACCATGGCATTGGTGGCCAGCCGTGGCCTGGACCCGCAGGCCGTTGGCTACAGCCGCCTGGCACCGGGCCGTGGCCTGGTCGGCCGTGTGGCCCAGAGCCGGCACCCGATCAATGTCGCCGACGCCGCTTCCCATCCGGATTTCTGCTACCTCGCGGAAACCCGGGAAGACGAGTTCCGCAGTTTCTGCGGCGTGCCGGTGGTGCGCGCGGGTGCCGTCATCGGTGTGCTGGTGGTGCAGTCCCGGGAGGGTCGGGTGATGTCAGCCGATGAACAGGCCTTTCTGGTCACCCTCTCGACGCAGCTGGCCCTGGTACTGCCGCCGGAACCGCTGGCCGCGCACACGCCGGCCAATACCCTGCGCCGTGTGCGCGGGGTCAAGGGCGCCCCGGGGACCGGCATCGGCAGCGCGTGGCTGTGTGAAACCGTGGACCTGTACGCGGTTCCCGATCGCCCCTGCGAAGATCCCGCGGCCACCATTGACGAGTGGCACCAGCTGCTGGCCAAGGTCAGCGCCGATATGGACAAGGAGCGCGAGGCCCTGGGGGAACAGCTCTCCGACGGCGTCGGGGCCGTGTTCACCGCCTACCAGATGCTGCTCAACGATCCCGGCCTGCGCACCGGCGTGGAGCAGGCGATCGCCCAGGGACAGTGGCTGCCGGGTGCCCTGCGCCAGGTCGTGCACCATTACGCCGAGGTCTTCCTGGCGATGGAGGACCCCTACCTGCGCGCACGCAACGAGGACCTGCACCACCTCGGCAACAAGCTTTACCAGAGCTGGAGCGGTGCACCCGAAAACAGCCCCGCAGACGACCACGGTCCGCTGGTACTGACCGGCGCCAAGGTCAGCGTCTCGGATATCGCAGCCTGCGACCCGCAGCGCCTGGTGGGCATCGTATGTTACGAGGGGTCCAGCCTGTCCCACACCGCGGTACTGGCCAATGCCCTGGGTATTCCGGCGGTAATGGGAACCGGCAAGCTCAAAGGCATCGACAACGGCAGCCCGCTGATCGTCGACGGCAATACCGGCCAGGTCATCCTCTTCCCCAGCCCCTCGGTGCGGCTGGAATTCGAGCGCCTGCAACGCGCTGAACTGGCCCTGAAAGGCGAGCTGGCGGGCCTGCGCGACCAGCCCGCCACTACCACCGATGGCGAGCGGGTGCGTCTGCTGGCCAACACCGGGCTGTTGGCGGACATCTCGCCGGGGCTCGCCAACGGCGCCGAGGGTATCGGCCTGTACCGCACCGAAATGCCGTTCATGGTCAGCGAGTCCTTCCCGTCGGAGGACGAGCAGCTGCACATCTACCGCCAGGTGCTGGCGGCCTATCGCGGCCGCCCGGTATACATGCGCATCCTTGACATCGGCGGCGACAAGCCCCTGCCCTACTTCCCTATCCACGAGGAAAACCCGGCCCTGGGCTGGCGCGGCATCCGTTTCTGCCTGGACAACAGCTCGCTGCTGATGACCCAGGTCAGAGCCATGCTGCGGGCCGCCGCGGGCGGCGATGAATTGCATATACTGCTGCCCATGGTCAGCAATACCGGCGAGATCAACGCCTTCCACGGCGTGCTGCAGGACGCGCTGCAACAACTGCGGGAAGAAGGCGTCGAGGTGCAGCGCCCGCAGGTGGGCATCATGGTGGAAGTGCCCGCAGCGATCTCCCTGCTCCCGGCCTGGGCGCCAAAACTGGACTTTTTCTCCATCGGATCCAACGACCTGAGCCAGTACCTGCTGGCCCTGGACCGCAACAATCCCCGGGTCGCCGGGGCCTACGACCACATCCATCCGGCAGTGCTGCAGGAGATCGCCCGTATCACGACTACCGCCAGAAGCGCCGGGTTGCCGCTGAGCCTGTGTGGCGAAATGGCGTCCGACCCTGCCGGGGTGGTGTTCCTGCTGGGCATCGGCATTCGCAAACTCAGCATGAGCGCATCCAAGTTGCCGCGTATCAAATGGCTGCTGCGTTCCATGGCGGCCTCGGATGCCGCTGACCTGGCCCGGCAGGCCCTCACCCTGGACAACAGCGCAGACATCCGTCAGCTGCTGGAGGGCGCCTTGCACCAGCGCGGTCTCGGCCGCCTGCTCGGCAGCGAGTGATATACTCCCGCTCGAGCTTTGGCAACTGGATTGCAACATGACCGCACTGGACAAGGACAACCAGCCCCTGCAGGGCGAGCGCCTGCAGCGGCATATTGAGCGCGCCGTCGCGGTCGCGGGTATTCCCCGGAGTCGGGATGTGCGGATAGCCGGGCAGCTGGTGCAGCGACTGTTTCGGCCCGAGGTGCAGGGGGTGGACAACATTCCCCCAGAGCCCTGCCTGTTTGTTGGCAACCACAGCCTGTTTGCCCTGGACGGCCTGGTGGTCGCCACCATCATGCAGCAGCAGTACGGCCGCTTTCTGCGGCCACTGGGGGACAAGTTCCTGTTTACCCACCCGCAGCTGGAGAAAGCCCTGCTGGCCCGCGGCGCCGCCATGGGGCATCCCGCCGTCTGCAGCGCCCTGATGGCCCACGGCCAGGATCTGCTGGTTTTCCCCGGGGGTGCCCATGAGGCGGTCAAGCCCAATCGCCAGCGCTACCAGTTGCAGTGGAAGGAGCGCTACGGTTTTATTCGCATGGCCGCAGAGCACGGCTACACCATCATGCCCTTCGGCATTGTCGGACCGGACGAGTTCTACAGCCACCTGATCGAGAGCGAGGACCTTCCCGACTCCCTGCCGGGGCGCCTGCTGCGCCGGCTCGGCCTGTTGACCGATGACACCCGTGCCGACGCCCTGCCGCCGCTGCCGCTGGGAGCGCTGGGCACCCTGCTGCCCAAGCCCCAGCGCTGCTACCTGGGCTTTGGCCAGCCGCTGAGCCTGGCCCGGTTCCGCACGCGCAAACCGACCAAGGTGCAGCAGCAAAAGATCCGCGCCCAGGTTGCCGGCGAAATCGAGGAGCAGCTGCGGCAGCTGCTGCTACTGCGGGAACGACAGCGCCGGGAAGACAGTTTACTGCGCCGTATACTCACGCTCTGAGGGACCGGCGCCCAGGTCCTATTCCGCCATCACCCGGGCCAGTCGCGAGGGCTTGCGCCAGGTGTGTCCCAGCAGGCGTCGGAGGTAGATGACGGCCAGCATCAGCAGCATGGCGACAAAGCCCCACCAGCTCGCCAGCGGCCCCACCCCCAGCGGCTTGATCATGATGTACTGGCTGACCAGCATCAGCACATGCAGGCTCATGGACGTATTCATCAACCAGCGGGTATCGCCGGCACCTCGCAGCACGCCGCTGCAGATCAGGATGATCGCGTCCGCCAGCACATAGGTAGCCATGCCCAGCATCATGCGGCTGCCCAGCTCGGCGATCGCGGTAAAATCCTGCTCCGGCGTGGAGAACACCATGATCAGTTCCAGGCGGAAAACCACAAAGAACACCGCCAGCACCACCGAGTAGCCCAGCGCAATCACGAAGCCCGCGGCAATCACCTGGTTGGTCCGACTCATGTCGCCGGCGCCCACGTAGCGGCCTATCAGGCTGGTTACCGCGATATTGAGACCGATCAGCGGCACATAGTTCAGCATGTCCCAGTTAAAGACAATGGCCATGGCCGCACCCTCCGCCACGCCGTAGGACTGGAACAGCAGGAGAAAGAAGTTGAAGGTCGCGGCGCCGACAAATGTCTCGAAGCCCGAGGGCAGGCCCAGCCGCACATAGCGGCGCAGGATACCGCCGTCGTAGCGAAACGAATCCCGCACCCGGAAGATCTCGCGATGAAACCGGTTGAAATAGAACAGCGCGTAGATGCCAATGCTGAACCCGGTTGCAATCACGGTGCCCAGCGCTGCGCCGCGAATACCCAGTTCCGGAAAGCCGAACTTGCCGAAAATCAGCACCCAGCTCAGGGGTATGTTCAGCAGTACCCCCAGGGTATCGGTGATCATCACCACCCGGGTACGGCCGATGCCGCAGAAATAGGCCGCCGCGCAGGCTTTCACCATGGTGAAGAAGCCACCCGCCATCATCACGTAATAGTACTGCCGCTCCAGCACCACCTGCTCGGGCGGGTGCCCCATCAGCGCAAACAGCCCGCCCATCAGCCAGGCGATCACCAGCAACAGGGGTTGGCAGGCCAGGGCCATCAGTACGCCCTGGGTCAATACCC
The DNA here is from genome assembly GCF_040222615.1 of Haliea sp. Classification (GTDB taxonomy): domain Bacteria; phylum Pseudomonadota; class Gammaproteobacteria; order Pseudomonadales; family Halieaceae; genus Haliea. The sequence goes on from NZ_JAVKCQ010000101.1 coordinate 5,166, forward strand.
GGGGGCATTTCTCCATTTTGCCGGAGCCGTAGTACTGGGCCACCAGCGCCGTGGCATAGGACATGACCCCCAGAAACAGGGAGACGCTGACAAAGAAGGTCACGCCGCCGCCGAGGGCCGAGGCAATATGCAGGGCATCGATCCGCGACAGGAACAGGCGATCGGTGAAGACCATCAGGGCGAACGCGCTCTGGGACACCACCATCGGCAGTGCCAGACGAAACAGCTCGCGCGTTTGTCCGGTGCTGAGCATCACCCTCTCCACAAATGTGCACCAATACACGCCGTCGCCACCACCGGAGGTGGAGGCGAATTCGGCGGGACGGAAAAATCAGGCGCGCATTATAGGCCGCAGCGGTGAAAAGGCCAGAGCTGGCGCGCCGGGCTGAGACAAAATGCACGAAACCTGCGACGAACGCCCGCTACCGGCGTTCGAGGGCGGTATCTCAACGCCTGGCGATACCCAGCTCGCCGAGGGACGCCGCCATATCTTGGGCGGCGGTGGCGGGCTGCACCGAAGTGTCTATCTTCACAATAGTGCCATCGACGCCGATGTAAAAGGTATGGCGTTTGGCGAAGCCCATGCCCACCAATACCCCGTAGGCCTCGGCAACAGTCTTGTCCGGGTCACTCAACAGGGGAAAGTCGGCCCCGGTCTCTTCAGCGAAGCGCTTGTTGTCAGCCAGTGGGTCTACACTGGCCATGAAGTAGGTGACATCGTAGTCCCGGATCAGGTGGCCGTTCTCCGCCAGGGACTTGCACTCAACGGTGCAGCCGGAGGTGAAGGCGCGGGGATACCAGGCCAGTACCACGGCCTGCTTGCCGCGAAAATCCGCGAGCGAATAGGTGTTACCGTCACTGGCGGCAAGGGTGAAATCCGGGGCTGCGTCACCCACCTCGAGCCCGGCCGCGATGGCGGGCAGCGCAAGCGTAAAACTCAGTAGCAGGGTCACGGATCGAATCATTGACATGGAGAACTCCGAAAATCAGCTGGCGCCTGGTTCACTGGCAGGCGGGTACATAGTAAGGTACGTTGCTGCTGTTGCCTGGATCACTTTCGGCCACACAATCGCCGCACCACTCCTGCAGTGTAACCGATGGATACTGCCATGACGCTAAACCTCCGCTCCTGTTTGCTGCTGTTGTGCAGCGGCCCTCTTCTCACCTCGAGCCTGCCGGCTGCCGCCGGTGCCGGGCAGTCCGGCTGGGACGTCAACCGCCCGGACTTCTCGGCAAGCCCGGTCAGCGCCGAGGTCGACGTCAGCGAAGGAACCTGGATGAGCCTGGACGTGGCGCCCGACGGCCGTCACCTGGTGTTCGATCTGCTCGGCGACATCTATGAACTTCCCCTTGGCGGAGGCACCGCGAAGCCGCTGACCTCCGGCCACGCCTGGGATATGCAACCCCGTTACAGCCCTGACGGCAGCCGGATCGCCTTCACCTCGGACCGCGCGGGGGGCGACAATATCTGGACCCTGGAACGCAGCAGCGGCGAGCTGCGACAGATCACCTTCGAGACCTTCCGCCTGCTCAACAATCCCGTTTGGAGCCCGGACGGGCAGTATCTCGCGGCGCGCAAACACTTCACCACCTCGCGCTCCCTGGGCACGGGCGAAATCTGGCTTTACCACGCCGCCGGCAGCGACGACAACAGCGGCCAGCTGGTGGTGCCCCGTCCCGGCCCGACCTTCCAGAAGGAACAGGGCGAGCCCGCTTTCAGCCCGGACGGCGAGAGCCTGTACTTTTCCCTGAATACCACCCCCGGCGATACCTTCATCTACCACCAGGACAGCAATACCGAGCTGTTTCAGATTCGCCGCGTCGATCTCGCCAGCGGCGCAGTCAGCACCGTGGCCGGCGGCCCCGGAGGCGCCGTGCGCGCCACTCCCTCCCCCGACGGCAAACAACTCGCCTACGTCAAACGGGTGCGGGCCAACTCGCGGCTGTTCGTGATGGACCTGGCCTCCGGCACAGAGCGCATGCTGTTCGACGCCCTGGACCTGGACATGCAGGAGACCTGGGCGGTACACGGGCTGTATCCCAACATGGCCTGGACCCCGGACAGCCGCGACCTCGTATTCTGGGCCCAGGGCAGGATCTGGCGCCTGGCGGTCGGCTCCGGCGCAGTGACGGAGATTCCGTTCAGGGTCCAGGATCGTCGCGACGTCTACCCCGCGGTACGCTTCCCGGTGGAAGTGGCGCCGGCCCGGTTCCCTACCCGCATGGTGCGCTTCGCGCAGCCCTCCCCGGACGGCAGCGCGATCGTATTCGAGTCTCTGGGCCAACTGTATGTAAAACGCGGTGACAGCGCCCCCCGCCGCCTCACAACCGACAACGACGACGGCTTCGACTATGCCCCGGTGTGGTCGCCCGACGGCCGCGACATCCTGTTCCTGCGCTGGAACGACCAGAGCCTCACCCGGGTGCACAGCGTTTCCTCCCGCGGCGGCAAATCCCGCCCGCTGGACCACCCCAGGGGGCAGTACACGGAACTGGCGATCGCTGCCGATGGAACGACCCTGGCCCTGCGCAAGCTTCCCGCCAGCAGTCTGCTGAGCCCCGACTGGGCGGTCAAGCCCGGCCTCTATCTACTGCAACGCCGGGGTGGCGAGATGACCTTTATCAGCGCCCGGGGAAGCGACCCTCACTTCGGCCCCGACGGCCGAATCTATGCCCAGGAGCGCGCGGACCGTGCCAGCGGCCGCGGCAGCAGCACCGCCAGCACCACCCTGATTTCCATGACCCGCAGCGGCCACGATGTGCGCGAGGTCGCCAGCGCCGAACTCGCGACCAGCATTCGCCTGGCCCCGGACGGCCGCCACATAGCCTTTGAGGACGGCCAGCAGATTTACCTCGCGGCCGCCACCCCAACCGGCAAGTCGCTGCAACTGGACGCGGCGAAACCGGCCTTTCCCACGGTTCGCCTCAGCGAGGTGGGCGGGGCCTATCTGAACTGGAACGCCGACGGCAGCGCCGTGAGCTGGAGCACCGGCCCCGAACTGAAAACCGTGACCGTAGCCCGGGCCATGAAGCCGGGCTTCGAACCGGGCGCGGCGGGCATCGACCTGTCGATGACCGTGGACGCCGCCACCCCGAATACGCGCCTGGCCCTGACCAACGCCCGCATCGTGACCATGAACGCAGCGCGCGAAGTCATCGAGGGAGGCACCCTGCTGCTGGAGGGCAACCGCATCCGCGCCCTGGGCGGCAGCGATCTCGTCATACCCGAGGGCTTCCTCACGGTCGATATGGCCGGCAAGACCCTGCTGCCGGGCTTTGTCGATATCCACGCCCATGGCCCCTACGGCAGCAACGACATCATCCCGCAGCAGAACTGGGACCTGCTCGCGCACCTGGCGCTGGGAGTGACCACAATGCACAACCCGGCCAGTACTGCCCACCTGGTGTTTGCCGCAGCGGAGTACGCCCGGGCCGGCAGGATCCTGGGGCCGCGCATCTTCTCTACCGCGGAGACCATCTACGGGGCGAGGTCCACCAACCTGCACCCGGTGGAAACCTTCGAGGACGCCCTGGCCCACGTCCGCCGACTCTAAGCCCAGGGCGCGGTAACCGTGACGGACTACAACCAGCCGCGCCGGGACCAGCGGCAGTTGGTTATCGAAGCGGCGCGGCAGGAGGGGCTCATGCCGGTGGCCGAAGGCGGCGCCCTGTATCACATGGATATGAACCTGATCGGCGACGGGATCACCGGCATTGAGCACAACGTGCCAGTGCTGACCTTGTACGACGACGTCATCCAGTACTGGCGCCAGAGCCAGGTCGGCTACACCCCGACCCTGG
>NZ_JAVKCQ010000102.1:0-1894 GCF_040222615.1 Haliea sp.
CGCCTCGGCCTGGCGCCTGAGTGGGCGCGGCGAGGTATAGCACGGGCACTGCCTGTCGTCATTCGTGGTGGGTGCCTTGCTCGCCGCGCGCTGCCGCCGAAGACCGATGCTGGTCAAGATCTGCTCCATGGGGCCGGCCGGGGATATCCAGCGTATCCGGCGCCCCTGGCTGTGCGGGCTCGCCTGGCGCCTGGCGTTCTCCGCATCCGGGTTCCTGGTGCCAACCCGGGCGGTGGGCGACGAGTTGCGGGATGCCGGGATTCCGCCCGCCAGCATCCATTGCCTGAGGTCGCTGTTTCCGCAGGCTGCCCTGCCTGCTGCCGAATTACCACCCGATCCAGCCCCCGACGCGCCGGTAGCGCTGTTCGTCGGCCGTTTGCACCCCGACAAGGGTCTGCGCACGCTGATGGCGGCCTGGCCGGCACTGGCCCGCAGCTCCCAGTGGCGCTGGGTCATTGTCGGCGACGGGCCGATGCGGCAGGAGATCCTCGATTGGGTTGCGCGTGAAGGACTGCAGTCCTCGGTGAGCCTGGTGGGTTACCAGGCCGATCCCGGCCCCTGGTTTCAGCAGGCGGCGGTGTTCGTGTTTCCCTCCCACTCGGAGTCATTCGGCAATGTACTGGTGGAGGCCCTGTTACACGGCTGCCACGTGTTGACCACCGCTGTGGGCGTTGTCTGCGACTGGCCGGTACATGCCCCGGTGGTCCGGCTTCCGCAGGCGGACCACCGGGCCTGGCAGGACGCCCTCCGGGATTGGGCTGCGCTGCCCGCAGAACAGCGCGCGCGCCGTCGCCGGGCGGCGCGAGCATTTGCCCTGGAGCAGCACCACCCGGATGCGGTGATGAATTCACTGCATGAGGTCTACGCCAAACTGCTCGGCAACACACTGCCGCAGCCCCGGTCCGGAGGTGCTGGATGATTACTGCCCGGCGTTTGCGGCGCCTGTGGTGGCAGCTCCGCTACCTGCGGCCACAACAGGTAGTGCAGAGACTGCACCTGCGCCTGCGACCACCCGGCCAGCTGGCGCGGGTGGCTGTGCCCGGCTGGCAGGCGCCGTCGGGGACCTGGGCGGAGCCCGCGGCGCTGCCGGCGACCTGGCGGGAAGAGGGTGTGTTTTCGCTCCTGGGTAGCGATGTGCCGTGGTCTGCCGGAACGGTTTGGCGGGACCGAACCCTGGGCAAGAAATGCCTGATGGAGCTCAACACCTGCAACTGGTTGTTGAGCGCGGGTCCGGCGTGGCGTTGCCGCCTGCTGGAGGACTGGGTGGCCGCCCAGCGCCAGCCTGACGGGTCCGGATGGCACCCCTACATCACATCCCAGCGCATAGTGAACTGGCTCAAGTCGGGGCTCGCGGGTGACGGGCTCAGCGCGCCGGTGCGTTTGAGCCTGGCCCAGCAACTGCGGTATCTGGAACCGCGGCTGGGGTTCGACGAATGCGATCACAAGCTGATCAACAATGCCAAGGCGCTGTTATTTGCGGGATTTTGCCTGGCGGACCCCCGGGCGCCGCGCTGGCGCGCCCGCGGCCTGGGTTTGCTGTCGCGCTATCTTCCGGGGTTACTGCACAGTGATGGCGGCTACGTCGGCCGCAGCCCGATGTATCACAACGCGCTGCTGCTGGACTTGCTCGATATCGTGAATCTGCTGCGGGCCTTTCGCGCGCCACTGCCAGCCGGGTTGGAGGCGCGAGCCACCGCAGCGCTGCACTGGTCCCGTGCCCTGTGCCATGCTGATTCGCAGCCCGCCCTGTTCAACGATGCGGCCCTGGATGTCGTTCCCGATACGCCGATCCTGACAGCCTATGGCGGGCGACTCGGTTTGCGGGATGAGTCGGGCAGCGGGGAAATCGGCAGCTGCTGGTTGCCCGCCTCAGGTGTCGGCCGCCTGCGTGCCG
>NZ_JAVKCQ010000103.1:0-4817 GCF_040222615.1 Haliea sp.
GGTATATACTCGGGAAGTCCTTGATCGTTCGCGTTTTCCTCCCCCCACCTCCTCGGAGTTGAGGTGGTAGTGTTCTACGAACTAGAAGATCGGAACGACTAATCCGCTGCGGACAGGCGTCGCGTACCATGCAGCGCCGGCTTGGCAGGGTCAATCACGAAGCGCGGGGTCGGCAGGTCCGTGTCAACCCGACAGCACACGGCCACATTGGGCGAGGTCGGACGCACGCTGCCCGCAAGCGACCCCCTGCCCCAACTCGCCGAATCGAACTCGAGCTCGGCTTGGCCACGGTGCGCAGCATGGTAGACGTACTCCGGGTCGACCTGCATCAGCAGACTCTCACTCTCGTACCGAGCCAGCGTCAGCGTGTCGATGAGGTCGATATCCGCGCCGTTGATCAACTGTGGATTGCGACAGCTCACTTGCATGATCATCGCCCCATCGCGCACCACCGTGCCAATCCAGCGGTCATGACGTTCGGACAACTTCACCTCGCCACGGACGACACTGTAACCCCAGCGAGCAGCCAGCTCTGCAGTGGCCACGTCCGAGTCACAAACGGCACCCACGAGGAAGCCGCGCGGCCGGGTGCCCGCGCGCGCGACGATACGCACTTGCGCAAGCCGGAATGGTCCAACCGGGCTCTCTGGGAACTCGGTCACCGTAAACAGGGCGTAGGAAGGAAGGGTCGGGTGCAGTGCCGGCGGTATAGCAGCCAGTGCGGGCTCTCGCTCGACCTCGATGCTCGCCTGTATCAGACGCGCTCCGGTCAGAGTCCACGGTTCTGTCTCAAGGGACTTGAGTGTGGGCGCGCCGTCTAGCGCACGCTCAAATGCGAGTGTTCCGTAAGCAGCCATCAGGAACCAACCTCCGCTAACTCAGACTTCTCGAAAGCCGGCATAACCTCCTTGGCGAACAGGCGCAGACTCTCCAGCACGCGCTCCTGCGGGATCACCTCGACCGCGTTCAGCATGAAGTTCACGTGGTCCACGCCCGCGGCCTCCCACTTCTTCAGCTGCTCGATGATATTCTCGGGGTTACCAATGGCGATCCCCTCGGGTGCGCCGCGCGCGTCACCCGGACCGTCGGCCTGGCGACGTGTGGCGGCGAGTAACCCGCCGGTCGGGTAGGAACTCGTCGGGTAGACCTCTTTCGCCATGCCAATCTGACTGGCCATGTACTGGAAGGTACTCATCATGCTCCGACCGATCTTGACACCCTGCTCGTCGTCCGGATGGCAGTACAGGAAGTTAACGCTCGCCATCTGGTCGTTCACGAACTCTCCGACCGGATCGCAATTGGCGATGCGCTCGCGGTACACCTTCACCTTCTTTTCCTGGGCAGCGAACGAAGAGAAGCTAACGCCGAGCGCGCCCATGCCGCGGTCCGCGGCGTCGAGCTCGGTCCCGGGACTGGACACGGCCACCCACAGCGGAGGGTGGGGCTTTTGATACGGCTTGGGCAGGACGGCGCGGTTCGGCATGGAGAAGTACTCCCCCTGGTACTCAAAGCGTTCCTGCGTCCACATCTTGGGGATGCAGTGGATGTACTCGTCCCAGCTCTTCTTGGTTTCGTCGGGGTTCGTCTGGAAGCCGCCGAGTTCGGGCCAGGTGGCCGAGCGACCGGTGCCAAGCTCCAGGCGTCCGCTGGAGATGATGTCTAGCACAGCAGCGCGCTCGGCAATCCGGATCGGGTGGTTGAACCCGGGCACGCAAACGACGATCCCGTGGCCGACCCTGACGCGCTTCGTCTGCGCGGCGATCGCCGACAGGAGCACATCCGGTGCCGAGCAATGCGAGTACTCCTCCAGAAAGTGGTGCTCCACGGCCCAGACCGAGTGAAAGCCCAGCTCATCGGCCAGCCGCGCCTGCTCCAGCGCGTTCTGGTAAACGCTGTGCTCAATCTCACCGTCCCAAGGGCGTGGAACCGACTGCTCAAAAAAGATCCCAAACTTCATGGCGTGCTCCCTGCGTACTTATCGTTCACGTCCGGGCACAGGCGCATGTCACGCTTCTCGCGGCTCCTCTCGATCGGGGCGTCCGGATCGAAGCCCAAACCCGTGTACTCTCCATCTAGCTTTGTCACGTCAGATACTCCTTACTAAGATAGTCTACTTGCGTGTACTTACTGATATTACTATACGCGTATTAACGGAATCAACAAAATAAATTTCGATATGCGTACGCTCTTTCGGCGCACCAATCGGGCGTTGAAGCGGCGATTTCAAGCCGCGTGCAGGGCGAAGAGTCAGGTGCGAGTCTCGCCGCGTTCGAGCTAAGTACGCGACGTCGCAGGAGAACCAAAAGAAGCGTTGGCCGGACGGGCTTTTTTTATTCGATCCGAGACCGAAGTCGACCACCGGCTCTGCCGGGGAGGCCTTCAGAATTTGTCAACTCCGAGCAGTGCCTAAAGTGACCTCCAGCGATTGCTGGAAACAGGGAGGGAATACAACCTCGCGTGAAATGGCTCGGAAACACCACGCCCCATGGCGGATCGGGCGATCTCAGCCGCCGCCGGCGGGGCCCGGGGCGGCTAGCACCCGCGGCGGTAACAGCGGCAAATCGTGGATACGGATGCCGATGGCATCATGCACCGCGTTCATGAACTCTCCCTGAGTGGTTTGCTGCCTCAGGCTATCTAAGTGACCCCGGTTTTCAGTGAATTCGGACTCGGCGGAGTAATTCGGACATCACTCTTGTGGACGGCCAGAATCTCCTCGAGATCGACCTGCTTGACACCGGCCATTGCGGAAAGTTGTCGAAAGACCAGCTCTTCCAGGTCCTTGCGCGGCATTGGCAACAGCAGCCCCTGAAGGTTAAACCGGCCCATTGTCATAGCCAGGAACGCGAAGTCGGCACTGTTTTTCAGGGCACCTGCGACTTCGGTCAGTCGCCCATCACCGACTCGAAGTGAGATGTATGCGCTGACTCCCGGTCTAAAGCTGCTGATGTTGGAGACGACGGTCAGCCGGATGATTCCTTTAGTTTTGAGTCGCCGGATACGAGAGCGAATGGTCGCCTCGGGGGTGTCCAGCTCGCGCCCGATCTCCCGCATGGGCATCCTGCCGTCGACCTGGAGCGTCGAGATGATTCTCTGGTCGAGGCTATTAATGTCAGCAGCGGTCACATCTAACGCGGGCAAGACGTCGGTTATTGAGTCTCCGGTCAGCGTGGCGACATCCGCCCACTCCAGCGTTTCCAGGACCAGAGCGGACTCGATATCCTCGACACCCGGTACACTTCCGAGGCGCTTATCCAGGAGCTCCCGCAAGTGGGCCTTGTCGCGTGCAAAGAACGTCCCGGTCAGTTCGAAGCGGCCTGAAGTGGACACCAGGCCCTGGACCTCGGGAATCTGGGCCAATTGCTTCGCAACCTCTCCGGGCGGACGTTCGTCGACCCGGACACCGAACACGACGTAATGCTCGAAGCCCATCCCGCCCATCGACAGCTGCGCCATCACGCGCATCTCTGAACCTAATTCAAGCCTCCGCATCCTGTTGGCGACGACGTGTTCGCGGACCCCGACGATCTTGGCGAGGGTCCGTACGGTCGCTCGTGGTTGCAGGCGAAGTGCCGCAACCAAGTCTCGATCTAGCTCATCCATTGTCTATAGCTCTTGAGAGAGTCCGTTAATACGCGCAACTTTGTATGGCAAAATGGTACGCATCGGCAAGGCGCCGGATTTTACGATGGTTTCGGAATCAAATGCAATTTTCTGTCCCTGGAAGTGAGGGCCCGTGCCGGCCCTCGACCATCAGATCAAAGTCCGCGCTGCGTTCCCGCTCAGCCGCCCAGATGTGAGGCGAGAAACTCGGGAACTGCGCGTATCTCTTCAGCTGGGACCTCGAGGTGCCCGCCGGGGTGCGTGCGCATGCTCTTCTGCTTTGAGCCCAACCGGTCGAACAGCTCGAATGCCAGGTCGCGCGGGACGATCTCGTCGTCCCACTGCACCAAAAAGCGCACGGGACACGTGACGCGCGCGGCGTCGTCGGCGAGGCGCTTCGAGATAACCGACCACGTCCCCATCAGCCCGAACACGGCAGCCTGGATACGGGGCTCCGCCGCGATGAGCGTCACGCCCATCATGGTGCCCATCGACATGCCGAAATAGCCGACGGCGACCGCACCGAGCGTGTCCTGCACAGCGTCGAGCGTGGTCCGCCAGTCCGCGATGGTCTCTTCCACAACCCCGGCGCGGCCCCACACGCGATCTAGGCGACCGAGCCTCTCCGTGTCGAGATCGGCGCGCTCGCCGTGGCCAGGGGCGTCGATAGCGACCGAGGCGATACCGTGGCTGCGCGCCAAGCGACGGGCGGTGGCCAGAATGTAGTCCGCGCGCTTATGCAAAGAGCCGCCGTGACCCAGCAGAACGAGTGGTTGTCCGCTTCCGCCGGCCTCGGGTGTCCACAGGATGGCGGGGACCACGCGGCCCTCGCACTCAAGGCTGAACGCCTGCTCCCGGACCCCGCGCTCGACAATCGGCTCCGCTGTCGGCTTCATCATTTTCCTTCTTCCTCTAAGTATTCGCCCTGACCGCATCGGAGCAGCTCGCCCGGCGTTGCGCTCGTGCAATCGCCCTCGGGGAAACCGCTACGCAACGTGTCCGCCTGACCGTAGATCCGGGAAACCATAAGATACCTTCCGCATTTGGCTAGATTTGACGCGAGAAAAAGAATACCCGGCTGACCGATGTCAGCCGGGCTTATCCCATTCGCGAGACAAAGATGCGCTTAGAAGCGGACCCGCAGCTCCACCCCGTAGGTCTTCGGATCAAGCCACTGGTTCCAGGTACCACCCACACCAGCCACCTCGATAACC
>NZ_JAVKCQ010000104.1:0-3903 GCF_040222615.1 Haliea sp.
GTCTCCCATCCCATGCCCCGTACCAAAAACCAACATGCCGGTAGTTACCGCACGCTGCTGGTCAGTTTCGCTGTCGCCGCCGCTTTGACCGGGATCCTTACCACGGCTATCGCCCTGCGCGCGCAGATCGAGGACCAGCCACGTCCCGCCCCGATGCCCGTCACCACCACCGTCTTCGAACTGCAGCAGGGCTACACGGAGGCGCTGCGCCTCACCGGCCTGGTGCAGGCGCAGTCCCGGGCGCAGCTGGCCTTTGAAGTCCCGGGGCTGCTGGTGCAGCTGTCGGTGCGGGAGGGCGAACCCGTAGTCGCCGGAGCGGTGCTCGGCCAGCTGGATACCCGGCAACTGGAAGCGCAGCGTGCGGTCGCTGCCGCGGACCTGGCCAGTGTCGAGGCGGATCTGGAGCTGGCGCGCCTGCGCAGCGCACGCAGCACCAGTCTGCGGGCGACTGGCGCCATTTCGGCGCAGGACAGCGATGAAGCCCGGCTGGCCGCCGAGGCCCTGGCCAGCCGCCGGGAGGGCCTGCAGGCTCGCCTTGCCAGCCTCGATCTGGATCTGGAAAAGTCGACCCTGCGCGCACCCTATGCGGGTGTGGTTGCCGCCCGCCAGGTCGATCCCGGCACGGTACTTGCGGCAGGCACGCCGGTGCTGCAGCTGGTTTCCACCGGCTCCCTGGAGGCGCGCATTGGCGTTCCCGCGGAACATCGGTCACAGCTCTCCGCGGGCTCGCGCTACCCGCTGCAGCTACGCACCGGCACGGTACAGGCGACCCTGGCGGCGGTCCGGGCGGACCTGGACCCGCGTACCCGCACTGCTCTGGCGGTGTTCGACCTGCCGGCCACCGCCACAGCCCTGGACGGTGAGATCGCCACCCTGGTGCTGGCACAAACAGTTCCGGCAACCGGAGGCTGGCTGCCGATCAGCGCCCTGCTGGAAGGGGAGCGCGGCGCCTGGACCGTCCTCCGCCTGGATCGACGGGGCGACGGCGCCACCATCGCCGCGCGCGAGGCGGTGGAAGTGCTGCACATCGACGGCAACCGCGCTTACGTCCGCGGCAGCCTGCAGGCGGGCCAGCGGGTTATCGCCGACGGCATCCACCGCATCGCCGCCGACACCCCAGTCCAGCCGCTGGAGTCCTGACATGCTCGCCCGCATTCTCTACAACAACGGCCGCTACTTCACGCTCCTGGTGTTGGTGATTCTGGTGGTAGGTATATTCAGCCTGCGCTCGATCGCGCGCCAGGAAGACCCCACCATCACCAACTTTGTCGCCACTGTTACCACCGTCTATCCCGGCGCCGACCCGGCCCGGGTGGAGGCCCTGGTTACGCGACCACTTGAGGATGAGCTGCGCCAGATTGCCGAGATCGATGAGCTCAACTCCACCTCCGCCAGCGGGATATCCAGCCTGACCATCAGCCTGGTGCAGACCCTGTCGCCCGAGGACATTGAGCGCAGCTGGTCGGAAATCCGCGATGCGCTCGATGACGCCGCTGCAGGCTTTCCCCAGGGCGCCGGTGCTCCGGTGTTCGACGATGACCGCCTCAGCGCCTACACCATTATTGTTGCCCTGCGGGCGCAGGAAGGCACCGACGTACCGCTTTCACTACTCAATCGGGTGGCCCTGGATTTCGCCGATGCGGCGCGCAATTTCAATGGTACGGAACGGGTTGATCTGTTCGGTGAGCCGGAGGAAGAGATTCGCGTGGCAATCGACGAGCAGGCACTGATTAGCCGCGATCTGGGCCTGGCCGAGGTTGCCGCCGCCCTGCAGGGCGCCGACCCGCGCGCGGCCTCCGGGCGCAGCAGCGGTGCCGGCAACGACTTCCTGATCGAGATTGACGGGGAATTTGGCAGTACTGCGCGGGTGCGGGAAGTGGTCCTGCGCACCGACACCGCTGGCGGTGCAGTGCGCCTCGGGGACATCGCGCGGGTCTACCGGGCCCAGTCGACCCCGCCGACGTCGCGGGTCCTGGTCCAGGGCAGCGAGGGCATCCTGGTGGGTGTGGCCATGCTCGACGGCATGCAGGTCGACCGCTGGACCGGGGATTTCGGCCGCTTCGTTGAGCAATACCGCGGCCTGTCACCCCGGGGAATCAGCCTGGAAATCAGCTACGACCAGAGCGTCTATACCATTGAACGGCTGCAGAGTGTGGCGAACAACCTGGCCCTGGGCGTGGTGTTGGTGTTGCTGGTCCTGCTGTTCACCATGGGCTGGCGCGCGGCCGTGGTCGTGGCCTGTATCCTGCCTCTGTGCTCCCTGTTTTCGGTGGCAGTACTGTACGAGCTGGGAATCGCCATCCACCAGATGTCCGTCACCGGGCTGGTGGTGGCTCTCGGCCTGTTGGTGGACGGCTCCATCGTCATGACCGACGAAATCCGCAAACGCCTGGTGGACCACGGCGACAGTCCGCTGTCGTCAATCACCGGGGCCGTGTCGAGGTTGCGGGTTCCCCTGCTCTCATCCACCGCCACTACGGTGCTGGCCTTCATGCCCATGGTGATCCTGCCCGGGCCATCCGGCGACTTCATGGGCTCCATTGCCATCGCCGTGGTGGTGATGCTGACCGGTTCGCTGTTGCTGGCGCTGATTGTCACTCCGGTGCTGGCGGCGTGGCTCCTGCCCCGCGGCCTGCGGCGGGCGGGCCACTGGTGGGAGATGGGATTGCAGAGCGGCCGCTCGGGCCGCCTGCTGGTCCGTGCCCTTGACTGGTCCCTGTGCAACCCCGGCAGCTCGGTGGCGCTGGCGCTGGTGCTGCCGCTGACCGGGTTCCTCAGTTTTTCGACCCTGACCGCGCAGTTTTTCCCCGGCACCGACCGCGACCAGATGTACCTGCAGGTGAAGTTGCCGGATGGGCGCTCCATTGATGATACTGCCGCCCTGGTCAAACAGCTGGATGAGCAGTTGCGGGGAGATCCGCTGGTGCGGCGGGTGGACTGGACAATTGGCGAGAGCGCTCCAGCATTCTATTACAACATGTTTCGCACCCGGGAGCGCATCCCGAGCTGGGCCGAGGCCCTGGTGTTGACCACCGACCCGAAACAGACCGATGAACTGATCAGGCGCCTGCAGCGGGAAGTGGACAGGGGCTACCCCGAAGCGCGGATCATCGTCCGCGGCATCGACCAGGGGCCGCCGGTGATGGCGCCCCTGGAGGTTGAAATCTATGGCGACTACCTGGATGTGCTGCGGGACCTGGGCGAGCAGTTCCGGCTGCGCCTGGAGCAACTGCCCGATGTCACCCACACCAACACCAGCCTCGTCGCCGGGGCGCCCAAACTGGTATTCGAAGCCGACGAAACCCGGCTGCGGCTGGCCGGGCTGCAGCGTCGCGACGTCGCCGCAGCGCTGGACGCGGCCCTCACCGGTATTACCGGGGGCGAGGTTCTGGAAGGTACCGAGCGCCTGCCGGTAAGGGTGCGGCTGGAGGAAGCGGACTGGGGCAGCGCCGGCCAGATTGCCGCCCTGCACCTGCCGCTGCGCAATGGTGCCGGGAGTGACGCCGGGCAAGACGGCATTCCCGGCGTGGCCCTGCAGAGCCTGGGCCAATTCGCCCTGGTACCCTCCCGCAGCCCTATCAGCCGCACCCGCGGAGAGCGCACCAATACCGTACAGGCCTACCTCACCCGCGGGGTGCTACCCGAGGAAGCCCTGAACCATCTGCGCGAGGACCTGCAGGCCAATCCCATCCCGCTGCCGGAAGGGTACCGCTACGGTTTCGGCGGGGATAGCGACGAGCGGGCCAGCGTGGTCGCCGACATCCTGGCGCCGATGGGGATGATCATCGCCCTGCTCATCGCCAGCATCGTCCTCACCTTCAATTCCTGGCGCCTGTCCCTGGTAGCCGTGCTGGTATGCATTTGCTCCACCGGCCTGAGCCTGCTGTCACTGGCGATCTTCCA
>NZ_JAVKCQ010000105.1:0-11475 GCF_040222615.1 Haliea sp.
CTGGGGAGTTCTGTGCCATGACCGGCGACGGGGTCAATGATGCGCCTGCCCTGAAACAGGCGGATATCGGTATCGCCATGGGCGAGCAGGGCACCGATGTGGCCCGCGAAGCCGCAGACATGATCCTGCTGGACGACAACTTCGCCACCATTGTTGGCGCGGTACGCGAAGGCAGGCGGATTTTCGACAACATTCGCAAATTCATCAAGTACACCATGACCAGTAACTCCGGGGAGATCTGGGTCTTGTTGCTGGCACCTTTCCTGGGCCTGCCCATCCCCTTGCTGCCGATCCACATTCTCTGGATCAACCTGGTCACGGATGGCCTGCCGGGCCTCGCGCTCGGGGTTGAGCCTGCAGAGCGCGGGATCATGCGGCGGCCACCGCGGCCACCGGGCGAAAGTATCTTTGCCGGCGGAATGTGGCAGCACATGATCTGGGTGGGACTGCTGATAGGCGGTATTACCCTGGGCGCTCAGGCCTGGGCGCTGGGCAGTGCCGGGGCGCACTGGCAGACCGTGGTGTTTACCGTGCTGGTGTTCTGCCAGCTCGCCAATGTGCTCGCTATCCGCTCTGAGTCGGAATCGCTGTGGCGACAGGGCCTGCTCAGCAACAGGCCGCTGCTGCTGGCGGTCGCTCTCACCGTGCTGTTGCAGCTGGCGGTAATTTATCTGCCGGTACTGAACGGGATCTTCAAGACCGAGCCTCTGGCACTGCCCGAGCTACTGGTCTGTTTCAGCTTGCCGCTGTTGGTCGTGTTGGCGGTGGAGTCCGAGAAACTGTTGCGGCGCCGGGGTTTTATTTATCAATAGCGAAATGCCGGTCTCTCCGCTGCCGTTTGGCAGCTGCCGGTGGCAGGGGGCAAGTTGTGGATTCAGCCGGCCTAGCTGGCCATCCAGCCGGGGAAAGGCAGCTTGTGCCGCATCAGGAAATCCGGGTTGAACAGTTTGCTGTGGTAGCGGCTGCCGGCATCACACAGGATCGTCACGATGGTATGCCCGGGCCCCAGTTCCCGAGCCATCGCCACGGCTCCGGCGATATTGATGCCCGATGAGCCGCCCACCGGGATCCCCTCGTGCTTGAGCAGGTTGAAGATGTGCGGCAGGGCGGTATCGTCGTCCACTTGGCAACTGAAATCCGGCGTAACACCTTCCAGGTTCCCCGGCAGGAATGACACGCCGATGCCCTCGACGATGGAGTTGCCTTCCCCGAGCAGGGGGCCGCCGCTGAAATGGCTGTGCAGCGCCGAGCCCATCGGGTCTGCCAGGCCGATTTTTATCCCGGGCTTGCATTCGCGCAGCGCCGCCGCAACCCCGGCCAGGGTGC
This sequence comes from Haliea sp., assembly GCF_040222615.1. Classification (GTDB taxonomy): domain Bacteria; phylum Pseudomonadota; class Gammaproteobacteria; order Pseudomonadales; family Halieaceae; genus Haliea. Next base: position 1,327 of record NZ_JAVKCQ010000105.1, read on the forward strand.
CCCCGGTGCCTACAGCGCAGATAAAGCCGTCCACACTGCCACCCGTCTGGTTCCAGATTTCGCGCCCGGTGGTTTCGTAGTGCACGGTCCGGTTGGCGAGGTTGTCAAACTGGCGTGCCCAGATGGCGCCATTGGGTTCAGTACTGGCCCGGCCCACGGCGACACTCTCGGCGGTATGAATGTAATGCTGGGGACTGGCGTAGGGGGCCGATGGCACCAGTATCAGGTCTGCCCCCAGCATTTCCAGGTGGTCGATTTTCTCCTGGCTCGCAGTCTGGGGCATCACGATCACCGATTGATAGCCCAGGGCGTTGGCCACCAGGGTCAACCCGATCCCGGTGTTGCCTACGGTGCCTTCCACGATCACGCCACCGGGGTGGAGGTCTCCCGCGGCCTCGGCGGCGCGGATAATCCCCAGAGCGGTGCGATCCTTCACCGACCCCCCAGGATTCATGAACTCTGCCTTGCCGTAGATCTGGCAACCGGTGAGCTCGGATGCCTCCCGCAGGTAGAGCAGGGGAGTGTTGCCGATCAGGTCGAGAATCCGCGGTTTGTCCGGCATCGGTCGCTCCTCGCCAAATGTTCAACAGGGTCCGTACTATTGGCTTAGTCTAGCAGCCTCTCCTGTTTTATGTGGGTACCTCGGCACTGCGGTGGGGACGCGCTGTGGTCCGAAGGGTGGTGGCGCAGAGGCGAAGTCATCCGCTAAATGCTAGGCCGAGGAGGCGATCGGAGTTAGAGTGACTTCTGTTAGAGTGACTTCTGCTTGCCCAAGGCTTATGCTCCTCGAATTCGCCAATCTCGGAGCGCGTATGAAACTTGGTTTTTCCGCCCTTCTTTCTAGCGGGCTACTATTGATAGTGGCCACGTCTGTAAACGCTGCCGCCGATGTCGCTACCCCGGAAATAGTAGTTGGCAACCCCAGTGTTGGCTGCGCCGAAGATCCCGGCTGCATGAACCGTCTCCACCCCGATATTCCAATGATCGCCGAAGCAGACCCCGGCCAACGCATTGTCTTCAACAGCCGCGATGCTTTCGACCTGACTCTAGACCCGAACAAGTTTTCAAGCGCGAAGAGCAATCCCCGGCAAGGTGTCGGAATCGTCCATGCATTGACTGGGCCGGTCTCTATCAATGGCGCCAAAGCGGGTGACGTGTTGGCCGTGACCATCGAGAGTCTCGAGCCCGCCAAGGTCGGCTGGACTCAAGCCGGACCTTTGGGTTTTGCCGCTGATCAATTTGGAACCGACGAACGCTTCATCGTCTGGCGCTTAAACGATGACTATGCAGTTAGCGATGCGCTACCAGGCGTGCGTATTCCAAACAGCAGTTTTCCAGGTGTCGTGACGACTCTACCCGACAAGGAGTTACTTGCGGACGTGCTCGCACGCGAAACACAACTGCTCAAATCGGGCGGCGTCGTATTCAACCCAGACCCGGACGAGGCCAAGCCTGCACCGTTGTGTGGAAAGGGAGGGAGGAAAGCGTCTGAGTGCCTGCGAACGGTTCCGCCACGGGAGCACGGTGGCAATATGGACATCCGCTACATTACGACTGGCACCACTGTGTATCTGCCATGCTTGGTTGATGGTTGCGGTCTCGCGGTTGGCGACTTTCATTACGCCCAGGGCGACGGAGAAGTAGCCGGAACAGCGATCGAGATGGGCGGCAGTATGACAGTCACCGCTCGCATAACCGAAAACCCTCCGAATCTGGCTTATGGCCCTCACTATGAGGGTCCGGCATCAGTGCTGAGAATACCGTCAAAGCGATTCTACGCCGTTACCGGTATCCCGCTTAAAGACAAAGGCACCATTCCTGCGGATCTCGCCTACCTCGACTCCCCTAAAATTGCAGGACTAACCAACTTGTCTGGCAGTATCAATCTCGCCGCCCGAAATGCTCTAGCCGCTATGATTGATTACATCGTGGCTGAGTATGGTTATGACCGAACGCAGGCATACATGATCGCGAGTGTTGCCGTCGATATGCGGATCGGGCAACTGGTGGATGCCCCCAATGTTGGTGTGACCGCGGTGCTGCCTTTGGACATTTTTGTCGGGCGCGACTAGTGCATTTTGCAGATGGATCGGGCGGCCGCTTTTGGCCGATCGGGGCCACCTAAATTGAGAATATCGGCTAGTTATTCAAGACCGCTTTGAGGTGGAAGCGGCCAGGTCCGCTATGTCCTAACAGCGGTCATACGTTTACGATCTAGGCCAACGGCAGGTCACGCCCCTGACCTGACGTGCGCAGTTGCAGGGTGCACCTGCTGCTCGAACGCTGTCAGCAAACTTTACAACTTAATCGCGCCTCACTTTATGGATCGGCGTTAACCTTATATTTTAATTGAAGAAACATAAAATTGGTGCGGGTATTGCTAGAATCATTGCATGTTTCACAATAGAGGGTAAGACGATGTCTTTTAAGGTTCTCGCTCGTAATGCGGCCGTTGGTGTTTTGATGTTTTGCGGGTTGGCTGCGTCAACACATGCTAACTTGATCACTAACGGCACTTTCGATACTGATTTGAGTGGCTGGACGATCAATGTATTAACCGGGATTTCTGGCGTTACTTTTGATAACGGAACAGCACACGTAGGGCGTCCTGGTACGCCTGGAACGGTCCAGTTCAACCAGGGTTTTAAACTACCAACCACGAGTACGGCGGTCGAAATAGCGTTTGATTATCAGTGGCAAATCAATAAACCGCAGGAGACGGACTTTTTCTCTGTCAGTTTTGGTTATTTTCAGATTGGGACAGGGTTTGTGAATAGCGTACTGTTAAATGAAACCAGCGAAGTGGCTGATTTTGGCAATACCGTAAGCTTTAAAAGTACTATCAACGTTTCCGATGTTGATTTCAGTGGCGGATTCAACAATGCCCAAATTGATTTCGTTCTGCAAGAAAGCAACCCGTCAGCTGGAACCCGCGTCCAATTGGATAACGTTTCGGTAAACGAGGTACCTGCTCCAGCTACTCTTGCGCTCTTCGGCCTCGGGCTTGCTGGCCTTGGCTGGAAGCGCCGCAGGTCTTAGATCAAGCGCGTGACGCACAGGCCCGCTTCGGCGGGCTTTTTTTGTGGACGACCGACTATACTGACCGCCTCTGTTCCCGCTGTACCCTGGCGATCCTGTCAGCGGCTTCCTGGTGTATCTGAGCGGACAAATCTTTATCGAGTGATTGCATGGGCTGAGTGTAGCCGGGAACGGTGACTTTGGTGGGACCGCAAAAATGGTCCGACCAAACCGGAAGAAAGGCAGCTCAACCGGGCCGAGGCTGCAGAGCTGCTCAACGTGTCTGGGTCCCATTAGGGCTTTCGGGGGAATAAAACACCGGAAATAGAAAGCCCCGGTGAAAGCAGGGGCTTAGAGGCAAAAGTGGCGGTGGGCCAGGGATTCGAACCCCGGGAGGGTTGCCCCTCAACGGTTTTCAAGACCGCCGCTTTCGACCACTCAGCCAGCCCACCGGATTGTTTTCCCGCCTTGCGCGGGCGTGCGCGATTCTACAGGGCCTCGAGGCGCGCACAAGAGTCTCGACCGTGGTGCGCGCATTTTTCGGCGCGGATCTCAGGCCTCGGCCGCCTCCTGCAGGGGAGCCGCAGGACGCGAGCCACGCGGGTCGTTGCTGGCCCGTGGTGCGATGCGCCCGCTGCCCTTGACCGGCGGGTGCTGCTCCTCCCGGAACAGGGTCAGGTGAGCGGTGGCGATCTCCACCTGGCCGACCGGTCGAGGTGCTATCCGGGGGTCGTTGGCGACACGGCCATCGGCCGTGATACCGGCGGGCTTGCTCGCTTCGACTGGGGCTGCCGCTACGGGCTCAGCTACAGGCTCAGCCGCTACTTTCGCAGTGACTGGCTCGGCCGTGGGCGTTTCCTCTGCCTCGGGCTCAGCGGCCGCCTGGGCCTCATCGGTGGTGACCTCGGCCGTTTCAGCGACATCGGCTACGGCTTCGATTGTTGCTTCCGCTACGGTGTCGCCGGCGTCCTGCGCAGTGGCCTCCTTCCTTGCAGCGGTCTCTGGAACAGCGGTGTCTGCAACGGATTCGGTTGCGGTTACCGGCGCAATCGCCTCGGCGAGGGCCTCGCGAGGCTCAACGCTGGCTTGCGCATCGTTGCTGCCGTCAGCTTCTGCAGCGGGGGTCCCGGTATCGCTGGCTGCGACGTTGGTCGCAGCGGCGTCGTCAGCCTTGGCACGCGGACGGCGACGGCGACGCGGCTCGCCGCGTTTCATGTCACTCGGGCGCTTGCGCGGCTTGTCGCCGTTTTCTTCCTGCAACTGGGCGAAGATTTCCAGGCTGTCGTCGTCACTGGCATCGGTATCCATATCCAGTGGTTGCTCGACAGTTTCCTGGCGCTTTTCGCCGTCTGGACGCCGCCGACCCTTGCCGCCGCGCTTGCGTGGCTTGGGCGAGGAGGTCTGCTCCTCGGAGGAGTCATCCTGTTGCCGGGAACGCTCGGGCTTGTCATTCTTTTCCGGCTTCTCTGCGCGAGGCTGTTCACTGCTGCGCTCTCCGCTGCGCTCACCACCGGAACGCCGGCGGCCGCCACGGCTGCGCTTGCGACCGTTGCTGCTGCGGCTTTCGGACTTTTTCTCCTCCTCGGAATCCTTCTCCGCTGCGGCCGGCTTGCGCGGCTTGGCGGCCGGTTCCTCGACCTTGGCCGGCTCGCCGAACAACATGCCCATCAGACGCGTCACCAGGCCGGTTTTAACCGGGGCTGCCGCCGCAACAGGCTCTACGGCCCGGGCCTTGTTGCCACTCCTGTGGCCACTGCTGCGTTTGTTGCGCTCTGCGGGCGCCGCGCTTTCTTCCGCTGCGGGTGCGGCTTCGGGGGCTGGCATCTGCGGTGCAATGCGCTGAACCGCAGCCTGCTGCACGGGGATGTTGGCGGAATGGGCATCGCTGATCAGGTCGGCATCGGGGACCGCGATGTCGATCTTGTAGCTGACAGCGCGATCCTCACTCACCTCGTCATCGCGCAGGCGCGTAACTTCAAAGTGCGGTGTTTCCAGATTGGGGTTGGGGATGACCAGTAGCCGTGTGCGGGAGACCTGCTCGATCTCGGACAGGGCTGACCGCTTCTCGTTCAGCAGGTAGGCGGCGACGTCGACGGGAACAATGCCGCGAACTTCGGCGCTGCGGTCCTTGATGGCTTCCTCTTCCATCAGGCGCAGGATGGACAGGGCCAGTGACTTGGTGTCCCGGATCGAGCCCTGGCCGGTACAGCGCGGGCAGACGATGGCGCTGGTCTCGCCCAGTGAGGGGCGCAGGCGCTGGCGCGACATCTCCAGCAGGCCGAAGCGGGAAATCCTGCCAACCTGGACCCGGGCCCGATCCAGTTCCAGCGCGTCGCGCATGCGGTTTTCCACCATGCGCTGGTTCTTGGCTGCCAGCATATCGATGAAATCGATCACCACCAGGCCGCCCATGTCACGCAGGCGCAGCTGCCGCGCGATCTCGTCGGCGGCCTCGAGGTTGGTCTGCAGCGCGGTGTCTTCGATGTCGGAACCCTTGGTGGCGCGGGCCGAGTTGATGTCGATGGACACCAGGGCCTCGGTGGGGTCGATGACAATGGAGCCGCCGGAAGGCAGGCGCACTTCGCGCTGGAAGGCGGTCTCGATCTGGCTCTCGATCTGGAAGCGGTTGAAGAGGGGAATGGAGTCCTCGTAGCGCTTGATGCGATTCTTATACTTGGGCATCACCATGCTGACGAATTCCGAGGCCTCGGCGAAGGCGTCGTCGGAATCGATCAGGACCTGGTCGATGTCGTCCCGCAGGTAATCGCGCACCGCGCGAATGATGACGTTGCTTTCCTGGAACAGCAGGGCTGGGGCCTTCACTTCCTTGTTGGCCGCGGTGATCGATTCCCACAGCTGGAGCAGGTAGTTCAGGTCCCATTGCAGCTCTTCCGAGGTGCGGCCGACACCGGCGGTGCGGATGATAACGCCCATGCCATTGGGGATTTCCAGACCACTGAGTGCTTCGCGCAGCTCGCTGCGTTCGTCGCCTTCAATGCGCCGGGAGATGCCGCCAGCTTTGGGGTTATTGGGCATCAGGACCATGTAGCGACCGGCCATGCTGATGAAGGTGGTCAGGGCGGCGCCCTTGTTGCCGCGCTCTTCCTTGTCCACCTGAACGATGATTTCGGTGCCTTCCCTGACCACTTCCTTGATTTTCAGTCGGCCCTCGACGTTGCCGGGGTCCTTGTAGAAATATTCGCGGGCAATCTCTTTCAGGGGCAGGAAGCCGTGGCGCTCGGCGCCAAAATCGACAAATGCCGCTTCGAGACTGGGTTCGACACGGGTGATCTTGCCTTTGTAGATGTTGGATTTTTTTTGCAGACGGGTGCGGTTTTCGATGTCCAGATCGTACAGACGCTGGCCGTCAACGAGGGCGACGCGCAACTCTTCGGGCTGGGTCGCATTGATGAGCATTTTTTTCATGTGTGCCATTTACCTGGTGCGCGCAGGTCTGGCGGGGCGGGGAATCAGCCATACAGCCGGCATTGCTGCCGGACAACGCCGGGTGGTTAAACCCTGGCGAGCGCCGCAGGCTGTTTCGGGCCCGACGGCATCGCGCCACGGATACTTGCCGGCACGCTCAGGTGACCTGTATTGCGGCGGCGTCCCGAGAGGGATCGCCGCCAGGCAACGCCGGAAAAGGTGCCCCGCGCTGGCGCGGGCCGGACCTTTTTGTTAGGGTCGCATCACCTGACGAATACGACCGCGTTGCCTGAAGCTCGAACTGATTCTGTGTCCCGGCAGTCGTACTGCGCGGTTCATAATGTATCGGCGCGGAATTGCCTGTTTAGGCCCCGGGCAATGCCCGAGGATGGCGCGCACCGACATCCTTTGTGTGCCTGCACGCGCAAGTGCGGGTATCATTGTGCCGATGGAGCCTTGCGATTACGTCGGCAGGCCCTGCTGTCACCGGCATGGTTGCGTCGTGCGTCGGAAGCAAAAAACGAGCCCCGAGCCCGGCTACACGGGCCGGAGTATACCCTCAATCGGTAAGTGCTTCAATTATCAAGTGATTTCCTGAAACCATGACTGATTCCACCTCCCGGCAGGTGCAAAGCGGCGTCCGCCAGCTGCAGGTTGATGCCGACAGTGTCGGCCAGCGACTGGACAATTACCTGCTGAAGGTCCTCAAGGGTGTACCCAAGACCCGCATTTACCGCGGGCTGCGCAAGGGCGAATTCCGCGTCAATAAAGGCAGGGTCAAGGCGGACTACCGCCTGGCCGAGGGCGATGTGCTGCGCATCCCCCCCCTTCACCAGCCGGAACCGGGAGCCGCACCGGTCATCCCGGGATTCTGGGCCGGCGAGATCCAGTCGCGAATCATCTACGAGGACCCGGGGCTGCTGGTGGTCAACAAGCCCTCAGGGCTTGCGGTACACGGCGGCAGCGGGCTGAACTTTGGCCTGATCGAATGCCTGCGCCAGCTGCGACCACAGGACCGCTACCTGGAGCTGGTCCACCGCCTGGACCGGGACACCTCGGGGCTGATCCTGATCGCCCGCAAGCCGGCAATCCTGCGCGAGCTGCACCGGCAACTGCGCGGCGACGGCGTGGATAAACGCTACCTGGCCCTGGTTGCGGGGCGCTGGCCCCGGGAGCGGCGGATTATCGAGGCGCCCCTACAAAAAAATGTCGTTCAGTCGGGTGAACGCATGGTCAAGGTGGCGAAAGAGGGCAAGGCCTCGGTCACCGGGTTCGCCGTACTGGAGCAGTTCCGCGATGCTACGCTGGTGGAGGCGCGTCCCCACACCGGGCGAACCCACCAGATCCGCGTCCACGCCAAATTTGCGGGCCATCCTATCCTCGGTGACGACAAGTACATGGATGATGCCAGCGCCGCGCTGGCCCGCAATCTCGGCATTCGGCGGCTGTTCCTGCACGCCCGCTCGCTGGCATTCAAGTTGCCGGACCAGCCTCGCCTCCAGCTTGAGGCCGCGCTGGAACCTGACCTCGAACAAGTTTTAGAAAGGATGCGCAAGTAACTGATTATGATAGTTATATTTGACTGGGATGGGACCCTGTGTGACTCGGTGGAGCAGATTGTTGTCGCCATGCAGGCGGCGGCCGGCGAATGCGGGCTGCCTGTTCCCACCGCCGCTTCGGTGCGCCACATTATCGGTCTGAGCCTGCCCACGGCCATGCCCATCCTGTTTCCGGGTGCTTCCCCGGCGGAGCATGAGTGCATGCGCGAGGCCTATTCCCGCTGTTACGTCGCGCTCGACCAGGGTCCAGCGCGGCTGCACGCTGGCGCGCTGGAAACCCTGGAGTCGCTGCGCGCAGCCGGTTTCGAACTGGCCGTGGCCACCGGCAAGAGCCGTCGCGGCCTGGACCGGGTGTTGCGGGGACTGGGTCTGGAAAACTACTTCGACACGACCCGCTGTGCCGACGAGACCCGCTCGAAACCCGATCCGCTCATGTTGCGCCAGATTCTCGCGGAGCGGCGCAAGAGCCCGGAGCTGGCGCTGATGGTCGGCGATTCAGAGTACGACCTGGACATGGCGCGGCAGATCAACATGCCTTCTGTGGGAGTGAGCTTCGGCGTTCACTCGCCGCAGCAACTGGCATTGCACCAGCCGCGGGCGGTGATCGACAGCCTGCCCGATCTCTGCAACTTGCCTGAACTGATCGCTCATGCCAGAACCGGGTAGCCCGCCCGTTCCAAGAGGCTGGTGAGGGCAATCAGCGGCAGGCCCTCGAGGCTGGTGGGGTCGTCCCCGGCCATGCGCTCGAACAGGGCGATACCCAGCCCCTCGCACTTGAAGCTGCCCGCACAGTCGAAGGGCTGTTCGCGAGCCAGGTAGTTATCGATGGCCGCGCCGTCCAGGCGGCGAAACTGCACGGTAAACGGTTCTACCACGGTTGCCTCGAAGCCGGCGTCGCCGCAGCACAGGGTGAGGCCGGTAAAGAACTGGACCGCATTGCCGGCGCTGGCCAACAGTTGTGCCCTGGCGTTGTCATGGTTGCCGGGCTTGCCGAGCAGGATGCCGTCCAGCGAGGCCACCTGGTCGCTGCCAATCACCAGAGACGAGGGGTGGGTGCTGGCGATGGAGCGTGCCTTGGACCGCGCCAGGCGTGCCGCAAGGGCATCGGGAGCCTCTCCTGGCAGCGGGGTTTCGTCTGCAGCTGGCGCCAGGCAGCGGAAGGGCAATTGCAGGCGCTGGAGCAGGGCGCGGCGATAGGGCGACGTCGAGGCGAGGATCAGATCCATGAGTGATTTTCCGTGGCAGCGGGCTGGCGCCCTGAACTGATTGTATTCTAAAGAATTTTTTTGACAAAGGGGGAAACCGCCCCTATGATGCGCGCCTATGTTGACCGACCCCCTCCCCGGCACGCTGGATGTCCGCAAGGCCGCCTCGCGTGGTGCGACTGTCAGGGGCATGTTGAAACCGCTGGATTTGCCCCGTTTTCGGGATCTGCTGGCTGCAGACGAGGGCGTTGTCGAGGCGGAATTGACATTGTCCCGCGACGAGGAGGGCAGGTATCTTGTGCAGGTTGTCACTGACAGTAGGGTGACAGTGACCTGCCAGCGGTGCCTGCAGCCCATGCCGGCGCAATTGCATACAGACAGTACCCTGGCGGTGGTCTGGACGGACGAGCAGGCCCGGCTTTTGCCAGCCTGGCTGGACCCGGTGATTGTGACGGAGGACGAGTATTCGCTGCGGGAACTGGTCGAGGACGAGCTGATTCTGGCACTGCCACCGTTCAGCTACCACGAACAGGCGGATTGCAACACAGTTTTGGCGGACCTGACCGCGGAGCCCGAAGCAGACGAGCCCGCGAAAAAGTCCAACCCGTTTGACGTGCTGGCGCAGTTAAAGCCCGGCGATACCCATCAGGAGTAAGACATGGCTGTTCAACAGGACAAGAAATCACGTTCACGTCGCGGCATGCGTCGTTCCCACGACTCGCTGACCGGCCCGACCCTCAGCGTGGACCAGACTTCCGGTGAAACTCACCGTCGTCATCACGTGACCGCTGACGGTTTCTACCGCGGCAAGAAAGTCGTCAACACCGGTAACGACGAGTAAGATCGCCGCCGATCCGGCCGGCGCGGCAGGCATCAAGCTGCATCTGTGCCGGTCGCACTTGTTATCGCAAACGGGAGCCCAGGCTCCCGGTTCGCGTTTC
>NZ_JAVKCQ010000106.1:0-35683 GCF_040222615.1 Haliea sp.
CTCCAGCAAGCGCTCGCGTTCGTTCATGTCGAACGTTCTGACCGTGCCCAGCATGGTTACCTCATCGGGAATGATGTTGCCGCGGATACCGCCCTGGATGCTGCCGATAGTGACCACCGCGGGGCCCCGGGTGATATCGACGTGGCGCCCCGGAATACCCTGCAGCGCAGACAGAATCTGGCCGGCAACGTAGATGGGATCCACCCCCAGCCAGGGGGAAGAGCCGTGGGTCTGGCGCCCGGTGACCTTGATCTCGATACCGTCCGCAGCGGCCATGAAGCTGCCGCTGCGATAACCCAGGGAACCGGCATCGTCGGGCCAGACATGCAGCCCGAGAATTGCCTCCGGGGCATCCGGCCCATCCAATACACCCTCGCGGACCATCAGCTCCGCGCCCCCCTCCTCGCCGGGCGGTGCGCCCTCCTCGGCGGGCTGGAAGATGAATTTCACCGTGCCGGCGAGTTCCTCGCGGCGCTCGGCGAGCACTTCAGCGGCACCCATCAGCATGGCGACATGGGCATCGTGGCCACAGGCATGCATCACCGGGACATCCTGTCCCATGTATTCACCCCGCGCTGTCGAGGCGAATGGCAGGCCGGTCTGTTCAAGGACCGGCAAACCGTCCATGTCAGCGCGCAGAGCGATTGTTGGCCCCGGCTTGGCGCCCCGGAGCGTGCCGACCACACCGGTATGGGCGACGCCGGTTTCCACCTCGTCCAGGCCGATACTGCGCAGATGGGCCGCGACCTTTTCCGCGGTACGGAACTCCCTGTTCGACAGTTCTGGGTTGGCGTGCAGGTCGCGGCGCCACTCAATGACCCTGGGTTCCACGGCCTCGAAGGCGGACTCCAGCTTGGCGTGCTCGTCAGCGGTGGCGCCGGTACTGACGAGGCTCAGGGCGAAAAGCAGTTGGGTAAATTTGCGCATGCTCGGTCTCCTTGGCGAATACCGAGTGTAGCGTGAGCGACGCCCCGGGAACAGGCCGACCTGCGGCGAGCCCGGCCCGGGTGGCGGGAAACAGGCAGCGCGCCCCGTCAGTAGCACTGGGACAGGGGCACGCTTACCCGTCGCTCGCTGCCGTCGGCAAATCGTTCGATCCGGTGGCAGCCCACCACCTCGTAGCGGCTGCTGTACCGGTCGCGATAATCGCGGCTGTCGCGATAGCCGTGGCTGTCGTGGCAAACAGCGCCGTTGTGCTGATGGAACAGGGTATAGCTGATCGCCGAGCCCAGCAGGGCGGCGCCCAGGTAGCCGGAATAGTCACTGCGATAGTGTTTATGGATATGGGTAATCCGGTGCCTGGGGGCCTGCCAGCGCTTGTGGTTGTAGCGCGTGTCGTAATGGTGGCCCTGGTAATGCCGGTAGGCCTTGTGGTGCTTGCGGTCTGCCAGGGCCGAAGTGCTTGCGGTACCCAGCGTGATTACCATGAAACAGGCTGTCAGTTGTTTGTACATTGCGGTTCTCCCTTGTCTGCCGCCACCGTGGTCAGACTACCGAGTCGCAGCTGAATCGAACCTGAACAACGGCCGGAAATTTGCCCGCGGTCGTTCAGCATTCATTCAGCAATGGTTACCTAAGCTGCAATAGCGAGTTCTGGGCCAGGGCGAGATGATTGTCGGGAGGAGACTTATGAGGAAGCACGTTTTCGGCCTGCTGCTGCTGGCGCCGGCAGCGGCTTTGGCGGCAGGCCAGTACAGTGTAATTGAGGCCCCCGTGGTCGGGGTTGAACCTCTGGTACGCACTGTCACTCAGCGTATTCCGCACGAATCCTGCTGGGATGAGCGGGTTCGTGTGGTGGAACGCGGCCGTAGCCACTCGGCTACGCCGGGCATTCTGGGCGCGGTTGTCGGTGGTGCCGTCGCTGGTGCGCTGGGCCACAACAGCCGTCATCAGCCGGTTATAGCTGGCGCCGGGGCCCTGCTCGGTGCATCCGTGGGCCACGATGTCGGCCACCGCCGGAGTGAGCGCAGCTACTACGTTACCGAACAGCGCTGCGAGGTTGACTATGAGCTGCGCGACGTCGAGGAGGTGACCGGCTATCGCATAAGCTATCGCTATGGCGGTACTATCTATCATACCCACAGCGGCCGTTATCCCGGCGACACCATTCGCGTCCGGATCCAGCTGCAACCACTGGATTGATACCTCGAGGACCGCAATGCCGAACAGGATACTGCTTGTCCCCCTGATGGCGCTGCTGTTGGCGGCGGGCCCGGGACTGGTTGCGCCGCAGCATGCGCTGGCCCAGCAGGGCAAGGCCGCCGCGCAGAAGAGTAGCCTGACGCCCCGGGAGGCGGCGGCCAGGGCGCAGGCCCAGCACGGGGGCAGGGTGTTGAGTGTGTCGCGCAAGGGTGACGCCTACCGGGTGAAACTGCTCCTGGACTCAGGCCGGGTGATTACCGTGACGGTCAAGGGCTGAGCTGTGCGCATGCTGGTAGTGGAGGATGATGCCCGTCTGTGCGAGCAGCTGGCGCGACACTTCCGCGCTGCAAGCTGGGTGGTGGAGAAGGCGGGCCGGGGTGCCGATGCCCGTTATCTGGCCGCACAGTTTCCCTATGACATAGTCATAGTTGATCTGGGCCTGCCTGATGAGTCGGGCATTGGTCTTGTCTCCTCCTGGCGGTCAGCGGCCCTCGACTTCCCGGTGCTGATTCTCACCGCCCGGGCGGACTGGCAGGAAAAGGTGCAGGGCCTGGAGGCCGGGGCCGACGACTACGTGACCAAGCCGTTTTACCTTGAAGAGCTGGAAGCCCGCGTCAATGCCCTGTTGCGGCGGGTTGCCGGTCGCGCCACTGCGCAGGTCTGCTATGGCGATATCAACATAGATTTCAGTGCCCGGCGGGTAGAGCGCGCGGGGCTGCCGCTCGATCTCACCGCCTATGAATACAATACACTGGCCTATCTCGCCCACCGCGCGGGAACTGTGGTGTCCAAGACTGAGCTCACCGAGCACCTGTATGACCAGGATTATGATCGCGACAGCAACGTCATCGAGGTCTTCGTCGGGCGCCTGCGCAGAAAACTGGATCCGGATGGTGTCCTGCAGCCGATAGAAACTGTGCGTGGCGCCGGCTACCGCTTTGCATTGAGCCCGCGTACCGCGTGAACCCCGGGACCCACTCCCTCGCTGCGCGCCTGCTGCTGGCCAGTGCCCTGTTGCTGCCTCTGTTTCTCGGCGCGACCGGCTGGTACCTGGAACGCAGCCATCGCCTCAGCATAGAGGCAGCACAGGCGGAGCGCCTGCATCTGCAGTTGTTGGCGCTGCTGGCTCAGGCCGAGTTCGAGGACGAGCTCAGTATGCCAGGGCAACTGCTGGAGCCGCGTCTCAGCCAGCCCAACTCCGGGCTCTATGCCTTGGTCAGCAACGGCGAGGGCCAGCTGTTGTGGGCATCGGCGTCGGCGCTGACCGTGGACCCTGGCAGGGTGCTGGCGGACATTCCGGATCTGGCGCCGGGGGCACGCAACAGTGCGCGCTACAACGGGCAGCTGCGGGTGTCCCTGCAGGTGTTGTGGGAAACCGGCTCCGGGACCGATATCCCGCTTCGGTTCACGGTACTGGAGACCACTGCGCCGATCGAGGTGGAGGTGGCGAAGTATCGCCGCAGTCTGTTGTTGTGGCTGGGAAGCTCCGCGTTGCTGTTGCTGGGTTGCCAGGTGGTGATTCTCGCCTGGGGTTTGCGCCCCTTGCGTGAACTGGCGGCAGACATTGCCAGAATTGAGGCCGGGGAAGCCCTGTTTCTGCAGCGACCCTATCCCCGGGAGGTCCAGACTCTCACCCGCAACCTGAACGCCCTGCTGCAGGGCGAGTTGCAGCGGCGTGAGCGGGTCCGGCGTACCATGGGCGACCTTGCCCACAGCCTGAAGACGCCGCTGGCTGTGATCCGGACCGCGGACCCGGCCGCGGACAGTTACCCCGAGCTGGTGGCCGAGCAGACGGATCGCATGGAAGATATCGTGTCCTACCAGCTGCAACGGGCGGTGGGCGGCGGCAACCGCTTGTTGCAGCAGGTTGCGGTGGAGCCGGTGCTTGAGCGCCTTCGCGGCAGCCTGCTCAAGGTCTACGCTGCCCGCGATCTGGACATCCAGTTGCTGGCGGAGTCCGGGTGCCGCTTCCGCGGTGACGAGCGGGATCTCATGGAAATCATGGGCAATCTTATGGACAATGCCTGCAAGTACGCGGTGCGCCACATTCGCGTCAGCGCCGCCGGCGGGGGCGATCACCCCCTGGATATTCTGGTCGAGGACGACGGTCCGGGGGTGGCTCCGGCCCTGCGCGCAGCCATCCTCCAGCGCGGCTTCCGGGCCGACAGTCGGGGTGAGGGCCAGGGCATTGGCCTGTCCGTGGCCGCCGACATCGCCGCAAGTTATGCAGGCAGCCTGAGTATCGACAGCGGCGGACTCGGCGGTGCCAGGGTCCGTCTGCGTTTCGCCTGACAACTGGCTTTTCAGCGGGCAACTGGCCCGGACATCTGCAGAGGAGTAACCGCAATGAACACCACGCTACCGAAAGTCCTGGGCTTGTGTGCCCTTCTGCTCGGGACCATCGCCAGCGCCCAGGCCAGTGACGCCCAGCCGCAGATCCGGGTGACCGGTGAGGGCCGGGCGACCCTTGCGCCCGATATGGCGCTGCTGCAGCTGATGGTGACGCGCGAGGGTGCGACAGCCAGGGAAGCACTGGATGCCAACTCCGCGGCGATGGAGGAAGTCCTGCGAGCCATGCGCAAGGCGGGTATTGGCGAGCGGGACCTGCAGACTGCCGAGTTCGGGATTCAGCCCCGCTATCGCCACCATCGGCCAACGGCAGCGGGTCAGCAGGAGCCCCCCGAGATCGTCGGCTACACGGTGAGCAACAGCCTGATGGTGCGGGTTAGAAAGCTTGGGGAGGTGGGTAAAATTCTCGATGAATCCGTGTCCCTGGGGGTGAATCAGGGTGGCAACATCCAGTTCCTGAACGATGATCCGTCGGCGGCGCTGGAGCAGGCGCGGACAGCGGCGGTAAAGGACGCCCTGCAGCGGGCCGCAACCCTGACCGCGGCGGCGGGGGTGCGCAGCGGGCGTATCCTGGAGATTTCCGAACAGTCCTACCAGCCGCGACCGCAGCCCATGGCGCGGGCCGAGATGAGGATGTCAGCGGATGCCAGCGCGGTACCGATAGCCGGTGGCGAAAATGCCTACACGGTGACGGTCAACCTGGTGCTGGCCCTGGAGCAGTAGCGCCCTCCGGGGCCCTGCGGCCTCGAATAAAGGGGTCTATCGCCAGCTGCGGGTAATCAGCTCTGCCTCTTTCTTCGGGCCCGCTACATCTCCCGCAGCGTTCTGGTCGATAAAACTGGCAATGTCCCTGCTATCGCCAGCGCTGGCAGGCCGGTAGGCTGCTTCGTCGCGACCTGGAAGCTGATTCTGCGGGGTGACAATGCGGGTAGTCCAGCTGCCGCCGTCACGGCAGGCGACCCCGCGGACCGAGCTGCCGGCACCGGCATCGGTGAGGACATATTCGCGGCACCAGCTTCCCTCGTGGTTCGGGAAACTGAGAACCGTGCGCAGCTGGCGGCCATCGCCCAGTGTGTCCCAGCCAGAGGCGCGGGAGGGGAGGGTCTCCAGGGCGGCGGCCAGCAGTGTATCCCGCCCCTCACGGTCGTGCCCCGATTGCCACTGGGGGACCAGCAGCAGGGCGGCGACCGCTGTCAATGATGCCGCGATCGCAAGCCCCTGACGCAGGCTGCCGGGGAACCGGGCGAGGCGATGCGGGAGGGCGCGGATGCCGTTGGGCTGCGGTTGCAGCAGATCCCGGATGCGGGCAGGCAGCGGGGTGCCATCGCTGACCCTGGCCGCATCCTGGAGCCGGGCCTGCAGAGCTTCAATCTCCGCCAGTCGTGCGCGCAGGGCTGGTTCCCGGGCCAGCCGGGACGCCAGAGTCGAGGCATCTGCGGGGTCCAGCTCACCGTCGATGTAGGCGGATAAAAGCTTGAAATCTCGGTCTGTCATAGTGTCCTCCACGTCTAATCCCACTCCGGGGTCTCCCGATACTTCAGCAGCTGCGCCCTCGCGCGGGCGATACGGCTCATGATAGTGCCGACGGGCACTTCCAGGATGTCAGCGGCTTCGGCGTAGCTTTTGCCTTCAACCGCCACCAGTGTCAGGGCGAGGCGCTGTTCCTGCGGTAGTTTGGCGACTGCCGCAGTCAGGGCTTCCAGAGCTCGTTCCTGCCCCGCACTTTCTTCCGCCGACGGTGCCTCGTCGCTGTCCCATGCCATCTGCTGCGGGTAACGCTGCCTGACCTCCCGGGACCGAAGTTCGTCGATCCAGGCGTTTTTGCAGACCCGATAGGCCCACTTGACAGCATCCGCATCCGCAGGCATACCTTTCTCAAGGATGCGCTCTACCGTTATTTGCAGCAGGTCGTCCGCGTCCGCGGTCGACCCGCTCAGTGACCTGCAGAAGCGGCGCAAGCTGCCGAGTTCTGCCAGCAGAAGTTCTCGCTGTGAGGTGCTCAGCGATGGCATAATGGTCCTGTTATGGGAGATGACGGATAACTGCGTGATTCTATTCCATTTGCCGGAATTATTCGCGCCCTGATTCGTCTCAAGGGTAAAGGCGTCAGCGACGCAAGGGGTGAAGATCGTGCCACAGCGTAACGGTTTCGGAAGATGCTCAGTCCAGGGGTTTCCAGTGCTGCGCGGGCGGTTCGTCCTGCTTGCCGCGCCGCTTGCCTTGATCCTGCTGTGGGCGGCCCCTCCATCCCTGCACACGGCTCAAGCCCAGATTCCCTGCTGCCTGGATGACCCTGACTTCGAGGAGCGCGTCGAGGAGGAAGTGGAGGAAGAGGTCGAGGAGCAGGTCGAGGGCCGGGTGGACCAGGCCGTCGGTGAAACCATTGAAGAGTCGATAGAAGAGACGATCCAGGACAGTATTGATGATTCAGTCGAGTCGACGATAGAGGAAACAGTCGCCGGTGTCGTAGAGGACACGGTCGAGGAGTCTGTAGAGCAGTCCGTCGAAGAGGCCGTTGAAGAGTCGGTGGCGGTTGCTGTGGAGGACACGGTGGAGGAGTCCGTTGCAGAGTCGGTGGCGGTTGCCGTGGAAGAATCGGTCGAGGAGTCCGTTGAAGAGACTGTGGCGGGCAAGGTCGAGCAATCCGTGGCGTCCACGGTTGAGCAGTCGATTGAGGAGACCGTGGAACAGGCCGTGGCGGGTTCCGTGGAGCAATCGGTGGAGTTCTCCCTCGCCGATGCTGTCGAAGAGCGGCTCGAAACTGAAATCGATAGTGTGGTCAACGAGCTGGAGAGCCGCCTGGAAATCGACGAAGCCCGCATCAATACCCGGCAGTGGCTGGTCATGGCTGAGCCGGAGGTGTTCGACGAACTGGCGGTCAAGGGCTACCTTTTTGACCGCGTGACCGACCTGCCTGGAATGGGGCTGCTGTTGGCGGAGGTTGAAGCGCCGTCCAGTTTCGAGATCTACGATGTTCGCGAGGGCGTGATTGACGTGGTGGGCAGGGGGCGTGCGGAGGTGGACCTCAATCACGTTTACACGGCAGGGGCTCCGGTGCACCACACAGTCGAGGGCAGCACCCCTCGCTCCGTCCTGCGTTTCCCCGCGGATATTGAAGATATGCCCCTGCGTCTGGGCATGATTGACAGCCTGGTGGATACAGAGCACCCGGCGCTGAACAGGGCCAATATCCACCGGCAGGCGTTTGCCAGTGAAGGCGCCAGCCTGCCCTCGGCACACGGCACTGCGATTGCTTCGATATTCATTGGTCGCGACCAGAGTTACCTGGGGCTCGCGCCCCAGGCGGAGTTGTACGCTGCCGCCGTGTTTGAACAGGATCCCAGTCGCGGGGAAATCGCCAGTACTGTCAGCCTGGTGCGGGCACTCGACTGGCTGATGTCCTCGGGTGTGAACGTGATCAATGTATCCCTTGCCGGGCCACCCAATCGCCTGCTGGAGAAAGCGCTGGACCGCGCAGCCCTGCGGGGCGTGGTGATTCTGGCCGCAGCGGGTAATGGCGGCCCCATGGCCAAGCCAATGTATCCGGCGGCGTACACCTCGGTGATTGCCGTCACCGCAGTTGACGCCAGCGGGCGCATTTTCCGCCTGGCCAATCGCGGTGCCTATGTCGATCTCGCAGCGCCTGGTGTCGGTCTGCTGCACGCGCGCTCGGGAGGCGGCTACGCGACCTCTTCAGGCACATCTTTCGCTGTACCTTTCGTCGCCACGGCGGCCGCGCGCCTGCGCTTGCTGTCGCCTCTGGAGGATATTCGCGCGGCGCTGATTCGCAGCGTGCAGGACGAAGGGTCCCCCGGCAGGGATGATACCTACGGGTATGGCGTGTTGCGTTTCGCGGGCTGATTACCAGCGGTACACGAAGCGGGTGCCGATGATTCCCTGCTCGTAATTGCTGATCGGGTAGTTGGATTTGTAATCGCTGTACGCTGCATACAGCTGCAGGGCGCTGTCTGGCGTCAGCGGGTACTCGAGGTCGACCTGCCAGCGATGGCGCTCATCCGCCCGTTCACTCGCCTCACTCTCGCCGCCGATGCCGGGCGTGATTCCACTGTAGTCCCGCTCCTCGTAGCGGTAGGCGAGTTCCAGTTTCAGGAATTTACCGTCCAGATCGATGCGCCGTATATAACGCAGCTTGGCGGCGTGAGCCTGGTAATCCAGGCGCTCCAGATTGGCGTCTTCTGCCTTGTACCGGTAACCGATATTGAAGTAGCTGCGCAGGCCTCGGGCAAAGTAGTAGAGATCCAGTTCACCATTGTGAGTTTGCGCATCCCGCTCGGCGCGATCAACGATGCGTTTGTCGGCGAAGACATAGGCAAGCCGACTGAACAGCTTGCGGTTGATGAAACCCGATAGCGAGGGCGAGACGCGGTACAGCTCGAGAAAACCCTTGCCGTCCAGCAGCGAATTCACATAGAACAGCGACAGGCCGGTGTCCACCTCCTGCAGCTTCACGCCCAGGTTGGCGCCGAGAATATGGGACTGGCGGTTGAGCCGTGAAAACTCCTGAAACAGGTCCTGGCTGAAATCGTAGTTAAGCCGCAGGTCTGTGTCCTGGGTAAAGTATTTGCGCAGGCCGACTTTGGCATCCAGGGTCAGCGCATAGTCCCCCTGGCGAATGCTGGTGTCGAGTTCGTCAATGGTGACGTTGGTGTCGTACTCACCCCCGAGGCCGATTTCCGCCGAGTAACTGGTAGGCGGCGGTGCAGGTGGCGCTTCATCTGCCAGGCACCACACTGCGGTGAAGCTCAGGGGCAGGGCAGCTAGCCTGGAAAGGATGGGGCAGGGCCGTTGCATGCCTGGCTTCCTGAGGGCAGTCGTGACGGAAACAGGAGACTACCCAATGGTGCCGGGTGGAACAAGGCTTTGTGTCGGCTTTGTGGCGTTTGGCACCAGAGCTGATTGGCACGCGGTGTTTGCCCGCGGGGATGAATCAGCGCAAAATATAGCGCTTGTCATATTTCGCGAGCCCCCGTGACCGACCTGCAATCCCCCCTGCGCTACCTGCCCCATATGCAATCCCCGGAATTGTTGCGCATGGGTCTTTCGCCAATGCCGACCGAGGCCTGGACGGAGCCCGATGAAGACGCGCTGCTGTTCCATCGCCACAAGTTGCAGCAGCGGCAGCGACTGGGTGACCGGGTGTGGCGGGCTTTACCTGAATCAGTGCCCGCGCAGATGGAAACCGCGCAGCTGCTGGCGGCACATTTGCAGCACGATTATCCGGCCCTGTACACGCGGCAGGGCCCGCTGCTGCAGTGCGCAGGTGGCGCCGTCGAAGTGCCCCTGGAGAGCAGTAGCGAGCCGCTGTGGAACAGCTCCCTGTGGGTAGCCGATGACCTGACGCTCATGGAGCAGCGTGGCGACGAGTATATCCTCACCGCCGCCAGCCTGTGCAGCCCCAGCCACTGGCTGCTGGAAGAGAAGTTCGGGCGCAGCATGAGTGCCATCCACGAGCTGATTCCCGGTTTCGATGCGGCCCTTGGGCCCAAGGTCGAGCGGTTTTTTTCCCATCTCCGGGTGGCGCATCCGGTGGTGCGCCACAACTGGAGTTTGCAGGCGGGTAATGCGCTTTGTGCGCGGGCCGGGGACGAGATTCCCGGCGCTGCGGAAGCGCTCTATTACCGCAGTGAGCGGCAGTCACTGCGGCGGCTGCCGCAGACCGGGGCCATCGTGTTTACGATCCGGGTTTACCTGCATCCGCTGACGGCGCTGGAAGCAGTGCCGGGTGCGATCCCGCAGCTGTTGGCAGCTATCGACGCCTGTCCGCCGGCGCTCTATGAGTACAAGGGCTTTGCCCGGCTGGAACGCGCGCTCGCAGCACTGCGCGGCGGCAGCGCCGGCTGATGGCGGATCTCGCGCTGTGGCAGTATCTGGTCATTGCCCTGCTGTTTGTCTGGGGGGGCTTTGTCCGCTCCGGCCTCGGCTTCGGCGGCGCGGTACTGACCCTGCCATTCCTGTTGATGGTCCACAATGCACCGCTGGTATACCTGCCCATCATCTCGGTACACCTGTTGCTGTTTTCGGCGCTGACCATAGCGCAGGCTCATGTCCGGAGCCGGGGGCGCGGTGCCGTTGCGGACGGCCCGGTACAGACGTCCGTCAACTGGGCGTTCCTGCGCTATGCGTTGCCGCTGATGCTGATTCCCAAGCTGATAGGAGTGGCCGGGGTCATCACCTTGCCGGCGACGGTAGTCAGCAGCTTCATCTTCGTGGTGGTCGCGGTGTACGCCATCAGCTACATCCTCCAGCGACCGTTCAAGAGCAACAGCCGCAGACTGGATGCGTTCTTCATGATTCTGGGTGGCTATGTCAGCGGAACCTCACTGATAGCCGCGCCGCTGGTCGTGCCGGTGGCGGCCAGTCGCGTCGCCCGCCACGAGCTGCGTGACACCCTGTTTGTGCTCTGGTTTGTGCTGGTCGCAATCAAGCTCAGTGCATTTGCGTGGACCGGAATCGACCTGCAGTGGCGCCACCACATCTGGTTGCTGCCCTGTGCGGCAGTGGGCCATGTGCTTGGCCTGCGCTTTCACGATTACACCCTGCGGGCGGACACCGGCCTGTTCTTTCGGGTGCTGGGTGCGGGTCTGCTGGTGGTGAGCCTGGCGGGCCTCGCGCGCATGGTGGCACAGGCCCTTTCCTGACATTGTTGCGGGCCTAGGCCCCGGGCTTGAACTTTGGCCTGGGCTTGCCGGGCTTCTTTGCTCCCGGTGGCTTGCTGCCCTTGGGTTTGCCGGGCCGTGGTGTGCTCCTGGCATCGGTCGTCGCGCTGTCGAGCCGGGCGATGTTAAGGCGCTGCCCGCTCACCCAGACTCCTCGCAGGTGGTCGAATATCTCCGGCGGCATACCCTCGGGAAGATCCACCGTACTGTGGTCGTCGTGAATGACGATGCGGCCGATATGTTCGCTGTCAATATCCGCTTCGTTGGCAATGGCGCCGACAATATTGCCCGGTTTGACCCCGTGGTCGTGCCCCACTTCTATCCGGAAGCGCTCCATGCCCTTGCCGGGGGCGCTATCTCGCTGCGTCGACGGCGCGCGGGCGGGGCGCTCGCGCTCACGGCGTGGCTCATCAGGACGTGGCTTCCGCTCCTCGCGTTCGCGAGACGCGCCCCTGGGGCCTGCCTCGGGCGCGGTTGCAATAGCGGTGCCCGATCCCTTGCCGTCGCCCTGTGCCAGCAGAGCCAGCGCGGCGGCGACATCGACCATGGGGACACCGAACTCCTGCTGATAGTCGCTCACCAGTTGTCGCGCAGCGTCCAGGTCCCGGGTGTCCAGGGTGGCGGTGATCAGCTGCTTGAAGCGGTCGCTGCGGCGGTTGCTGACGTCCTGCGCGCTCGGCAGTTGCATCGGTACGATGGTATTACCGGTGGCCCGTTCGATGGCTTTCAGCAGGCGCCGCTCGCGGTTGGCGGCAAACAGGATGGCCTGGCCGGTACGGCCGGCGCGACCCGTGCGACCGATACGGTGGACATAGGCCTCGACATCGGTGGGAATGTCGTAGTTGATGACGTGGCTGATACGCTCCACATCCAGGCCCCGGGCGGCGACGTCGGTCGCCACCAGAATATCCAGCTGGCCGTTCTTCAGGCGCTCGACCGTTTTTTCGCGCTGCTGCTGGGGAATGTCGCCGTTCAGCGGTGCCGCCGAGTAGCCGCGGGCCGAGAGCTTCTCGGCCAGATCCGTGGTCGCGATACGGGTGCGCACGAACATGATGATGGCGTCGAAATCCTCCATCTCCAGGATCCGGGTCAGGGCGTCAAGTTTCTGCATCCCGGAGATCATCCACACCCGCTGCTGGATGGACTCATTGGCCATGGATTTGACCTGGATGGTCACTTCCTGGGGGTTTTTCAGGTGCTGCTGGGCAATCCTCCGGATGGCCTGGGGCATGGTGGCGGAGAACAGGGCGACCTGGCGCTGCTTGGGGGTTTGTTCCAGGATCCACTCGACATCGTCGATGAAGCCCATGCGCAACATTTCGTCGGCTTCATCCAGCACCAGGGTCTGCAATTGCGACAGGTCCAGGGAGCCCCTGCGCATGTGGTCCATGACCCGGCCGGGGGTGCCGACGATGACATGGACCCCACGCTGCAGCTGGCGCAGCTGGCCGCGATAATCGGAGCCGCCGTAAATCGGCAGAACGTGGAAGCCCGGCAGGTGACTGGCATACTTCTGGAAAGCCTCGGAAACCTGGATCGCGAGCTCGCGGGTCGGGGTAAGCACCATGACCTGGGGCAGCTTGCTGGACAGTTTCAATCGCGCCAGCAGTGGCAGCGCGAACGCTGCGGTCTTGCCGGTGCCGGTCTGGGCCTGACCCACCAGGTCGGAGCCCGCCAGCAGCGGCGGAATGGTGCGTGCCTGTATTGCCGAGGGGGTCTCATAGCCGACTGCGGTGAGCGCACGGAGGAGGAAATCGGGCAGGTTCAGATCCGCGAAACTGGTCGCGTCGGAGGACTCGGCGGTCATGGGGAGAATACCTTGGGGGGTGGGGCTGTAATCGGGGACATAGTATACAGGGTCGTGCGGACAGGACAACGGCGGGGCGGCGTGAATATGCCGGCTTTGCGCTTCATGATTCGCTTCCGCCGGCCCGGCATTGGGCTATACTGGCGCCAAAACCACGAGAACCGGAGACCGGACCATGCCCCAGCCGAGCACCGTCAACGACTGCATGCACCGCCAGCCCCTGACCATTCGCCCGGACGCGAACCTGGTGCAGGCGGTAGAGCTCATCGTCGAGCACAGGCTCACGGGCCTTACCGTAACGGATGACGACGGTGCTGTGCAGGGCGTGCTGTCGGAGCTTGACTGCCTGCGTGGCATTCTCGCCTCCATCTACAATGACGGTGACCCGGAACACGCCCTGGTCAGCGAAGTAATGACCCGCAGCGTTAACTTCTGCAGCGCCAGCGACAGCATTGTCGAGGCGGCGCAATCGATGCTGGATACCCGCCAGCGCCGTCGTCCGGTGGTCGAGAACGGGCGGCTGGTGGGGCAGGTGAGCTCCCGCAATATACTGTGGGCATTGATGGAGCATTCCCGGCGCAAGGTGCAGGACCAGCGCAAGTAGCCGGCCCGTGCATCTCAGCCTTCGCCGTCAGCGGTGCCGGCCAGTCGGCGCAGCACATAGTGCAGAATGCCGCCATGGCGGTAATAGCTGAACTCGTTCGGCGTGTCGATGCGGATCCGCGCCTCGAAGCTGCGCGCCTTGCCCTCCACCGGTGACACCGTCACGGTAACCGTTTCCTGGCCGGGATTGATGGCCGGAATGGCGAAGGATTCCTCCCCGGTCAGGCCCAGCGACTCGGCAGTATCGCCCTCGCGATACTGCAGTGGCAGGATGCCCATGCCCACCAGATTCGAGCGATGAATACGCTCGAAACTCTCCGCGATAACGGCGCGCACACCCAGCAGTGAAGGCCCCTTGGCCGCCCAGTCCCGCGAGGATCCGGTGCCGTATTCCTTGCCTGCCAGGACTACCAGTGGCACGCCGTGCTCACGGTAGCGCTCGGCGGCGGCAAAAATTGAGGTTGTTGATCCGTCGATGAAGCAGGTGGTCCAGCTACCCTCGGTCCCCGGCGCCAGTTCATTGCGCAAGCGTATATTGGCGAAAGTACCGCGCATCATGACTTCATGGTTGCCGCGGCGGGAGCCATAGGAATTGAAGTCCTCGCTGTCCACACCGTGGTCCTGCAAGTACTCGCCGGCAGGGCTGTCTGCTGCGATCGCGCCGGCCGGTGAAATATGATCAGTGGTTACGCTGTCTCCGACCTTGACGAGGCAGCGCGCGGCTTCAATCGCGGTGACCGCGGTTGCCCTGGGCGTCATTCCCTCGAAGAAGGTCGGTTTGCGTACATAGGTGGATTCCGGCCACGGGTAGCGCTCACTGTCCGCCACCGGCAGTTCGTTCCAGGTGCGGTTGCCGCTGTAGACATCGGCATACTTGCTGCGGAACATGTCGGCATCGACCGCGTCGCCCAGGATCGCGCTGATTTCCGCATTGCTGGGCCACAGCTCGGCCAGGGTCACCGGCTTGCCGCTCGCGTCCTCGCCCAGCGGTTCCCGGTACAGGTCCATGCCCATATTGCCCGCCAGGGCGTAGGCCACCACCAGCGGCGGTGAGGCCAGATAGTTGGCGCGAACATCCTGGTGGATCCGGCCCTCGAAATTACGATTGCCGGACAACACGGACGTTACCAGCAGATTGCCCTTGTGGATAGCGGCGGTGATGTCGTCCGGCAGCGGTCCGGAGTTGCCGATACAGGTGGTACACCCGTACCCCACAAGGTAGAAGCCCAGTGCTTCCAGATCGTCCATCAGGCCGGTTTTCTCCAGGTACTCGGTGACCACCTTGGAGCCGGGAGCGAGACTGGTCTTTACCCAGGGGCGGGTCTTGAGGCCGCGCTCCCGCGCCTTGCGCGCCAGCAGGCCGGCGGCGATAAGGACCGCGGGGTTGGAGGTGTTGGTGCAGCTGGTGATGGCGGCGATGACGACCGCGCCATGTTGCAGCTGAAACTCCTCACTGCCGCGCCGTATGGTGACGCCGGTGTGGGCGGTCGCCTCGGCCTCGGTCACCGTGCCGCCCTCTTCCTCCCAGTCACCCTCTTCACTGGAAACCAGTATCAATTCCTGAAATTCAGCCAGTACCCGGGTGAAACTGTCCTTGCTGGCCGTCAGTGGCACCCGGTCCTGGGGCCGCTTGGGGCCAGCCAGGCAGGGCACGACCCGGGCCAGGTCCAGCTCCAGTGTGGCGCTGTAGCGGGCCTCCACGCTGTCCGGATCGTGCCACAGGCCCATGGTCTTCATGTAGGTCTCAACCAGGGACAGCTGTTCCTCACTGCGGCCGGTCAGTCGCAGATAGTTGATGGTTTCCGCATCGACCGGGAAAATGCCGCAGGTAGCGCCATACTCCGGCGCCATATTGGCGATGGTGGCGCGGTCGGCCAGACTGAGATGAGCAAGTCCGGGACCGAAGAACTCGACAAACTTGCCGACCACCCCGTGCTTGCGCAATTGTTCAGTTACCGTGAGCACCAGGTCGGTGGCGGTGGCACCCTCGGGAAGTTGGCCGCTCAGCCGGAACCCCACCACTTCCGGTATCAGCATGGTCACTGGCTGTCCCAGCATCGCCGCCTCGGCCTCAATGCCGCCCACGCCCCAGCCCAGTCCGCCAAGGCCGTTGATCATGGTGGTATGGGAGTCCGTGCCCACCAGGGTATCCGGATACGCAAGGTGTTTGCCGTCCTGCTCGCGGGTGAAGACACCGCGGGCGAGGAACTCGAGATTGACCTGGTGCACTATCCCGGTGCCTGGCGGCACTACCTTGAAGTTGTCGAACGCCTCCTGGCCCCAGCGCAGGAACTGGTAGCGCTCAAGATTGCGCTCAATCTCGATCTCCGTGTTGCGGGTGAGGGAGTCTTCGCCGCCGAAATGGTCAACCATCACCGAGTGGTCGATGACCAGCTCCACGGGTGACAACGGATTGATCTTGCCGGGCTCCCCACCCAGTTCGACCATCGCATCGCGCATAACTGCCAGGTCGACAATGGCGGGAACTCCGGTGAAATCCTGCAACAGCACCCGCGCCGGCACGAAGGCGATTTCCTGGCTGGGCTCCGCCGTGGGATCCCAGTTGGCCAGTGCCTCGATATCGCCGTCGCTGACAAAATCCTCGGCGCCGTGGCGCAGCAGGTTTTCCAGCAACAGTTTCAGCGAATAGGGCAGGGTTGCAGTGTTTCCCGCGGTATCCAGGGAGTCAAAGGGGAAAATGGTATAGTCGTTGCCGTTGACGGTCAGGGTTTGCTGCTTGCGATAGCGTGTGCTCATGCGAAGATCTCGTTGCCAGTGGCCAGGTGGGACGCTGCTGCCCCGGTTGCTCATCGTACTATAGCAGTCAAAATGCGGCGCTGCGCTGATACGCGGGCTCGCCGCGCCCGTACCAACCGTTTACAGGTGGATCGCTGCGTGGACAGCGATCATTGGCCTCAAGACGCAGGCAAACAGAATGGAGGATGCTTTCTTGCGACAGACCCCGTTGGTGTTCCCCGGGCAACCCGGATGGTATGTGGTGTTGGCATTGCTGCTGGTGCTGGCTCCCGCCCGAGCAGACAGCCCTGTGCCCGTGGTCGTCACCACGGCGCAGCAGGGGCCGATCCTGCGGGAACTGAACCTGCATGGAACCGTGACCGCGGAGCGCAATGCCAGGCTGTCGGTGGCCACGGAAGGGCTGGTAAGCGCCGTCAATGTCGATACCGGGGACCAGGTACAGGCCGGAGACCTGCTGTTGGAGCTGGATCCAGAGCTGGCACGGTTGCGCCGTGACGCTGCGCAGGCCAGCGCTGCACAGGCCCGTATCCGTCGTGATGATGCCCTGCGTCGCTTGCAGGAAGCCCGCGTCCTGTTGCCCCAGCGCAGTATCGCGGAGACTGCCGTGCGTGATCTTGCGGCCGCGCAGGAGGAAGCCGGGATGTTCGCGCAGCAGGCGCAGGCCGAGGCTGCACTGCAGGAGGCCCTGCTGGAGCGGCACAGCCTGCGAGCGCCCTTCGCCGGCGTCATCAGTACCCGGCTCACCGATCTGGGCGAGTGGCTGGCGCCAGGCCAGCCAGTTTTCGAGCTGGTGGGGCTGGACGGGGTGCGGCTGGACTTTGCCGTGCCTGAGGATCACCTGGAAAGTCTGCATCCTGGTGTCGAGGTAGACTTCGTCACCGGGGCGCAGCCCACTGCGCGACATCGCGGCAGGATCGAGAGCGTAGTGCCGGTGGCGGAACCCGGCGCGCGTACGTTCCTGTTGCGGGTGCAGCCGGACGGAGAAGCCGCCCGGTTCCTGCTGCCGGGCATGTCGGTGACCGCACTGTTACAGCTGGCGACCGGCCGGTCCGGGGTCACAGTGCCCCGCGACGCGATCCTGCGCCACCCCGATGGCAGGGTGGTGGTCTGGTCGGTTGACGAGGCCGCCGGGGGCAATGCGGTGGCTCTGGAAAACGTGGTCGAGACCGGCCTTGCCTTTGGTGGACGCATTGAGATCAGTGCTGGACTGGCTCCCGGCAGGCGGGTTGTGGTGCGTGGAAACGAGGCCCTGCGGCCCGGGCAGGCTCTATCCGTGACGGAGGCGGCCCCGTGATGGCGGCAGGAGGCAGCTATAGTGTTTGAGCAGGTCGTTCAGCGGGGCACCCTGGTCACGGTGATCGTGCTGATGTTGCTGGTGGTGGGCGGAATTGCCGCCCTGCGCATACCGGTGCAGATGATCCCCGATCTGGACGTGCGCGTGATCAGCGTACGCACGACCTGGCCCGGCGCCACGCCGCAGGATGTGGAGAAGGAGATTCTGGTCGAGCAGGAGGAGTACCTGCGCAACCTCCCCAGTCTTTCCCGCATCGTTGCAACAGCGCGCAGCGGCAGTGCCGAGATAGAGCTCGAATTTCCTTTTGGCACCGATATCACCGAGATGCTCATCCGGGTCAACAACGCCCTGAGCCAGGTACCGGCCTATCCCGAAAACGTGGATGAGCCGAGGATTTTTGCCAATTCCTTCTCCGCCAACTCCTTCATGTTTTTCAACATTTCCCCCCTGGCGGGTAATCCGCGCCAGGTTGAGATGGACCGGGTCCTGGATTTTGTCGAGGATTTTGTCAAACCCAGGGTGGCGCGCGTTACCGGGGTTTCCGAAGTCAGTGTTGGCGGCGGCGCCGAGCGCCAGATCCAGATCCTGGTTGATCCGGGGCGGCTGGCGCAACGGGGGCTAAGCCTCACCGATGTGCGGGAGGCGGTGCGCGGGCGCAATCGCGATCGCTCCGGTGGTGATATCGAGTCCGGCAAACGCGAATACCTGCTGCGCACCGTTGGCCGTTTCGAGGATCTGGCCGAGCTGGAGCAGTTGATCCTGGTACGGCGAGGCGATGCTGTTATCAGGCTGCAGGATGTGGCCGTCGTCCAGGCGGGCAGTTTCGAGAAACGCGACCTGTCTTTTTTCAATGGCGAGCCGAATATTTCCCTGTCCATCCGCCGTGAGACCGGGTCCAACGTTATCGATATCAAGCGGGAGATGCTGCGGGAACTGGACGCCATCAACGCGGAGCTGCTGGGACCCGCTGGACTGCAGATGCGCCTGACATCTGACGATGTTCGCTATGTGCAGGAATCCGTACGCAACGTCTGGCAGAACCTGATTCTCGGGGCGTTGTTTGCCACCCTGGTCATGTACCTTTTCCTGCGCTCCGGGCGGGCCACCGCTGTGGCGGTGATGGGCATCCCGCTCTGCATTACGGTCGCCTTTCTCGGCCTGCTGCTGGCGGGACGCACGATCAACGTGATTTCCCTGGCCGGTATCGCCTTTGCCATCGGTATGACGCTCGACAACAGCATCGTGGTGCTGGAGAGCATTGAGCTTGAGCGCCGCAGAGGCGCCTCGAGGCTGCGGGCCGCGGTGGACGGCGTGCGGCAAGTCTGGCCGGCGGTGTTCGCCTCCACAATGACCACTGTCCTCGTCTTCATCCCGGTGGCGCTTATCGAGGAGGAAGCAGGGCAGCTCTACTCCGATGTTGCGGTGGCCATTGCGGCGGCCATTCTGGCCTCTATGCTGGTGGCGGTGACCGTACTGCCAACCGCAGCCGCGCGACTCTCCCTGGGTCGCAGCGGTGCGGCCGAGGCGGGCGGGGAAGGAGGGCGCTGGCGGGCGTTGACCCTCGATTCGGTGACCTGGCTGCTGGCGAGCGCGCGCCGGCGCGTCGGCTGTATAGCGGTGGTGGCGGGGGCCAGCCTGTGGTGCATGCTCGCGCTGACGCCGCCGGCGGAATACCTGCCCGAGGGTGAGGAGCCCAAGGTGTTTGCGGTCATGAGCGCGCCGCCTGGCTACAACCTCGCGGCGATGGCGGAAATCGCCCGGGACGTCGGCGACCAGCTGTTGCCTTTCGTCGGAGCCGATCCCGAGGCATTCCGCAGCGGTGACTCCGCAGTGCCTGCTCTCTCCTACATCAATATGCGGGTGGCGCCGGACCAGATGCGAATTATCTCGGAACCGGTGAATCCGGCGGATATAGATGCTCTGATGGATGTGCTGACGGAGCGCTACCAGGAGTACCCGGGGATGCGTGCCTTTGCCGCGCGCGGATCCATCATCACCAGCAATGACGGGGGTACCCGCAGCGTAAATCTGGATATCTCTGGTGCCAGGCTGGAGGATATCTATGCGGTGGCACTGGCGGCCTACCGGCAGGCGGAGCAGGTCTTCGACAATCCGCGGATCCAGAGCCGACCTTCATCGCTGACCCTGGCTCAACCACTGGTGGAAGTTCGCCCGGACTGGGAGCGTGCCGCGGAGCTGGGGCTGGATGCCGACGCCATCGGTTTTACGGTAGCTGCACTGACGGATGGCAGCTATGTGGATGAATTATTCCTCGCAGATGACAAGATTGACATCTATCTTTACAGCGATGTCGGCCAGGGTGCGTCGCTGGACTCCATGGGACAGCTACCCATTTACACCCCGGCGGGTGCCGTGGTGCCCTTGAGTTCGCTGGCGCGGATTGTGGAGACCGTCGACACTGCCCAGGTCCGGCGGGTGGATGGCCGGCGCACAGTCACCCTGAATATCATCCCGCCGCGCAGCGTGCCTCTCGAGACCGGAGTTGCGGTGGTCCGGGAGCAGGTGATGCGCGAGCTGCAGCGCAGGGGGGAAGTGCCGGCCGGAGTGAGCATGACCATCTCCGGCGCGGCGGATCAGCTGGATGCCACCCGCGATGCCCTGGTCGGTAACTATCTGGTGGCGCTGGTCATCGTTTATCTGCTGATGGTGGCAATTTTCAGCCACTGGGGCTATCCGCTGCTGATCATGACGTCCATACCGCTGGGAATCGCCGGAGGCATCGCCGGCCTGTGGTTACTGAACGCAGTGGGTGCCTGGCTGCCGCTGCTGGGCATGGCGCGGATTGTGCAGCCATTCGACATGATTACCATGCTCGGCTTCCTGATCCTGATGGGCACGGTGGTCAACAACCCGATACTGATCGTGCATCGCGCGGTGGAGAACCTGTCGTTGCAGGGCATGGCGGCAGTGGAGGCGGTGCAGGAAGCGGTTGAGGCACGTCTGCGCCCCATCGCGATGTCCACGATCACCACCCTCTGCGGCCTGGCGCCCCTGGTCCTGATCCCCGGCGCAGGAACCGAGCTGTACCGGGGGGTGGGTGTCATTGTCATGTCTGGTATCCTTGGCGCGACGGTGGTCACCCTGACCCTGTTGCCGGCATTGACTGTTTTCGTCCTGCAATGGCAGCAGTACCGCACACGCAGCCATCTGGATGGGAAGATTCGAGAGACACCGTGAAAACAACGCTGAGTGACAACTATCGTGCCAGTCAGTGGCCGATGCCGCCGCAGACCCACACCGGGGACGGGCGTCCCCGGCGCCTGGGGGTGGAGCTGGAGTTCTCCGGTATTCCGCTGGACCGTATTGTCGAACTGATGCAGCGGCATCTCGGCGGCGAGGTGGAGACCGTGTCGCCCTATGAGTTGTTCCTGCGGGAAAGCCGGCTGGGAGATTTCGGCGTGGAGCTCGATTTCGCCTGGCTCAAGCGCCGTGGCCGCGAGCGTGCCGGTGGCGACACGCCCGACGAGATCGGCCAGATCGGCGAGAGTGTGCTGAAGCTGGCGGCGGAACAGCTGGTGCCCTTTGAGATCGTCAGTCCGCCAATTCCATTGGCGCAGCTCTGGCATCTGGGAGACTTGTTCCAGGAATTGCGCCAGGCCGGGGCCCAGGGCACCAGCAGCGCCCCCCACTATGCTTACGGCCTGCACCTGAATCCGGAAATGCCGGATCTGGAAGCCGCCACGATCCTGGCCTACCTGCGCGCTTTCGTCTGCCTGTTCGACTGGTTGCGGGAGCGCAGCAAGGTGAACCTCAGTCGCAGAATTACTCCGTACATCGATCCCTTCGAGAAATCCTATGTCAAATTGCTGCTGCGGGAGGACTATGCGCCTGACCAGTCGCAGCTGATCGACGATTACCTGCGGCACAACCCCACCCGCAACCGGGCGCTGGACATGTTGCCGCTGTTTGCACACCTGGCCGAAGAGCGGGTGCGCAGTGTGGTGGATGACCCCCGGATCAAACCGCGGCCCACCCTGCATTACCGGTTGCCGAATTGCGAGATCGACGATCCCAACTGGTCCCTGGTGCAGCCCTGGCGCGACTGGCTGCAGGTCGAGGCGCTCGCCTGTGACAGCTCGCGGTTGCAGCTTGTCGCGGAACACTATCGCAAGCATTTGTCGGGTCTGGCCGGCGGCCTGTTTGGCGACTGGGCGACAGTCAGCGCCGGGTTTCTGCTGCCTGAACTGGCGTGACAGGGCCGCTGATCGGTGTCACCGGCAGCGACCGTGGACTGCCCCTCGCCTGGTGGTTCACGCGCTGGGCGCTGTGGCGTTCGGGGGCCAGGGCAGTTTACCTGACGCACTCCAATTCCATACAGCTGGAAACACTTGACGGCATCGTGATCAGTGGCGGCGATGACATCGACCGCGGGCTTTACCTGGCCGAACACGATGCGCCGGGGCCGGCCGATCCCGAGCGGGATCGTTTCGAGATTCGGGTGCTTGAGCACCTGATGGGCAGCCGCCTGCCGGTGCTGGGTATCTGCCGTGGTGCTCAGCTGATGAACGTGGTGCGCGGTGGTACCCTCTATCCCGACTTGCGCAGCTTGCGTCGGAAGACCTCGAATCGTCGTACGCCTCTGGCACGCAAGACATTATTGGTGGAACCGGGTTCCGGACTGGAAGGCATGCTGGGGGAGAGCCGCCTGCGGATAAACAGTCTCCATCAACAGGCCATCAAGGACCTTGGCGAGGGGCTGGTGATCAGCGGGCGCGATCTGGATGGCTTTGTCCAGGCGGTGGAACACCCCGGCGAGCCGTTTCTGTACGGCGTCCAGTGGCATCCCGAGTACCTGCCTCTGCACGCGTCCCAGCGGGAACTGTTCAGGACCCTGGTGCGCGCTGCCGCGGGCGATGAACCGCGCGCCCTGCGGTGATAGACTAGGCGTTTTTAGCCTGGGAGAACCAATGTCATGAGCATTTCTGAAGCTGAGAGCCACCTGCAGTGCATGGAACGTTTTATCGAGCTGGCCAATACCATGAAAAATGACGGCGTGCCAACGCGCGTCGTATCGGCGGCACTGATGACTGCATCCGGGGTCTACGCCACCTATTCCGTTGTCGGCAATTCAGGTGGGCTCAATCCCTCCGGCGTGGAGAAAGTCACCGCGGCATACAAGCAGAATCTCGAGAACATCCAGCGCGCCAAGCGTGAGCAGGCAGACGCCGCCGCGTCTCAGTCCAATCCCTGAGTGGCGTCAGGGAGCGGCGCCTCAGCGCGTATCTCCCTGATCTGCTGCATGAAATAGCCAGGTACCAGCATGGGCCTTAACTCGCCAGCGGTAACCGGGCGGCTAAACAGATAACCCTGTATGACGTCGGCTCCGTGGCGGGTCAGGAACTGGAACTGCTCGCTGGTTTCCACTCCTTCCGCCACCAGCTCCAGTTGCATGGACTGTCCCATGGCGATGATGGCCCGCACCAGGCTGGCATCATTGGCGCTCTTGTCGAAATCGATCACGAAGCTGCGATCTATCTTGAGCTCGTTGAGCGGGAACCGGCTCAGGTAACTGAGAGATGAGTAGCCGGTGCCGAAGTCGTCGATGGAGAGCCGCAGCCCCAGGGCCTTGAGCTCATTCAGGGCCTTCACCGTGCTGTGACTGTCTTCCATCAGGATGCTCTCGGTGAGCTCCAGCTCCAGCGAAGAGGGGGGTAGTCCGCTGGCCTCCAGGATTTCTTTCACGGTCGGGCAAAAATTCTTGTTGAACTGCAGCGCCGATACGTTGACCGAAATTTTCGGCAGCTCCAGCCCCTCCTTGCGCAGTTCAACCAGTTCGCGGCAGGCCTCGCGTATACCCCAGGTGCCCATTTCCCCGATAAGCCCGATCTCTTCTGCCACCGGAATGAACCGAAACGGCGGAATCATCCCCTGTTCCGGGTGATTCCAGCGCAGCAGCGCCTCCGCGCCGATCACCGTGCCGGTACGCGTATCAACCTGAGGCTGGTAGTGGAACAACAGTTCGTTCCTCTCCAGGGCCCTGCGCAGATCCGTCTCCAGCATCAGCCTTTCCACGCCCGCGGCGTCCATGTCGCTGCTGTAGAAGAGGAAGGTGTTCTTGCCCCGGGCCTTGGCGTGGAACATCGCCGTATCCGCCGCTTTCAGCAGGCCCTCCAGGTCATTGGCATCGTCCGGTGCCATGGCGATACCGATGCTGGGCGTTATCACCAGCTCGTGGCCGTCGATTTCCATCGGTTGCAGCAGTGCGTCCAGCAGGCGCTGGGCAACAGAACGGACCGCATCAGCGCTCTCGACCTGGTTGAGTACCACGGTGAACTCATCGCCGCCCAATCGCGAGACATCAATGCGCGAGTCCGAGTCGACAAAGTGGGCGACTACGTCACTGTCGCGGACGCAGCTGGCGAGGCGCTTGGCGACCTCCCGCAGCAGCATGTCGCCCGCGCTGTGCCCAAGTGAATCGTTCACGCGCTTGAAGTTGTCAAGGTCGAGGAACAACAGGGCCAGTCGCTCTTTGTTGCGTTTGGTGAGGCGCAGGAGCAGGTCCAGCTGTTCGGTGAACAGACGGCGGTTAGGCAGGGAGGTCAGGCTGTCGAAATAGGCCATCTGGCGCAGGCGATCCTTGGTTTCGGTAACCTCCTGGACCGCCTGGTTGAGCTCTTCGTTGCGTTGCGATAACTGCGCCGTGCGCTCTTCCACCTTCATGCTCAGCAGCTGGTGGTCGACGCCGATCCGGGTCTTGTAAGTGTTCAGGCCACCGATGATTGCGTTGAGGACTTTGGCGATTTCCTTTACCTCGCCTTCGCCGTCTATGGTCAGCGGCTTGTCGACATTGCCTCCGGCTATATCGTCGGCCATGCGGGCCAGATGGGCCAGCGGTGCCGTGAGGCGCCGGGTATAGCGACTGATCAGCCAGCTTGCGGCGACGATAATCAGCAGGGCAATCCCCGCCATGGTACCCAGCAGGGGCAGTAGCAGCAGTAGCAGCATGCTGCGGCTGATCCCGAAGTGCAGGTAGGCAACGACGAACCGGCTGCTTTGGGGCACAGCCAGGGCCTGGCCAAAATCGTCCCGGGTCAGGTCGTAGCGGGTGGGATTGACAGGCGAAAACACGGGCAGGGTGAGGTCGATCAGCTTTTCCCCGCCGGTGAGACTTGCCAGCACCGCACTGGACGCCGGGCTGCGACTGGCGCTGTGGGAAGTCAGGTTTCTGTCCAGGTTGGCTGTTTTCGCATCGCGGATAGCATTGAAGCCGGGAACGTCTTCCATCGCCCCCGGGAACTGTTCCTGCGCTGCCAGTAAACTGCCCTCCGGGCTGTGCAGGCGGGCGAAGCTGATGGCAGGGGAGAGCTCGAGCAGGCGTTCAAGAGTGGCGTTCAGCTGCCAGGAGTCCTGCAGGTAGATATCGACCGGCAGGTGTATCTCGGTCGCGACCCCATTGGCTGCAGTCTGCAGCAGGACGTCCCGGCGCAGGCTGAATTCACGCACTCCCAGTCCGGCAAGGACAAGCACAGCAATGACCACTGCGCTGCAGAGCACAAGCAGATTGATTCTGCCAGCTACGGTCATGCGTCCGGTCCTCGCCGGGCATTAGCGGATCGGGTCGTCTGCCCCGGTCGTGCACCCCATGGGATTTCGGGAGACCCGCTCGCGGTTCCGATTGGTCCCATGATCTTCATCCAGCGCCCTGTGAATTCCTAGCACGAAAGGTACGTTATTTAGCGGGGTGGCGGCAATGGCCAACAGGCCCAAGCGCACTATTTTCCCGCGCCCGCCGCAATCAGTTCGGCCAGATAGCGGAGTTTCCTCCCTGCCCGGTGCCTGGCCCAGGGTGCAAACCAGTCGCCGAGGGGCAGCAATTCCGCCCAGCCTAGGCTATCCACAACCACGATACGGTGCGGTTTTCCAGCCCTTTGCTGCACCACGATATTGTGCAGCAGGAGGCGGCGGGAGGGCATTCCCAGCGCCCGCCACTGGTGGGAAAAGGTGGTCAGCGCGGCCCGCAGTCGCACGTCAGCACCCTTGCGAGCCAGATACGCCTGGAGTGTCCCGGAGATTTTGCCATCGTCGTCCCGCACAAGTTCGCTGCGAAGACCGGGCCCCAGGTTGGTCGGTACCAGCCTGTCAATTCTCGGCACCAGCTGGTAGGCGGCTGGTCCGACCCGTCGTTCCAGTCGCCGGTAGACCCGAATCTCCTGCAGATTGTCGTCGAAAAACCGCAGGGGTTTAAACCGTTTCAGCCAGGGGCTTTGCCGGCGCTTGCTGGCCGGGGTGCGGTCCGGGCGCAGGATCTTGATGCACCAGGCGGGGTCCCGGGGATCGACAAAGCAGAGACGGCTGTCACCTCCTGCGAAAGCATTGCCGACGTCTCCCAGCTGCCGCTCTGTCTCGGCCCGGGTAGTGTCAGTTGAGCCAGTGGCTGATTGTCTGTGCAATGCGTGTCGCCTCCTGCAATGGCGGCTGCGGGAGCGGCATTTTGCCCAGTGTCTCCAGGTCCTGCAGCCGCAGCAGCTGGCCCCTTTCAAGCAGGCGTTGAACGCCTTTGCTGACGCGGCCGTGCCGCCGCAACGGTACCGACAGAATGCCGACTGCGGCGCCACAGCTCAAGCTCTCATATACCATTGAGGCGCTGTCCTCGGAGACCCAGATTACCCCGCAGTGCGCATATTGTCGCAGCAGCCAATCGGGGTTGGTCTCCTCCAGTGCAACGACCTGCAGCCCTGGATTGGCCAGCTGGCGCACCCGGCGGCTAAAGCTGGCGGGCGTGCGGGGCGAGGTTGTCAGGGTCCACATCAGTTCGGGCAGGGCGGCCTGCAGCCGTTGCATTTGCGCTGCCAGATCGGTATCACTCCACCGGTAGTGCCGGGATGGCCCTCCCACCAGTCTCAGGCCCTTGTTCCGGTCCGGTGCGCTGGCGGGCTTAACCGGGTTCAGAGGGCCTGCACTCAGCAGCACTTTATCTGAAGCCCCGATCCCGTCGTGTTCGGGTATTACGCTCAAATCGAACAGAGTCCGTGGCAGGCCCGGGTCCATCAGTGCCACGAGCTTGCCGCCGTAGTGCCATCGATAACGCAGGCCACGCCAATGGCTCTCGCGCCCGGCGGTCAGGATCAGATCGGGGGCAGGGAGCAGCGCCGCCGATTCTCCCCGGCCAATTCGGCAGATCCGTACGTGGCGCAGTGCTTGCAAAGCCGCGGCGAGACCAGCCAGCTGGCGTCGATGCCCCGGTCTGTCATCCTCCACACACCAGATGACCAGCGCGTCACGAACAGTTGTCACGCCCCTGTCATGCCTGACAGCGTGGCAACGTTTTGCAGGTCAATGCCGTAGGCCCCTGGCTCCAGGCTGCGCAGGATATTCACCAGGGGTTCAGCGGTCGCGTCGTCCTGCGCCTGCAGGTCTCTCAGCGTTGGCGAAGGCAGCAGATGCTTGTCAGAGTCCATCAAAATCATCACCTTGGGGCGCAGGCGTCGAGTTCGATATTCCGCCACCACGATACCGACTTCCCCGGTGCTGAGCTCAACCAGGGTGCCGGCCGGGTACACGCCGATCGCCCGGATAAACGCCTCGACCAGCTCAGTCTGGAAATCCAGGCCGCGCGCTTCATACAGTACCCGGATGGCATTGGATGGTGATATGGCCGCGGCGTACTCTCTGTCACTGGTGAGAGCGCCATAGGTGTCAACGATCGCGGCGATACGGGCCACCGCGGGAATCCTTTCGCCCCTGATCCCCAGCGGGTAGCCCGAGCCGTTGTGGCGCTCGTGGTGGTGGGCGACCATGTTGATGATGTCGGGGTTGATGATGCCGCTCTCTTCAATGATTTGCAGGCCATAGGTGACATGCTCCTGCATGTAAGCCGATTCCCGGGCAGTCAGCGAGCGCTTTGCCTGCAGCAGTTCCGGCTCCACCCGCAACTTGCCCACATCCATCAGCATGCCTCCCATGGCGAGAGAGCGCAGATCCTGCCGCGACATGCCCACTTCCCGGCCCAGCGCGACCGCCCAGATGGCGGAGCTGAGGGCATGTTCATAGCTGTACTGGTCGTGGTGCTTGAGCCGCGCTACCCACAGGCAGGCATCGGGATTGCGGCTGATGCTCCCGATCAGCGGTTCCACCGATTTGCGCAGGTTGATGACATTGATCTTGCCACCGCGGCCCACGTCCTCAAAAATCTCACAGAGGTCATTGATCAGCAGGTCCAGCGCCGCCTCCGCACGGGGGCGTTCCTCCTGGAAAGCCGCCTGGTCGCCATAGCCAAGAAGGTCGCGATCGTGAAAGATCTGGGCTAGCGGAATCCGCTTTTGCGAAAGCCTGGCCGTGCGCTGCACTTTCTCCAGGGGCTGCCGGCTTTGCCGGGTATCGATGAATACGTGCTCACAGTATTCCAGCAGCCGTTCGATCTGGGCCCGGTGCTCGATCCTGAATCCCTGAATCACGAAAGGTGTTTCCAGCCACGGCCGATCAAGGGCGCTGACAAACATGCCCACTTCCAGATCAGCTGTGGCTATTTTGACCGTCTCCAGCATGTCGCGTCACCACTCCGGACAGCAGTCCGCAAACAGTTTTAAGCTTAGGGTAGCGCCGGGAGACGGGTTTGTAGCGGCTTTTCTGTGGAAATCTCTTGAAAATCGAGAATGTTTGACAGATTTCCGGGTCTAGCGCAGCCGATTGCGCCAGTGGCGGCACTTCAGGTCGGCAAACTGATCCTTGTACACCTGCCGCTGACGCTTCCACTGGTCCATCTTTTGCGCTGAACCGCCGCCTTTGCGGCGGGCGTCGAGGCGTTCGATTTTCTGTTGGAGCTGGCGGCAGGTCTCCAGGCTGGCGTCTGCCTCCTGGGCGACGCTGCCGCTGGCAGCCGCCGCCAGGCTGACGGTAACCAGAGCTATCGCTGGTGTCTGTTTGGTAAACATCAACTGGTCCTCCCTGACCTGTTTGCGGTGAGTGCATTTTAGCTGCTGTAGTGGCCGCCGCCGTCCCTCTGAGCGGAGAGGATCGAAAATGTGCGCCCTGATGTGGCAGCAAGCAGGGCTCCCGGCATCGCAAAAAAGTCTCCCCGGCGCTTTCCGGGTGACATCGAGTGACGGCATTGGCGGAATTTGGGTATAGTGCTTCGCGGTGTCAATGAATGAGGGTTGCCCATGCCTGCTGGTTCTCCCAGGCCTCGCATCACGGCGGCGGTCGGCCGGCTGTGGCAGCATCGGGTTCGACCGTTGCAGGCCCTGTTTGCGGTGCGTCGCCTTATCGCGGACCCGGGTGCAACCGGTGAAGTATTCAGGGTGATAGAGGCGCTCAAGGGCGACAGTATCACGCGCGCGGTAAAGCGCATGCAGGCAAGCGGCTCGGGGCGCCTCCTGCTGGCGGCAAAGCCCGAGATCAATCAGCGTCTAGGCGATCGCCGTGCCTTGCGCGACCTGCCTGAAGGCAGCGTTGGTTGCGCCTATCTGGCGCTGATGGAGAGCCAGGGGATTTCTGTGGAAGGGCTGGTCGCCGCCAGTCAGGAGGTCGCGCGCGGTGTTGGGTTCAGTGAGGATGAGCAGTGGCTGGCGAATCGGCTGCGGGATATCCACGATCTCCAGCATGTCTTGACGGGCTATGGTCCCGACCCTCTCGGCGAACTTTGCCTGCTGTCTTTCATGACCACCCAGACCTGGAATCGGGGCATCTCCTTTATCGTGTTCATGGGGCGGCGCAGCTATCGCAGGGAGGCGCCCGCGATTGCCGTGGACGACCTGGTGGCTGAGGGGGCGGCGCTGGCGACTGGATGCCAGTGGCTGCCGGCGGTGCCGCTGGAGGATTTTCTCGCCGAGCCGCTGGAGGAAGCCCGGCGACAGCTGGGTATTGTGCCCCCCGCGGGGTACCAGCGGGCGCGGAACCTGCAGTGTATGCACTTGAACGGAGCACAAGTTCTCGCCGGCGGTGCCGTCGCGAGTCCCGCTCAGCCTGCGCACAGATAGACGCACATCCTGCTTACCGGACTTTGGAGTTATTGACATGCAGCAAGCGTATTCTCCCACCAGTGGGGTAGTGGTAACCGGCGCCGCCTCGGGCATCGGCGGTGCCTGTGCAGATCTTCTCGCCAGCAGGGGGCGGGCGGTGGCGCTGTGGGACCTTGACGAGGCCGCGGCCCGCCGGCGAGCGGATCAACTCGCAGCCGAATTCGGGATTGCCGCAATCGGCCTCCGGGTAGACGTTTCCGATCCGGCGGCGATTCGCGCGGCTGCAGACGCCAGCCGGGAGGCCATTGGCACTATCGGCGGGCTGGTGCATGCCGCGGGTATGGTGCTGGAAATGCCGGTTGCCGATACCGCGGTGGAGGCCTGGGACCGGCTCATGAACGTCAATCTCAGGGCCCTGCTGCTGGCGACCCAGGCGCTGTTGCCCGATCTGGAGCAGACCGGGCACGGCGCTGTGGTCGGCATCGGTTCCATCAATGCCACCCTGGGCAACGGCCTCATTCCGGCCTACAGCGCCTCCAAGGGCGGGATGATTTCCCTGGTCCGCTCGCTGGCGGATGACCTGGGTCCGCGGGGTATCCGGATCAATGTGGTATCCCCGGGGCAGATCCGCACACCCATGTTGCAACCGGCAGTGGCGGCCCTGCCCGAGGGCACCTTCGAGCGGCGCATCCTGCTGGGGCGACTGGGAGAGCCGGGCGAGGTGGCGAGCGCGGTGGCGTTCCTGCTCTCGGCGGAAGCGAGCTACATCACGGCTGCGGAACTTGTTGTGGATGGCGGCAATATCTCGTCCCAGCGCTGAGGCTCCGATGGCGGTTACCCGGTGCGGCGAGCAGAGACGTCGGGGTTCCGGCTGGCGCAGCGGGTTTTCGACCTGATGCCGCAGGCAGGGAATGAGGTGGATCTGGCGCAGTTCAACCACCTGGTGGTTGCGCTGTACAATGGCCCGCGGGAGAGCTCGCCCTGGCAGGCGTTCCTGCAACTGCTGCAACTACTGCTGCAGGCCCGGCTGACGGTGATTACCCTGAGCCGCCCGCGGCCCAATCACGCCGGGCTCAGTTTTATCGGTGGCATGCACTTTGACCAGTCCAGCCGCCTGCGCTACGCCAATGACTTCTCCGATCTGGACCCTTTTGTGGGCTTGCCCGACGGCCAGGCTGTCACCCTTGACGACATGGTTTCACCGGAAGAGTTGCGCCAGTCCCTGTTCTACCAGCGGAACCTTGCCCCCCTCGACAGTGCACAGGTGCTGGGAGTGGATATCTATCGTGGCGCGGCAGTCGGCATGAGCCTGCGCGCCACCCGGGCAGAGGGTGATCCGCGCTTTGCCCTTGGGGAGAAGAGAATCTTCAATCTCCTGAGTCCGCACCTGCGGCAAGTGCTGGACTGGCTGGATCGCGACCGTCATCGGGAGTGGGAGCGCAGCCTCTACGACAGCATGGCGCATCGCCTGGATGTTGGCATCATTCTCCTCGACCGTGACCTGCACATCGTGCATTGCAATCCGGTTGGCCGCCACCTGCTCGACACCGCGGAGGGCCTGCTGGAGGGGCGGGGGCGGCTGGTGGCCAGGGAGGCAGGCGCCAACCGCCAGTTGCAGCGTGCCTTGCAGTCCTGTCGCGACACCGGCAGTGCAAGGCCGGCGTTGACCGAGGCGCAGTCGCTGCCGCGCCCGGGCAGTGAGGGCAGTTGGTATCTGGTGATCAAGCCGCTGGCAGCTGTCGGCACCGTACCCTCCCCGGAGCGGCTACAACTGGACGATGATTCGGCGCCCTGTGTGGCGGTGTATATCAGCATTCCGGAAGTCCTGACCCCGGCCCGGCAGGGACTTCTGCAGCAGCTGTTCGGTTTCACCAGCAGCGAGGCACGCCTCACCATTGCCCTGGCCAACGGTCTCAGTCTCGAACAGATTGCGGAGGACTTTTGCGTTAGTCGCAATACTGTTCGCACCCATCTGCGCGGCGCTTTCCAGAAAGCCGGCGTCCGGCAGCAGTCCACCCTGGTCAGTCTGGTGTTGCGGACGATCGCCGGTCTGGACTGAATGCCGCGGCCGGTCGCGGGCAATGTCCCGGTATCTCATGCATATGGAGTATGCCGGGCCAGCACCGGGGAGCTATTCTTTGTGCTTGAAGGGAGGATGCGTGGATGACACAGGCAGGCAAGCTGGCGGGAGCTACCGCCCTGATTACCGGCGGCAGCGGCGCCATAGGGGAGGCCTGCGCCCTGGCGCTGCTCAGCGATGGCGCAGCCGTCGTACTTACAGGGCGACGCAATGACAAGCTGGACGCCTCCAGGGCCCGGCTGCTAGAGGCCGTGCCGGCAGGCACTGTGGCGACATTCCCGGGTGATGCCCTCGATCGGCAGCACGTAGAGCAGGTCGTCGCTTTCGCTTTCGAGCTCCGCGGGCGGCTGGATATTGTGGTGCCTACCGTGGGCGGCGGTGCCTTCAAGCCACTGCTGATGCAGGACCTCGAGGGCTTGCGCGCAGAGCTGGACCTGAATATCGGCTCGGCCTTCCTCGCGGTGCGCTACGCGGTACCGCATATGACGTCCGGCGGCGCTATCGTCTGTATCTCCTCGACTGCCGCCACTATGCCGTTTCCCTGGCTGTCCGGCTATTGCGCCAGCAAGGCCGGCCTGGAAGCCTTTATCCGCTCTGCCGCCGACGAGCTCGCCTCGGCCGGAATCCGCCTCAACGCCGTGCGCCCCGGTCTGACCCGAAGCGAGGCTACTGCCGGCATGTTCGCCAGTGATGCAGTGATCGATGCCTTCTGCGCGCAGATCCCCCTGGGCCGCACCGGGGAGGCCGGCGATATCGCCGCCGGGGTGCGCTATCTCGCCGGGCCCGAGTCTTCCTGGGTCACCGGCCAGTGCTTCAATATCGACGGTGGCCAGTGCCTGCGCCGGCACCCGGATATGACGGATTCGGTGGCGCAGTACTTTGGCGAGGATGCACTGGCGGCGGTGATGTCGGGCAAGCCGGCGCCCGCAACAAACAACGATGGTTGAGGAGGACGACGATGCAAAAGCTCAGTGACAAGGTGGCCCTGGTGACCGGCGCAGGCGGCGGAATCGGTCGCGCCGTTGCCTGTGCGCTGGCTGCCGAGGGTGCCAGGGTAGTGGTCGCCGATATTGTTGATGCCGGGCGGGAGACGGTGGCACTTATCGAAGCCGCGGGGGGCAGCGCTGTGTTCGTCCGCACGGATGTACAGAGCAGCGCCGACACCGCCGCCATGGTGCAAGAGGCGGTCACCCGCTATGGCCGTCTCGACATCGCCGTCAACAACGCCGGCATTGATCCCGAGGTGGCACCGGAGGCGGAGTGGGACGAAGCGGCCATGGCACGTGTCCTGGGGGTGAATGTGCAGGGTGTATTCCTCTGCCTGAAGCATGAAATTGCGCGGATGCTGGCCCAGGGTGGTGGCGCGATCGTCAACCTGGCCTCCGCGGCGGGCGTGGTCGGTGTCGCCAACAAGCCCGCCTACACCGCCAGCAAGCATGCGGTGGTGGGTCTGACCAAAGCCGCGGCCCTGCAGTACGCCAGTCGCGGTATTCGCATCAATGCGGTCTGCCCGGGCGCGGTGGACACACAGATGCTGCAGGAGAACCTGGGTGGCGGCGTCGACAAATCGCTGGTTGGCGCCAATCACCCCATTGGCCGACTTGCTTCTGCGGAAGATATTGCCAGGGCAGTACTCTGGCTGTGTTCAGAGGACGCCGGCTATGTGCTTGGCCACGCCCTCGTTGTGGATGGTGGGCTGACGGTCCAGTAGGTGGGAGAGAATGCCATGTATGCAATGATTATCGAGGCTACGGGCGGTCCCGAAGTTCTCAGGTACGCCGAGATCGAAACGCCTGTACCGCAGCCGGGCGAAGTGCTGATCAAAGTCGCCTACGCCGGAGTCAACCCGGCGGACTGGAAAAACCGCCAGGGCTTGCTGGCTGAGTTTCGGCCCTATGCATTTCCCTACATTATCGGCTTTGATGCCGCCGGCGTGGTCGCTGCCCTGGGCGAGGGCGTCACCGGCTTCGCCGTTGGCGACCGGGTGTTTACGCCGACCAATCACGGCCAGGGTGGCCAGGGCAGCTATGCCGAATACGTGCTTGCCAGTGTGGACAGGGTTGCATCTATCCCGGCGGGGCTGGGATTCGCCGAGGCGGCGGCGTTACCGGTCGCGGCACTGACCGCCTGGCAGGGCCTGTTTGATCGCGGTGGGCTGACAGCAGGGCAAGCGGCCTTGATTCACGGCGGCGCCGGTGGTCTGGGCAGCTTTGCGGTGCAGTTTGCGCGCTGGGCCGGGGCCCGGGTGGCGGCAACCTGCTCTACCGCAAATGTTGACTATCTGAAGTCACTGGGTGTGGAACGTGTTATCGACTACCGTCGGGAGGACATTGCCACTGCGGTGCAGGACTGGGCCTCCGGTGGCCTGGACTACCTGATGGACGCGGTCGGGGTGAGTACCCTGCCCGATGGCCTTGACCTGGTGCGCGTGGGCGGGACGTTCGTCAGCATACCGACCCTGACCGATGACGGCGATATTCCCGCCGCCGCGGCTGCCGGGGCCGGCAAGGGCGTGAAGCGGGTATTTTCGACCATGGATGACGTTGCATGCAGCGCGACCCTGGGCAAGATCGCTGCGCTGCTGGTCAGCGGTGACATCGTCCTGCCGCCCTTGCGCGAGTTCGCGCTGCGGGATGCGGCCGAGGCTCACCGGATCATTCAGCAGGGTCACAACCGCGGCAAGACGGTGCTGAAGGTCGCCGACCTCTGACTGATGCGCGCAGCCAGGCCCGATACGCCCCACTCAGGGGTTGAACGCGACCTTGATCGCTCCCTGTTTGCGGTCGGCGGCGATGGCGAAGGCTTCCGCCGCGGCCTCCAGCGGCAGGCGGTGGGTAATCAGGGTGGGCGCGATCAGCGGGTTCCGGGCGAGGACGGCGGCGGCAATTTCCACGTCCCGCACCAGGCCCTGGCGGGCCTGCGCCATGGAGGCCACCGTGCGCAGCTCCTTCATTGTCATTTGCATGGCGGGCATGGTCAGGCCACCCCAGTAGGAGGCCAGCATAAGGATTGTGGCACCCGGGCGGCACAGGTCCGCGGCCTGGGCCATGGCGGCGTCCGTTCCGGCGCAGTCGATGACCAGGTCGTAG
Source organism: Haliea sp. (assembly GCF_040222615.1). GTDB lineage: Bacteria > Pseudomonadota > Gammaproteobacteria > Pseudomonadales > Halieaceae > Haliea. The sequence continues at coordinate 34,717 of NZ_JAVKCQ010000106.1, forward strand.
TCGTCGGTATCGCCGCCCAGGGTTGCGCCGAGAATCTCCCCGGCGCGCTTCTGGGCGTCGTGGCGTGCGAACAGGTGCACCCTCGCGGTCGCCTGGCGGGCGATCGCCACCGCGCACTGGCCGATGCTGCCCCCGCCTATGATCGCGACCTTGTGTCGTTCACTGATGCCTGCCAAAGCGATCCCGCGCACGGCGACGGACAGCGGCTCCACCAGGCAGGCATCCTCGCTGCGGATTCCGCCCGGCAGGCGTACCAGGCACTTCTCGGGCACGATCAGCTCCTCGGCCATGCCGCCATCGCGCCCGACGCCGATGATGGCGTCCGAGCCGCGCACGCAGAGATTGTAGTCGCCGCGTACGCAGCGCTCACAGTGCCCGCAGTACACCATCGGTTCGATGGCGACGGCGGTGCCGTCCAGGGTGACACCGGCGATTTCATGCCCCAGGGTGACAGGTATCGGCCAGCCCTCCTGCCAGAAGTGCAGGTCGCTGCCGCAGATACCGGCCGAGGCGACTTTTACCCGCACGCCCTCACCGCTGGGGGCGGGGACATCGTGGACATGGATCTCGTGGTTGTGGCAGCGGACGGCTTTCATTGTGTTCTTCCGGTGGCAGGTTGGGAAAACTGTTCGCCGCAGTGTGTTCCCAATGCCAGCCGGGGACAAGAGAGAGCGGGCTGCGGGCCCGTATCCTTGGACCTGTGTCTGGAGAACACGTTAACCGGGATGATTTTGTGAACCATAAGCAGGGGGTATCCGGAATGGATCAGGACATGGCGGTTTTCAGGGGCGGCGTCGCCGTGATCACGGGCGCAGGCTCGGGAATAGGGGCGGGGCTTGCCCGGCTCGCGGCGCGGCAGGGCATGCGGGTGGTGTTGGCGGATGTGGCGCAGGATGGCGCCGAGCTGGTCGCCGACCAGATCCGCGCCGGGGGCGCCGAGGCGCTCGCGGTGGACACCGGTGTCTGC
>NZ_JAVKCQ010000107.1:0-20468 GCF_040222615.1 Haliea sp.
CTCGCGGTGGGGTGCGCCGGGGCCGCTTTATTCCGTATTGCCCCGGCGCGCGGCGGCAGAGCTCGTGTTAAAATCCACTCTTTTCCGCAGCGGACCCGATAACGTGAAAATCAGCAACCAGACCGTCGCCAGCTTCCACTACACACTCCGCAACAGCAGCGGAGAGGATCTTGAGACATCCAGGGATGGGGAGGCCACGGCCTACCTGCACGGCGCCAACAACATCATTCCGGCGCTGGAGCAAGCCCTGGAGGGGCTTGAGGCTGGCGCCCACACCGAAATCACGCTGGCCCCCGAGCAGGCCTACGGCGAACGCCGCGAAGACCGGGTGCAAAAGGTCCCGGTCAAGCACCTGGTCTATCGGGGCGCACTCAAGCCGGGAATGACGGTGCAGCTCAATACCGCCGAGGGGCGCCACCCGGTCACCGTCACCAAGGTCGGTCGCCACAGCGCCGAAATCGATACCAACCACCCGCTGGCCGGCCAGACGCTGGTATTCGATATCGACATTGTCGATGTGCGCGCTGCCAGCGCCGAAGAGGTCTCCCACGGCCATGCCCATGGCGCCGGCGGCCACCATCACTGACGCGGTGCAACGCCGCTGGCTGAACACACCCTTCTCCGCACTGGAGGCTGACCAGCTGTACGCCCTGCTGCAGCTGCGCCAGGATGTGTTCGTGGTCGAACAGACCTGCGTCTATCGGGACCTCGACGGCCTCGACCGCGACAGCTGGCATATGCGTTACCTCGAGGGCGACACGGTGCTGGCCTACCAGCGCTGCCTGCCGCCAGGGCTGGCCTACCCGGAGAGCTCACTGGGGCGCATTCTGGTTGCCCCCGCAACCAGGGGAACGGGGCTGGGCCGGGAGCTGGTACTGCGCGGAATCGAATTCAACCGCCAGCAGTGGCCACAGGCCGACATCTCTATCGGTGCGCAGGCCTACCTGGAAGATTTCTATGGCAGCCTGGGGTTTGTCAGCGAGGGAGTCCCCTATCCGGAAGACGGCATTCTCCACATCCACATGCGGCTGCGATTCAGCTGACTTCCAGCAGGAAGGTCACCGGCCCGTCGTTGACCAGGCTGACCTGCATGTCGGCGCCGAACTCGCCGGCGGCGACCAGCGGGTGACGTGCACGCAGGGTTGCCAGCATCCAGTCGTAAAGGGGTTCGGCTTCGGCCGGCGGCATGGCACTGGAGAAACCGGGCCGCAGGCCCTTGCGCGTGTCGGCGGACAGGGTGAACTGGGACACCAGCAAAACACCACCGTTGACGTCTGCAACGCTGCTGTTCATCCGCCCCAGGTGATCGGCAAACATCCGGTAGGCCAGTAGCCGGTCGACAAGACGGGCACCCTGCTCGCGACCATCGCCACGGTCCAGGCCCAGAAACACCAGCAGCCCGGGCCCGATTTCACCGACGCAGCGGTCCCCCACCAGCACGCTGGCGCGGGCCACCCGCTGCAGCAGGGCCTTCACGGTGACGGACGCGCTGCAGCCCCGGGCGGCTGCAACTGCTCAGGAACGGCTGGCGCGGCGGCGCTCATGTTCGAGCAGCAATTTCTTGCGCAGGCGGATGCTCTCCGGGGTCACTTCCACCAGCTCGTCGTCCTCGATGAACTCCAGCGCCTGCTCCAGGCTGTGGCGCACATGCGGAGTCAGGGTCAGGGCCTCGTCGGTACCGGAGGCACGCACGTTGGTGAGCTGCTTGCCCTTGATCGGGTTTACGGTGAGGTCATTGCTGCGGCTGTGCAGGCCAATGATCTGGCCCTCGTAGACTTCCACGTTGGGACCGATAAACAGGCGCCCGCGGTCCTGCAGGGTAAACAGGGAGTAGGCCAGGGTCTTGCCCTTGACCATTGAGACCAGCACGCCGTTGCTGCGCTTGGCGATTTCCTGGTTCTTCACCGGACCGTAGTGATCGAATATGTGGGTAAGGATGCCGCTACCGGAGGTCATGGTCATGAACATGCCGCGGAAACCGATCAGGCCGCGGGCGGGGATAATGAACTCCAGGCGTATCCGGCCCTTGCCATCGGGGGTCATGTTTTCCAGCGAGGCACGGCGCAGGCCCAGCTCCTCCATCACCGCGCCCTGATGCTGCTCCTCGCAGTCAATCACCAGCTGCTCGTAGGGCTCCTGCAACACCCCGTCGATTTCCTTCTGGATGACCTCGGGGCGGGAGACGCCAAGCTCGAAACCCTCGCGGCGCATGTTCTCGATCAGTACTGACAGGTGCAGCTCACCGCGCCCGGAGACCTTGAACTTGTCCGGCGAGTCGCCCGGCTCCACCCGCAGCGCGACGTTGTGGATCAGTTCCCGCTCCAGGCGCTCCTTGATATTGCGGGTGGTGACGAACTTGCCTTCGCGACCGGCGAAAGGCGAGTCGTTGACCTGGAAGGTCATGCTGACGGTAGGCTCGTCCACGGTCAGGGGCGGCAGGGCTTCAACCGCGGCGGGATCGCAGAGCGTATCCGAGATGTTCAGACCCTCGATCCCGGTCACGCAGACAATATCACCGGCCTCCGCGGCGGGCACTTCGACGCGTTCCAGGCCCATGTAGCCCATGACCTGGAGGATTCGGCCATTGCGGGTCTTGCCATTGCTGCCGATCACGGTGACCTGGGTGTTGGGCTTCAGGGTGCCGCGGGTGATACGACCGACACCGATGACCCCGACATAGCTGTTGTAATCCAGGGCACTGATCTGCAGCTGCAGCGGGCCGTCGCGGTTCACCGCCGGCGCCGGCACCTTGTCGACCACTGTCTGGAACAGGGGCTGCATGTCCTCCGCCATATCGGCATGGTCAAGGCCGGAAATGCCCTGGATAGCCGAGGCGAAGACGATGGGGAAGTCCAGCTGCTCATCGGTGGCGCCGAGACGCACGAAAAGGTCGAACACCTGGTCCACCACCCAGTCCGGGCGCCCGCCCGGGCGCTCGACCTTGTTGACCACGACTATGGGGTTCAGACCCTGCTCAAACGCCTTGGAGGTCACGAAGCGGGTCTGCGGCATGGGACCGTCCACCGCGTCCACCAGCAGCAGCACCGAATCCACCATGGACAGCACGCGCTCGACCTCGCCACCGAAGTCAGCGTGTCCGGGGGTGTCGACGATATTGATGCGGTAGTCGTTCCACTTGATGGCGGTGTTCTTGGCGAGAATGGTAATCCCGCGCTCACGCTCCTGGTCATTGGAATCCATGATCCGCTCCGCCCCCTCGGACCGGCGATCCAGGGTGCCGGACTGGTTCAACAGGCAGTCCACCAGGGTGGTCTTGCCTTGGTCAACGTGGGCGATAATGGCGATGTTGCGAAGCTTCTCGATCAAGGGATTTCCTCGGTCCGGGGGTCCGGCAGTAAAAAAGGCGGCGGATTATACCCCGGCAGCCGCAGCAGGGGCATAGCGGTATTGCGGTGATAATGCTGCATTTTGCCCGCCGGGCCACCGTGGCTGGTCGCGCGACAGAGCGGCGGGCGAAGCCGGCGCCGCACTGCGGCGCAGGTTGGCCCGGCGCAAGCACACTGATCGCACCGTAATAGTGCAATTACGCACCACTATAATGCACTGGAGCCGCGCGCTTTCGGGGATGTGGTGATAACATACGGCAAATCAGCTGCTTAACGCATTTTTGCTTTTGGCACGGGTTTTGCTGAAGGCTATGGTGCCAAGATTCTCTGGCCGCTGTCGGGGCGCTCGCAAGCAACCGTCGCACCAGGAACACGCATTGCGCCGAATTTGTGGCACGACTTTTTTCCCATGGAGGACATCCAATGTCAGAGCACACTCTGAACCTGATCAAAGAAAGCGAAGCCCGCTGGGTAGACCTGCGCTTCACCGACACCAAGGGCAAGGAACAGCACGTCACCATACCCGTGGCGGCAGTCAACGAGGAGTTCTTCGAAGATGGCCAGATGTTCGATGGCTCCTCCATCGCCGGCTGGAAGGGCATCAACGAATCCGACATGATCCTGATGCCGGACGACAGCAGCAGCGTGCTGGATCCATTCACCGATGACACCACCGTCATTCTGCGCTGCGATATCGTCGAGCCCAGCACCATGCAGGGCTACGAGCGCGATCCCCGCTCTGTCGCCCACCGCGCCCAGGAATACCTGAAGTCCACCGGTATTGGCGACACCGCCTTCTTTGGTCCGGAGCCGGAATTCTTCGTCTTTGACGACATCAAGTGGCACGCGGACATCTCCGGCGCCGGCTATGCCATCAGCTCGTCAGAGGCCGCATGGTCCTCCAACCTGCACCAGGAAGACGGCAACACCGGCCACCGTCCGCGGGTCAAGGGCGGCTACTTCCCGGTACCGCCGGTCGACTCCCTGCACGATATTCGTGCCGCCATGTGCACCGCCATGGAACAGATGGGCCTGCCCATCGAAGTACACCACCACGAAGTCGGCACCGCCGGCCAGTGCGAGATCGGGGTCAAGTTCAACACCCTGGTGAAAAAGGCCGACGAAGTGCAGATCCTCAAGTATTGCGTGCACAACGTCGCTCACGCCTATGGCAAGACCGCGACCTTCATGCCCAAGCCGCTGGTTGGTGACAACGGCTCCGGCATGCACGTGCACATGTCCATCTCCAAGGAAGGTGTCAACACCTTCGCTGGCGACGGTTACTCCGGCCTGTCCGAGACCGCCCTGTACTACATCGGCGGCGTCATCAAGCACGCCAAGGCGCTGAATGCCTTCACCAACCCGGGCACCAACTCCTACAAGCGCCTGGTACCCGGCTTCGAAGCGCCGGTGATGCTGGCCTACTCTGCCCGCAACCGTTCCGCCTCCATCCGTATTCCCTACGTGGCCAGCCCCAAGGGCAAGCGTATCGAAGTACGCTTCCCCGACCCGTCGGCCAACCCATACCTCGCTTTCGCGGCCCTGCTGATGGCCGGTCTCGACGGCATCCAGAACAAGATCCACCCCGGCGACGCCGCGGACAAGGATCTGTACGACCTGCCCCCCGAGGAAGGCAAGGCTATCCCAACGGTGTGCTCCAGCCTCCCCGAAGCACTGGCGGCGCTGGATGCCGATCGCAGCTTCCTGACCGCGGGCGGGGTCTTCACCGATGACATGATCGACGGCTACATCGAGCTCAAGCAGGCTGACGTGCAACGCCTGAACATGACCACCCACCCGGTCGAGTTCGACATGTACTACTCCGTGTAACAGGTCCAACTGCAAGTTTCCGGCCCGCCCTGTGCGGGCCTTTTTTTTGCCGTGGCCCAGGCGCGACCGCTTAGGCTACCGCGGACTTTTCTGCTATCGTCTTGGCTGCTGTCGCCACGGGATGGAGGACTGAGGTCATGAGACATTGTCTGCTGTTGTTACTCCTGCTGCTGCCCTGGGCCGTGCAGGCACAAACCATCTACAAGTCGACCGATGCCGAGGGCAACGTGGTGTACACGGACAGGCCTCCCGCCGAGGGTACGGCCGGCGAAGAGATCAAACTGAAGCGCCTGAACACCTCCCCGGCACCAGAGACGCGACCGGCACCGCGGCCGGCCGCCAAGGCCGAAGCGCAGGTGCCACGCACGGTCAGCATCCTGACACCGGCAGACCAGACTGTGATTCCCATGGGCGGGGGCGATTTCGATGTCCAGGCCGGCGTCACTCCGCCACTCGCATTCAGTGAGCGGCTACAACTGCGCATCGACGGCGAAGCCCGCGGTGAGCCCCAGACCGGGACCAGCTGGGCGCTGCGCAATGTACTGCGCGGTGGCCACGACCTCAGCATCGAGCGCCTGGACGCAGACGGCAAGGTGATTGCGCGCTCGGAACCCGTGCACGTCCAGGTCATGCGCCCCTTCAACATCCAGAACCGCAACTGACTCCAGCAACCCGGCTGGACAGCGGCCCGCTTGTGCACCACAATGGTGCATGCAGGGCCCAGGGTCAGCCGGTTTCTGACCATTCCCGCCCAGGATCACTCCTGACGCTCTGAATTGTCCCTTGAGTGTGTACATACTCACCCGGCATGACCCCTGGCTATAGGGCCCTGGACGAGATGCAGGATCGCGCCACATTCTGGCTTGGTTCTTGCTTTCCCACAGGGCATACCGCACTACTGCGGTCGATCATGGGGCAGGAATGCTGCACAAACCGGATATTCTGGACCACATCAGCACCGGCATCATCGCGCTGGATGACAGTCTCCGCGTGACCGCCATCAATTCGGCGGCGGAAGTACTGCTGGAAGCCTCGGCCACCCGGGCGGTGGGCGCGCACGCGGGCCAGCTGGTCCTGCAGTCGCGGGAGTTCCTGCAGACCCTTGAGCAGGCCCGGGACACCCGCGCCACCCTGGCCCGCCGTGGCCTGAACCTGACCACTCACTCGGGGCAGGAAATCCAGCTCGACCTCATCGTCACCGCGATGAACGGGGAGGGCGGCGACTACCTGCTGCTGGAGCTGATTCCGGTGGATCGACTGCAGCGTATCAGCCGCGAGGAAAACATGCTGCACGCCCAGGAAACCACCCGCGCAGTGATTCGCGGACTCGCCCACGAAATCAAGAACCCACTCGGTGGCGTCCGCGGCGCAGCACAGCTGCTGGCCAAGGAGCTGCCTGACGAGGAGCTGGTCGAATACACCCGCATCATCATCCGCGAGGCGGACCGGCTGCGCGATCTGGTGGATCGCCTGCTGGGTCCCAACCAGCGCCTGGTTATCGAGCGAATCAATATTCACGAAATTCTTGAGCACGTGCGCAACCTGATTTCTGCGGAAGTCGACAACAAGGTCAGCATCAGCCGCGACTACGACCCCAGCCTGCCGACACTGCCGGCGGACCGCGCCCAGCTGATCCAGGCCGTTCTCAACATCATGCGCAACGCCCTGCAGGCCGCAGCGGATCCCGAGGCCTGCCAGATCCTGGTGCGCACCCGCTCCCAGCGGCAGTTCACCATTGGCGGCCAGCGCCACCGGCTGGTATGCCGGGTGGACATCATCGACAACGGGCCCGGAATTCCCCACGACCTGCAGCAGGCGATATTCATGCCGATGGTGACCGGGCGCGCGGACGGAACCGGGCTGGGCCTGTCCATCGCCCAGTCCATCGTCAACCGGCATAACGGCCTGCTGGAGTGTGCCAGCGAACCCGGCAACACCCGCTTCACCCTCTATCTACCCATGGAACACCGCAATGCAGAGACACGCTAGAGTCTGGGTCGTCGATGACGACAGCTCTATCCGCTGGGTGCTGGAACGCGCCCTCAGCCAGGCCGGAATTGACAATGAAAGCTTTGCCGATGGCGACCAGCTGCTGGAGCGGATGCAGTCGGAGCAACCCGATGTGATCATCAGCGATATCCGCATGCCCGGCATCGACGGTCTCGATCTGCTCTCGCGTATCAACCAGGAGCACCCGGAGCTGCCGGTCATCATCACCACCGCCCATTCAGACCTGGACAGCGCGGTCGCCTCCTACCAGCGCGGCGCCTTCGAGTACCTGCCAAAGCCATTCGACATCGATGAAGTGGTCGCCATCACTGAACGGGCCCTGGCCCAGGCCCGGGAAAAACGCGGTGAAATGGCCCTGCCGGAGTCCCTGCCGGAGACCGAGATCATCGGTGAGGCGCCGGCCATGCAGGAGGTCTTCCGGGCCATAGGCAGGCTGGCCCAGAGCAATATCACGGTGCTGATCAACGGCGAGTCCGGCACCGGCAAGGAGCTGGTCGCGCGGGCCCTGCACCGTCACAGCCCCCGGGCGCAGCGGCCGTTCATCGCCCTCAATATGGCGGCCATTCCCCGCGACCTGATGGAGTCCGAGCTGTTCGGCCACGAGAAAGGCGCCTTTACCGGAGCCAACAGCAAGCGCGAAGGCCGTTTCGAACAGGCCAACGGCGGCACCCTGTTCCTGGACGAAATCGGCGACATGCCGGCGGAAACCCAGACCCGGCTGCTGCGGGTACTGGCGGATGGCGAATTCTACCGGGTAGGCGGCCACACCCCGGTCAGGGTTGACGTGCGCATCATCGCGGCCACCCACCAGGACCTGGAGGAACGGGTCCAGAGCGGGGATTTCCGCGAGGATTTGTTCCATCGCCTGAACGTCATCCGAATCCATATTCCACGCCTGGCCGAACGCCGCGAGGATATCCCCAGGCTGATGAAGTTCTTCTTTCGCAAGGCGGCCGAGGAGCTGGGGGGCGAGCCCAAGATCCTGCTGCCGGAGACCGAGCGCTTCCTCACCACGCTGTCATGGCCGGGCAACGTGCGGCAGCTGGAGAATACCTGCCGCTGGCTCACGGTGATGGCGTCGGGGCGCGAAATCCACCAGCGGGACCTGCCCCCGGAGCTGGGTAAAGTTGCCGCCCCCACGACGACCGGAGGTGCCACCCAGTGGAACGAGCTGCTCAGTCACTGGGCGCGCAACGAACTGGTGCAGGGCAAGCATCACATCCTGCGCCAGGCGGTACCGATGTTTGAACGGGCAATGATTGAAGTGGCTCTGGAGCACACCCAGGGCCGCAAGCGCGACGCGGCGGAACTGCTGGGCTGGGGGCGCAACACCCTGACCCGGAAAATGAAAGACCTGGATATGCCGGGCTGAGGGGCCCGGCGCGCTTCCCCCGGAGAGTGGATGGCCGGATAATCCACCCATGCTGAACATTGTCCTCTACCAGCCCGAGATTCCCCCCAACACCGGCAATATCATCCGCCTGTGTGCGAACACCGGCTGCCACCTGCACCTCATCGAGCCACTGGGATTTACTCTGGATGACAAGCGCCTGCGCCGGGCGGGGCTGGATTACCGCGAGTTTGCCCGGGTACAGGTGTACCCGGATCTGAATAGCTTGCTGGCGGCACTGCCGGACTCAAGGCTGCTGGCGATCAGTACCCGCGGGCGAACGCCCTACCATGAAATCGCCTATCGCGCCGGGGATGCCATCCTGCTGGGCCCCGAGACCCGCGGCCTGCCCGCCAAGCTGCTGGAATCGCTGCCGCCCGAGCAGCTTGTGCGGATTCCCATGCAGCAGGACAGTCGCAGCCTGAACCTGAGCAATGCAGCGGCCATACTGTGCTATGAAGCCCTGCGCCAGCTGGGATTTCCGGGGTTGAGTTAGCGGCCTCGGCCGCGTGGATAAGGTGGCCATGAAAAAGGGGCCGCCGGCCCCTTTTGTAACAGCCTGAGCGTGTCCCTCAGTGGCTGACGTCCTGGGCGCCAGCCGGAGCGGCCGCTGCCTCTTCCTGGGACTTGGCCAGCGCCTGCAGGTAGAGCCCGTCGAAATTGACCGGAGCCAGCATGATCGGCGGGAAGCCACCCTTGACGCACAGCGAGTCGAGATTCTCGCGGGCATAGGGGAACAGGATGTTGGGTGCGGCGGTAGCCAGCACGCGGCGCAGGTTGTCACCCTCGATACCGGTAATCATGAAGATACCGGCCTGCTGGACCTCCGCCAGAAACGCGGTTTCCTCTTCCAGCTTGGCAGTCACTGTGATCGTCAGCACGACTTCAAAATTACCCTGGTCGTCGAACCGGTCGCTCTTGGTGTTCAGGTCCACGTTGACCTTGGGCTGCCACTGCTTGCGGAACACGCCGGGACTGGCAGGAGATTCGAAAGACAGATCCTTGGTGTAGATGCGCTGCAGCGCAAACTGCTGCTGTGCCTGCTCCGGAGCGGATCCTGCTGCTTGTGCTTGTTCGTCGGCCATCGAGCCGTCCTCCATTGGTTTGTGTTATCGGGTTGGCGCCTGTTGCGCCGCTGTCAGTAATGCATCGAGTCGCCCCTGACGGTCCAGCGCCGCCAGATCGTCGAAACCGCCCACGTGGGCGTCGCCAATCCAGATCTGGGGGACAGTTTGCCGACCGCTGAGACGCGTCATCTCGGCGCGCTTCTCGCGGTCGCCATCCACCGCTATTTCCACAAAATCGACCTGTTTACTGTTGAGCAGCTGCTTCGCCGCTACGCAGTAGGGGCAAAAACGGGTGGTATAGAGAGTGACAGCTGCTTTCATGATTTCGGGATACTTACTTGACTGTGGGCAGTTGCAGGTTGCCCCACTCCATCATGCCGCCGCCCATCTTGTAGACCTTCTCGAAGCCGGCGGCCTTGAGCTGCTTGCCGGCAGCACCCGCGCTCTGTCCCATCTTGCAGACCAGGACCACCGGGCGCTGCCTGAACCTGTCCAGCTCGTCAACGCGAGCGCCCAGTTTCGCGGCGGGGATATGCACCGCATCCACAATGTGTCCGGCCTTGTATTCCGCGGCGTCGCGCAGATCGACAAACACACCCTCTTCCGCGTTCACCAGGTTGATCGCCTGCTGCGGCGTCAGGGAGGGCCCGGATTTGCGCGCCTCGTGCACCACCAGCATCACCACGACTGCCAGCAGGGCGGCAAACAACACCCACTGCTGCAGAAAAAATTCCAGAAACAGGGCCATGATCCGGCTTTGCTCTCACCTTCGCGAATTGGGTCGGTACGACGACCGGCGCGGGGCTGCACCCCTGCGGCCGGAGGCAGCGCAGAAAAGGGCGCAAGTATACAGGGTAAGGCCACGGGCAACCAGCCCGCGGCGGGAACGATGCGAACAGGCCCCGGAAGGAGTAAAATGATCGATTGCGCCCGGAACCCAACCCACAAACTGCTGGATTAGCCATGAGCGACACCCCCAAGAACCCCACCGTCCTGATCATCCTGGATGGCTGGGGCCATCGCGAGGAAACCCGCGACAACGCCATCGCCCTGGCCGACACCCCGGTCTGGGACCGGCTCTGGGCCGCAGCGCCGCACACGCTGGTATCCGGGTCGGGGCTGGATGTGGGGCTGCCAGCGGGCCAGATGGGCAACTCCGAGGTGGGGCACATGAGCCTGGGGTCGGGCCGGGTCGTTTACCAGAGCATCACCCGGATCGACCAGGCCATCGCCGATGGCAGCTTCAACCGCAACCCCGCGTATACCGCCGCCATCGACAAGGCGGTTGCCGGCGGTGGCGCCGTGCACGTGTTCGGCCTGCTCTCTCCCGGCGGCGTCCACAGCCACGAGGACCAGATCTTTGCCGCCCTCGGCCTGGCCGCTTCGCGGGGCGCCAGCAGAGTGTACCTGCACGCCTTCCTCGACGGCCGGGATACCCCGCCCCGCAGCGCCGCCGACTCCCTGCGGCGGGCCGATGCGGTGTTTGCCGAGCTGGGCTGCGGCCGGGTGGCCAGCATCGTCGGGCGCTACTACGCCATGGACCGGGACAACCGCTGGGACCGCATCGAGAAGGCCTGGCGCCTGCTGACCGAGGGCGAGGCGGATTACCGCGCCGCCAGCGCGGGCGCAGCCCTGGAGGCCGCCTACGCCCGCGACGAGAACGACGAATTCGTGCTGCCCACCACCGTCTGTGCCGACGGCCAGGAACCCGCCATTGTTGGCGACGGGGACGCCGTGCTGTTCATGAACTTCCGCGCCGACCGCGCCCGACAATTGACCCGCGTCTTCACCGACCCGGACTTCAACGAGTTCGAACCGGGTCGGCGCCCGGCCCTGGCCGCGTTCGTGACCACCACCGAGTACGCCGCGGATATCGACGCCGCCTGTGCCTTCCCTCCTGACAGTCTCGACAACGTGCTCGGCGACTGGCTGGCGCAGCGGGGCAAGACCCAGCTGCGGCTGGCGGAAACCGAAAAGTACGCCCACGTGACCTTCTTCTTCAGCGGTGGCCGGGAACAGACATTCCCCGGGGAAAAACGCATCATGGTGCCGTCCCCGGACGTGCCCACTTACGACCTCAAGCCCGAGATGAGCGCCCCCGAGGTCACCGACCAGCTGGTCGCGGCGATCCGCTCCGGGGACTACGACCTCATCGTCTGCAACTACGCCAACGGTGACATGGTCGGGCACACGGGCATATTGGCGGCGGCAATGAAAGCCGTGGAGACCCTGGACACCTGCCTCGGCCGGGTGGAGGAAGCCCTGCTGGAGGTCGGCGGCCAGGCACTGGTCACCGCGGACCACGGCAACTGCGAACAGATGCAGGACTATGAATCCGGCCAACGCCATACCCAGCACACCACGGAGCATGTACCGCTGGTCTATATCGGCGGGCGTAACTGCAAGCTGGATCCCGCCGGGGGCATTCTCGCCGACATCGCCCCCAGCCTGCTGGCACTCATGCAGCTGCCACAGCCGCCGGAGATGACCGGCCACAGCCTGGTCAGCTGCCGGGACTGAAGCCAATGCCGCGCCTGCGCGCCAGCGCAACAGGCCCTTCACGACTGTTGCTCTGGGCCACCCTGCTGGTGGCAGCCGGCAGCCACGCCCAGACCGAGGAGGAGCAAGCGCGGGCGGAACTGGAGCAATTGCAGCAGCAGATCGAGGTGGTCAGCCGGGAGCTGGCCAGCGCCCGCACCCGGCTGAGTGATCAGCAGGAGCAGTTGCGGGCCACCGAGCTGCGCCTTGGCCAGCTGCAGCGGGAAACCAGCGAGAATCTCGCGGCAATCAGCGCGACTGAAGCCGAAATTTCCGCCTTGAGCGAGCGCCAGCAGGCCCTCGAGCAGGCCCGTGATGCCCAGCGTGTACGTATCGGCACCGAACTGCGCGCCGCCTGGCAGATGGGGCAACAGGGCACGCTGAAGGTCCTGCTGAATCAGGAGAGCCCGCACACCGTGGCCCGGGCAATGGCCTACTACCGCTACTTCTTCAATGCCCGCAATGCCCTGGTCACCGAATACCGTGCCACGCTGGCGGAGCTGGCTGCGATCCGCGCCCGCAGTGAAGCGGCTGCCGCCGAGCTGCTGCAACAGCAGGCCACGCTGGAATCGCAGCGGCGTGAAGTCACGGCCTCGCGGGAGGAGCGCACGGAACTGGTCGCCTCTCTTGCCGCCACCGTCACCAGCCGGGACGAGGAGCTGCGGCAGCTGGAGCGGGACCGCAAGGAGCTGGAAGACCTGCTGGAAGCTCTCGCGCAAACCGTGCTGGAACTGGAGCTGCCGGATGACTACCAGCCCTTTGCCAGTGCCCGGGGAGCACTGGCCTGGCCGGTCAGCGGCCGCCGCGGCAACAGCTTCGGCGCCAGTCGCGGCGCCGGGGGCATGCGCTGGCACGGCATCAATCTGACCGCGGATGAAGGCACCCCCGTGCGTGCCGTGCATCACGGCCGGGTAGTCTTTGCCGACTGGCTGCGCGGCTCCGGCCTGCTGCTGATCCTGGATCACGGCGACGGCTACATGAGCCTGTACGCCCACAACCAGAGCCTGCTCAAGGAAGTGGGCGAATGGGTCGCCCCCGGCACTCCAATCAGCACGGTTGGCAACAGCGGCGGGCTTGACCAGCCGGGGCTGTATTTCGAGATCCGCAAGGACGGTAAACCGCTGGATCCAGTGGTTTGGTGCCGCTGAGACGGTTACACTTGCGCTCTTCATCTGGCAATGGCGACAGCGCCAACGGCGGTATTCATGCACACAGCTTCCTGCTCTCTCCCGCGCCTGAAAGCGGCCCTGCTGGCTGTCACCCTGATAGCGCCACAGGCCCTTGCACAGGAGGCGGAGGAGGGGCGCCTGCCGCTGGACGAGCTGCGCACTTTTGCCGATGTGTTCAACCAGATCCGCATCGGCTACGTAGAGGAAATCGACGACAGCACCCTGCTGGAATACGCCATTCAGGGCATGTTGATGAACCTCGACCCCCACTCTGCCTATCTGACCAAGGACGCCTTCGAGGACCTGCAGTCCAATACCTCCGGTGAGTTCAGCGGTCTTGGCCTTGAAGTCGGCATGGAGGACGGCTACGTCAAGATCGTCGCGCCCATTGACGGCTCTCCCGCAGCAGAGGCGGGCTTGCTGACCGGGGATGTGATCCTCAAGCTGGACGGCAAGCCGGTCAAGGGCATGTCCCTGAACGAGGCCATTGAGCTTATGCGCGGCCCCAAGGGCAGCCCCATCGACCTGCAGATCGGCCGCCCCGGCAATCCCCAGCCCTTCGACATCACCCTCAAACGCGACACCATCACCGTGGCCAGCGTGCGCGAACGCTTCCTGGAGCCCGGCTACGGCTACATCCGTATCGCCCAGTTCCAGAACCGTACCGGCCGCGACGTCAAGGCCGCGCTCGAACGCCTGGTGGACAAACAGGAGCTGAAAGGCCTGGTGCTGGATCTCCGCAACAACCCGGGGGGCGTACTGGGGGCCAGCGTCGATGTCGCCGGACTGTTCCTGGATGGCGAGCTGGTGGTGTACACCGAGGGCCGACTGGCCAATTCCGACATGCGCTACTCGGCGGAACCGGGAGATGCCAGCAACGGCGCACCTGTCGTGGTGCTGATCAACGGCGGCTCTGCCAGCGCCTCGGAGATCGTCGCCGGCGCGTTGCAGGACCACAAACGGGCAGTGATCATGGGCACCGACAGTTTCGGCAAGGGCTCCGTGCAAACCGTGATGCCCATTTCCGAGTCCCGGGCGGTCAAATTGACCACAGCACTGTATTTCACTCCCGGCGGTCGCTCCATCCAGGCCGCCGGCATTGCCCCGGATATCGTTGTCGAGCGGGCCCAGGTGACTGCCTACGACACCTCCAACCAGCTCAGCGAAGCCGACCTGACCCGGCGTCTGGACAACGTCAACGGCGACAACCGGCGGGCGCCGCGGGCCTCCGACGGTCTGCTCGGCACCGACAACCAGCTGTATGAAGCACTCACCCTGCTCAAGGGCGTGAATATTCTCGGCATGCGCGCCACCCCGGCCAGAGCCCAAGTGGCCGGCGACGGCTGAGCCATGCGCCTGGCCTTGCTGCTGGCGCTGCTGCCGCTCACAGCCTGGGCCATGCGGCCGCTGGAATTGCGCCAGGCCAGCCCGGACAGCAACACCCCGATGGGCGCCCCCTATACGGCGTCAATCCCGGCGCCCGATCCTGACTTCATCTTGCCGGAAGGCGGCCCTGCCACGCTGGTGATCATCATCGACGACCTTGGAAACCGCCTGAAAGAAGGCCAGGAAACCGTGCGCCTCCCCGGCCGCATCAACGTGGCGGTGTTGCCCCACACCCCCCACGGCGCACGCCTGGCGGAAGAGGCCCACCGTGAAGGCAAGGAGGTCATGCTGCACGCGCCCATGAGTGCGCTGGATGGCAAGCCGCTGGGGCCGGGAGGCCTGACGGCGGAGCTGTCCGAGACGGAATTCCGTGCCACGCTGGCCGCGGCATTGGCCACCGTGCCCCACGTGCAGGGCGTGAACAACCACATGGGCAGCGATCTCACCCGGCAGCCCGAACCGATGCGCTGGCTGATGGCCGAGCTGACTGCCCGCCAGCTCTACTTTGTCGACTCCCGCACCCACGCCCTCACGGTCGCCGCAGCTGCGGCCAGGGAAGCCGGCCTGCCGCACCTGTCGCGGCAGGTGTTCCTGGACAACATCGCCGAGCCAGCGGCCATTGCCGAACAGTTCCTCGCTGCCGTTGAACAGGCGCGGCGCCTGGGCAAGGCGGTGGCGATCGGGCACCCCTTCCCGGAGACGATCGCGTTCCTGCAGGCGGTACTGCCGGGACTGGAAGAGCAGGGGGTGAGGCTGGCGACAGTGTCCGAGGTGCTGGCGCCCTGAGTCAGCCGCCAAACCCCTGCGACCGGCGTCACTGCCTCTCGCTGCGGACCCTGAACGATTCGGGATCCTGGTTATAGAGGCGGACACAGGCCTGGCAGATGCAGGCCTTCCCCCTGGCCGGGTCAGGGACCAGCTCGACGAGCCCCGCGGGTATAGTGGCATCCACGCACCAGCAGGACTGCGTGCTCTTCGCCATACAGCCATTGACCCCGCCGCAGAACGGGCAGGTATCTTCGCGGATGATCGCAGCCATGCACAAACCTCGGGAAACCAGTTTCTGACGCATCAGGTCCGCAGCCTATCATCATCGCTCCGCCGCTGTTACTCAACCGCTTATTGCGGCCCTGCCCGGCCTCAGGTTTGTTGCACCAGCTACAGGCGCGAGATTGCCGCCAGTTCGCCGGCGCCCACCGGCCGGATGGACCCTGGCTCAAGAGTACCAAGCGCTACAGGCCCGACTGAAACACGGTGCAGTGACAGCACCTTGTTCTGGAAATAACCGAACATGCGCTTCACCTGGTGATACTTGCCCTCGACCAGGGTCAGCCGGGCGGTGTACGCAGAGAGCAGCTCCAGGCGGGCGGGCAGCGTGGTAACGCCCTCATAGGCAAAAAAGATGCCCGCCCGGAACGCGGCCACGTATCCCTCGTTGAGGGGCCTGGACACGCTGACCTCATAGGTCTTGGGGAGCTGCCTCTCCGGCAAACTGATCCTGCGTGACCACGCCCCGTCGTTCGTCAGCAGTATCAGCCCCGTGGTGTTGAAGTCCAGGCGCCCGGCGATGTGTAGTTCGTCCTTCCGGGGGTGCCTTACCAGATCCAGCACCGTGGGGTACTTGCCATCTTTGGTCGCACTGACCACACCCCGGGGCTTGTTGAGAGCGAGATACACCGGCTGTACGTCCTGCAGGCAGACGCCATCCAGTTCGACACGGGTAAATCTGGTCACCGCCTGCTGAATGGATTGCGCCGCGGCGCCGTCCAACAGCACCCGCTGCTGCGCAATCAGCAGGCGCGTATCAGACATCGAGAAATCGCTGTTCTGGCTGAGGAAGCGATCGAGCCTCATGGTATAGGGTTTCATGGCACACTGGCGGCCGGGGTGACGGGTCGCTGCATTGTTTCACATCATGCACGTGGCATCAGCATCCCCAACAGCCCGGAGTGCTTTCGCTCAACTGCAACATCCAAATCCCGCACATCTGCATGTTTGCCCAGTTTACTGCGCCGGGCAATGCAGGGCCGGCAGGCCCCTATCGGAGAAGGCACACACTTTTAGGTTTGCACTTACGGCGACAGTTTAAATATGATGGGGCGATATTCGTTGATATGGTGGATTTTGAACACGCAGTCCCCGAATTGCGGGTTCGCCCAGCTCATCGCCCGAAAGAGCAGATCAAACTGGACCAGGAACTCCGAGTGGAAAATCGCACACGTCGACGATATAGCCGCAATCAACAAAGGGCGATCAAGTACATGCTGGTCTCCCTGGTGCTTGGAGCCCTGCTGATGGTCACCGGCATCGGCTGGATGGTGACTGCATACAAGCTGTCGGAGACAAAGCAGGAGTTTTTCAGTCGCCATATTCCGAGTCCGGGGGAGGGACCACTCGCGGACGATCTGCGGTCCAGAGTCAGCGCCCTGGAACAGGAGGTGCTGACCTTGCAGGAAGAAAAGGCGAGCCTGGTACAGAATCGGATTCCCAACCTTAATCCCATGGCATTCGACGCTACCGTGCCCATCGACCAGGGTTACGTCAAAAACATCAGATTCACCCGGACAGGCACCGAGATCGATAGAAAGTTCGAGTACTATGCCGTTCTTCAGAACAATGGTGCCCGCAATATTACGCCTGATGTCGTTATCTATCTGTTCGACTCGCTGGGCATCCAGATTGGGATGGCCCGGCTTGCAAACAGCGATACGTCATTAAGCAGGGCGGGCGATAGCTTGAAGGAGGGGGAATCTCGCACCTACTCCAGCCAGGTCGAGCTGATCCGCGAACGCGATCCCGAATATTTTCATATCGAAGTAAAGTGATTGAAACACCCGGCCTGCCTGAGTCTTGCACAACGCCTGAGTTCAACGTCCGCTGCAACGATTGGTTATGCGCCAGCACGACGCCCCCGCAATAGTTGCCGTGGAACGCTAACCTCGGCTCTGTAGAGGCTAGTATAAAGTGCCTGCGTAGCTGCCAGTGTCATCAACAAATATGATGTGATTGCTACAGTTCGCACAGTCGTCAACTCCATGGTTTCACCCTCAGCATTCCTGCTTGTGACACTCGATCATAGCGCGACAACGCTGGAGCAGCTCGACATCAACGCACGACGCTTCAGGCCATTGGCGGACAACCAATTGGTATAACTCCTCGAATTGCGTCCGTGGATGCGCTCAATAACACCTCAACTCAGGGGCGCTTGAGGCGACGAGCGCTTTTTCGGGCAGCAAAAATGGACAGCGGGTCAAACGTCTCCTGCCGCAACTGGTTGGGCACCAGCGCAGCCGGGCTCGGAATCATGGATCTCGCCGCTCAAGCAACCGCACCATTTCCTCGGCCACCAACGCAGCCGAAGGCAAGAACATAGTTGAAACAATGCGTTGATCGACAATCACTGTATGCTTATCGGCCAATGTTTCCTTATTTTCCGCCTGTGCCCCATTCTTACGGAGTTGATCCTCGACTAGAAAGGGCAACAAACTGCCTTGCCTGGCCCAGGATTTGGAATGCTCGGTCGAGTTTGGGAACCCGGCCACACGCTTGCCGTTCACCATATAGCCACCGTTCTTCAGCTTTGCGTTGGCGAAGCCGCCCGGACCATGCCCGCAGCCACCCACGACACCACCTTGTTCGTAAACGCTCCCGATGAGGCTCATCAGCGCTTCGTTTGAAGCAACGTCGAACAGTGTGCCGTAGCCACCACCGACATACACGGCCTGATACTGGGCAGCATCGATTTGACTGGGCTTCAACGTGTTTCCAGCCTTGCCCAAGAAGTTCTCGTACTTGATGGCATAGCTACTAATGCCCAGAGGGTCCATCGTGAACTCGATTCGGCCACCTTGAGGCGACACGAAATCAACATCATAACCGTGCATTACGAAGATATGGAAAGGAGGTGCATACTCCCAGAGGTTGTTACGTGCATCGTGCTGCTCGGGATCGCCCATGTTGAGCACATTCGAAGCGACAAAAAGAACCTTGCCTTTCGCCGCAGCAAAAGCCGCAGCCGGGGCGAGCGCTGGTGCAATCAGACAGCAAGCAAGCGCCAACGCATACGATGTCTTCGCCATAAGCTTCATGTTCAATGGATTCCTGCTTCTGGTGCCCAACAGTCAATTGTACGGTGCACGCCGGTTAACACGTCTTTGGTTGATTATGGCAACTGCTGCACAAGTTTGAAAATACACACACCAAATCAAATGCCTGCACCCTTCGAATATCCACACCAGGCATTGCTGTTCCTCGCGGGGGCCTTATAACCCCCGCGCCTAAACTAATCGCTGCAAATTCCTGTCGGCCCAAATGGTTTCTGATTATGCTCTGCCGACTTCTTCTGGAGACGTTCAAATGCTGTGGCAGGGCTGGTTCTCACTGGGCTTGGTGGCGGCGGTGCTGGGCCTGCTGGTTGCCACCAGGCTGCGCCCGCATGCGGTGCTGTTGGGGGCGCTGACAGTGCTGGTAACCTGCGGTGTGCTGGATGCCAAGCAGGCGCTGGCGGGGTTTGCCAATGAGGGGCTGGTGACGGTAGCGGCCATGTTCGTGGTGGCCGGTGGAATCCAGGCATCCGGCGGAGCGGAGTTGATAGTACAGCGCTTGCTCGGTCGGCCCGCTACCACCCGGGGCGCCCTGTTGCGGCTGTTCCCGCCGGTGGCGCTGCTCAGCGCCTTCCTCAACAACACGCCCATCGTAGCGACCATGATCCCGGCAGTGAACAGCTGGGCTCGCAGGATCGGCGTTTCGCCTTCCAAGTTGATGATTCCTTTGAGTTATTCGGCCATCCTCGGTGGCACGCTGACGCTGGTCGGCACCAGTACCAACCTGGTGGTGAACGGCCAGTACCGCAGTATCACCGGCGACGAGGGGTTTTCCCTGTTCGCCATCACCGCGGTGGGCTTGCCGGTGGCGATCGCCGGAGGCGTGTTCATGTGGCTGTTCTTCGCCCGCTGGCTGCCGGATCAGCGGGAGCACGCGCCCTTCGCCAACCTGCGCGAATTCACCCTGGAGGTGGCAGTCGCCGCGGGTGGCCCGCTGGTGGGCAGGACCGTGGAGCAGGCGGGGCTACGGCATCTGGTACGGGTTTACCTGGTGGAGATTGAGCGTGGCGCACGCATCATCACGCCGGTGGCGCCGGAGGAGATCCTGCTGGGCGGTGACCGGCTGGTATTTGCCGGTGATACGGACGCGATCGCCGATTTGCTGCGGATCAAGGGCATACTGCCTTCAGTAGCGACGACAGAGAATGAACAGCCTCCGGCCAACCATTTGGAGCGGCGCCTGGTGGAAGTAGTGGTGTCGCCGCATTGCGCGGCGGTAGGCCAGGCCATCCGCGACGCCCAGTTCCGCGACCGCTACGGGGCCGCAGTGCTGGCGGTGGCGCGCAACGGCGAGCGGGTGCGGGGGAACCTGGGAAGCACGGAACTGGAGGCGGGTGATACCCTGCTGCTGGAAGCCGGACCGGATTTCGTCACCCGGCAGCGCTACAGCCGTGATTTCCTGCTGGTCCACGACCTGGACACCGAACCGCCCCGCCACCAGCGCCTGGTGTTTGCCTGGCTGATCCTGCTGGGCGTGGTCCTGGCGGCGGGCACCGGCTTGCTCAGCATGCTGAATGCGGCGCTGCTCGGGGCGCTGTTCATGCTGGTGGCAGGCTGTTGTTCGCTGGAGCAGGCGGAGCGCAGCCTGGATATCGGCGTGCTGCTGACCATCGGCGCGTCCTTTGCGC
>NZ_JAVKCQ010000108.1:0-91196 GCF_040222615.1 Haliea sp.
CGACGTTGCCGAGGATGCTGTGGTCGATGGAGTCAGCATTGCCGGTATTGAGGCCGTCGATGAAAGGGGAGACCACCTCATACCCGTCCATGCAGGCCTGCATGGCGCAAATGGGGTCGAGGTAGGTGATAAGCACAAACATTCCTTCCTGGCGCAGGGACTGGGCCCAACCCATGCCGACGTCGCCATAGCCAATCACCAGTGCCTTCTTCCCCGCCAGCAGGTGGTCGGTGCCGCGCTTGATTGCGTCGTTGAGGCTGTGCCGACAGCCGTACTTGTTGTCGTTCTTGGATTTGGTGATGGAGTCGTTCACGTTCACCGCAGGGATTTTCAGCTCGCCGCGCGCCAGCATTTCCTGCAGGCGGTGCACGCCGGTGGTGGTTTCTTCGGTAACACCGTGGATGCGGTCCAGCATTGCGGGGTAGTTCTGGTGCAGCATGGAGGTCAGGTCACCGCCGTCGTCCAGGACCATGTTCGCGTCCCAGGGCTTGCCATCCTTGAGAATGGTCTGCTCGATGCACCACTCATACTCCTCCTCGGTCTCGCCTTTCCAGGCAAAGACGGGGATGCCGGCGGCTGCGATCGCAGCGGCGGCGTGATCCTGGGTGGAGAAGATGTTGCAGGAGGACCAGCGTACTTCCGCGCCCAGTTCTATCAGGGTCTCGATCAGCACGCCGGTCTGGATGGTCATGTGTATGCAGCCGAGGATTTTTGCACCGGCCAGCGGCTGGCTGGCGCGGTATTTCTCCCGCATGGCCATCAGTGCAGGCATCTCGGTTTCGGCGATATCCAGTTCACGGCGGCCCCAGTCGGCGAGGCTGATATCGGCTACTTTGTAGTCGGGCTTGGTGTCGAGTTTGGTGGCTGTGCTCATAGTCATGTCCTTCCTGCTGGTTGATTCGATAGTTACTGTTTTATGTTCCGTGTTCCGTGTTCCGTGTTCCGTGTTCCTGTGTCTGGTGCTTGGTAGCGCGGCCCCGCTTGCCCGCCGGCGTCCGCGTTACATCGCTGCCCGCAATACCTCCGCCTTGTCGGTCCGCTCCCAGGTGAAATCCGCGTCCTCGCGCCCAAAGTGACCATACGCCGCAGTTTTACGGTAAATGGGCCGCTTCAGATCCAGCATGTCCACGATGCCCTTGGGCCGCAGGTCAAAATGCTCACGTACCAGCTTGACGATGGTGGCGTCCGACAGCTTGCCGGTACCGAATGTATTGACCGAGATCGAGGTCGGCTCAGCGACGCCAATGGCGTAGGAGACCTGGATCTCGCAGCGGTCGGCGAGGCCTGCGGCGACGATGTTCTTGGCCACGTAGCGACCGGCGTAGGCTGCGGAGCGGTCGACCTTGGACGGGTCCTTGCCGGAGAAAGCGCCGCCGCCGTGACGGGCCATGCCGCCGTAGGTGTCGACGATGATCTTGCGCCCGGTGAGACCGCAGTCACCCACGGGGCCGCCGATAATGAACTGGCCGGTAGGATTGATGTGGTAGCGGGTGTCTGGCCCCAGCCAGGCCTCGGGCAGGACCTCCTTGATGATCAGGTCCATCACCGCCAGGTGGATATCGGCCTGGCTGATGGCTTCGTCGTGCTGGGTGGAGAGCACGACCGCGTCAACCCCGACCGGGATACCGTTCTCATAGCGCAGGGTGACCTGGCTTTTGGCGTCGGGCCGCAGCCAGGGCAGGGTGCCGTGCTTGCGCAGCTCAGCCTGGCGCTCCACCAGGCGGTGGGCGTAAAAGATGGGAGCGGGCATCAGGGTGTCGGTTTCATTGGTGGCGTAGCCGAACATCAGGCCCTGGTCGCCGGCGCCCTGTTCTTTTTCCGTGCTCTCGTCGACGCCGCGGGCGATATCGGGGCTCTGCTTGCCGATCGCGTTGAGCACGGCGCAGGAGGCGCCGTCGAAGCCGACTCTGGAGCTGTTGTAGCCGATATCCAGCACCACGTTGCGCACCACGTCCTCAAGATCGACGTAGGTGTTGGTGGTCACCTCGCCGGCGATCACCACCATACCGGTCTTGACCAGGGTTTCCACGGCGACCCGTGCATCCCGGTCATCCTTCAGGATCTCGTCGAGGATGGCATCGGAAATCTGATCGGCCATCTTGTCCGGATGTCCCTCGGAAACCGACTCTGAGGTGAAAATGGCGTACTCGCTCATACCGCATTCCTTGTTGTGTGTGGGTGGCCAAACAGGCGCACCTGGATCTGAAAACCGTTGCGTTGTGCCAGATAGACGCTGGCAATGTCCGTCAGGCCCGCTTCCCGGGCCCAGCTCGCGAGCTCTTCGGGGTCGAAGCCCAGCCAGAGATCGCCGCAGTTCTCCCGCGCCCAGGCCTGGTCGTGACGACACAGGTCGGTGACCAGCACGACCCCGCCTGGCGCGAGGCAGCCGGCCACATCGCGCAGCATCTGTTGGGGACTGGGAGTGTGGTGCAACACCATGTTGATCACCACGCAAGCAGCCTGCAACCCGGCGAGGCTGGCGTGGCCGGTATCGCCGTGGATGAATTCGATATTGCCCAGCCCGGCGGCGGCGCTCCTGGCCCGGTCCAGCATGGTCGCGGCATTGTCGAGGGCGATGACCCGCCGGAACCGGGGACTCAGTTCGGCGAGGAAGCTGCCATCGCCTGGGCCTACCTCGAGAGCCGTATCCGGGCGCGGCAGCGGAGCATCCCGCAGGATCTGGGCCACGGTGTCCGCGTACTGCTCATAGCTCGCGATGAGGTCCTGTTGCTGGCGGAACTTGTGGGCGTTGTCGCGAAAAAAGTGCCGGGAATTGGTTTCCCGCTGCTCCTGTACCGCGGCCAGGCGGTGAGCCAGAGCGGCGGGCAGGGCCTGGGCATCCAGCGTATCGAAGATTTGTTGCTGCACGGCATCCAGTCCCGGCTGTTGGCCGAGTTCGCTGCGCCGGTAGAAAATGGAATTGCCCTCGCGGCGGGTGGCTACCAGCCCGGCGCCGGCCAGCACCTTTAGATGATGGCTCAAGGCCGGCTGGCGCATGTCGAACAGGGTGCAGAGTTCGGAGACGCCGAAGGAGTCCTTGCGCAGCACCCGCAGGATTTGCAGGCGCAGGGGATCCGCACTGGCCTTGCACAGGCTGGCGAGTGCCTCAATGCGCGAGTCCGGGGAGGTCCCGGCTGCAGCTTGTGGACTGACGGCGAGTATCATGGCGCGGGAGTGTAGCAGGCGACCGCATCTATATCAAAAGATTTTGATATAGATGCGGCCCCCGGCAAGCGGGGCCGCTGTATTGGCCAAATGTTTGGTGATTTGTTTGCCGTTAGCGGCTGCTTACGCGAAAATACCGCCCCTTCTGTCGCAAGACCCTCAACGCTTTCCGCCATGGAGTTGCCGATGCCAGCCCGTAATGAACTTGCCAATGCCATCCGAGCCCTCAGCATGGACGCCGTCCAGCGCGCCAACAGCGGTCACCCGGGTGCGCCCATGGGCATGGCGGATATTGCCGAGGTGCTGTGGAACGACTTCCTGCAACACAATCCGGCCAATCCACACTGGCCCAACCGCGACCGTTTCGTGCTCTCCAATGGCCACGGGTCCATGTTGCTGTACTCACTGCTGCACCTGAGCGGCTACGATCTTCCGATGCATGAGCTGCAGAATTTTCGCCAGCTGCACAGTCTCACTGCCGGCCACCCGGAATACGGCTACGCGCCGGGGATCGAGACCACGACTGGTCCCCTGGGCCAGGGTCTCACCAATGCCGTCGGCATGGCGCTGGCGGAACGGGTGCTGGCGGCCCAGTTCAATCGTCCGGGCCACGAGGTTATTGACCACTACACCTACGTGTTTGCCGGCGATGGCTGCCTGATGGAAGGAATTTCCCACGAGGCCTGCTCGCTGGCCGGTACGCTTGGCCTCGGCAAGTTGATCGCTTTCTACGATGACAACGGCATCTCCATCGACGGCGAGGTGGAAGGCTGGTTCACCGACGACACGCCGGCCAGGTTCCGCGCCTACGGCTGGCAGGTCATTTCCAGCGTCGACGGCCACGATCCCGTGGAAATCCGCCAGGCCCTGGAAACCGCACGCGCCGAAGGCAGCAAGCCGACCCTGATTTGCTGCAAGACCATCATCGGCAAGGGCGCCCCGAACAAACAGGGCTCGGAGTCCTGCCACGGGGCGCCGCTGGGCGCGGAGGAGATCGCCGCAACCCGTGAAGCACTGGGCTGGCACCACGCGCCGTTCGAGATTCCCGAGGATGTTTACGGCGGCTGGGACGCGCGTCCCGCCGGTGCCACCCGCGAGCA
The DNA here is from genome assembly GCF_040222615.1 of Haliea sp. GTDB lineage: Bacteria > Pseudomonadota > Gammaproteobacteria > Pseudomonadales > Halieaceae > Haliea. The sequence continues at coordinate 4,266 of NZ_JAVKCQ010000108.1, forward strand.
GAACTGGGAGGACGCCATGGCGGCCTACACCAGCGCTCATCCGGACCTTGCCGCAGAGCTGCGGCGACGCCTGGCCGGTGATCTGCCGGAGGACTTTTCCGCGCGGGCCCAGGCCTGGGTGGACCAGTGCCAGGCCGATGGCCAGACCATTGCCTCGCGCAAGGCTTCCCAGAACTGCCTCAACGCGCTGGGGCCGCTGCTTCCCGAGCTTCTGGGCGGCTCCGCCGACCTCGCCGGTTCCAACCTGACCCTGTGGACCGGGGCCAGGGGTGTCGGCAGCGCCGATGCCGGGGGCAACTACATCTACTACGGTGTGCGCGAATTCGGGATGACCGCCATCATGAACGGTATCGCCCTGCACGGTGGCTTTGTGCCCTACGGCGCCACCTTCCTGATTTTCATGGAATACGCCCGCAATGCCGTGCGCATGGCGGCGCTGATGAAGTTGCGCTCCATTCTGGTCTACACCCACGACTCCATCGGGCTCGGTGAAGACGGCCCGACCCACCAGCCGGTGGAGCAGCTCACATCCCTGCGGACCACCCCGAACCTGCATACCTGGCGCCCCTGCGACACGGTGGAATCCGCGGTGTCCTGGAAAACGGCGCTGGAGCGCAGCCAGGGGCCCACCGCACTGGTGTTTTCGCGGCAGAATCTCGCCCACCAGGCCCGCGATCCGGAGCAGGTGGCCGCGATAGCCCGCGGCGCCTATACCCTGGTGGATTGCGACCGGCATCCGGAGCTGATCCTGATCGCCACGGGCTCCGAAGTGCAGCTCGCGGTAGAAGCCGCGGCGACCCTGGCCGCAGCAGGCAGGCAGGTGCGGGTCGTTTCCATGCCCTGTGCCGAGCTGTTTATGGAGCAGGATGCCAGCTACCGCGAACAGGTCCTGCCCAGCGACGTGCTGGCCCGGGTAGCGGTGGAAGCCGGGCACGCGGACTACTGGTACAAGTTCGTTGGCCTCGACGGTCGGGTGGTGGGCATGACCACCTTCGGCGAGTCAGCACCCGCGGCCGATCTCATGCGCCAATTCGGCTTCACCGTCGACAATGTGGTGGCGGTGGCGGAAGAGGTCCTGCTCGAGGATTAGCGCCATGCTGCGCCTTGCCATCAACGGTTATGGCCGCATAGGGCGCAGTATCCTGCGCGCCCTGTACGAGGGGCCACTGCGGGACCGGCTGCAGGTCGTTGCCATCAACGAGCTGGCCGACGCCCGCACGGTCCTGCACCTGACTCGCTACGACAGCACCCACGGGCGCTTCGGCCAGCCGCTGGAGGGCGATGTCGGTGAACTGCGGGTAGCGGGAGATCGCATTGCCCTGTTGAGCCAGCCCGATGTGGCAAAACTGCCCTGGGCTGACCTGGGGGTGGATATGGTGCTGGAATGTACTGGCGCCTTCAGCGACCGTGGCACAGCCGAGCTGCACCTGCGTGGCGGGGCCGCCAAGGTGTTGTTCTCGCAGCCGGCACAGGGTGATGTGGATGCGACCGTGGTGTATGGCATCAACCACGATACACTGCGCGCGGAGCACCAGATCGTGTCCGCCGCCTCCTGCACCACCAACGGTATCGTGCCGGTCATTCACGCCCTGGACTCGGTCCTGGGCATCGTCAACGGCACCATTACCACCATCCACTCAGCCATGAATGACCAGCCGGTGCTGGATGCCTACCACCACACGGATTTGCGCAAGACCCGCGCCGCGGCCCAGTCGATTATCCCGGTGGATACCGCGCTGGCCAGGGGCATTGAGCGAATCCTGCCGACACTGGCCGGATGCTTCACCGCACAGGCCCTGCGGGTCCCGACCCTGAATGTCTCGGCGATGGATCTCACCGCGCTGGTAAGCCAGCCCACCAGCGAGCAGGCCGTGAACCGCATCCTCCGTGAGGCCGCGGCGACCAGGTATCACGGCGTGCTTGGCTTTACCATCGAACCGCTGGCATCCTGTGACTTCAACCACGACCCGCGTTCCAGCATCGTCGATGCCAGCCAGACCCGGGTCAGCGGCGAGCAACTGGTCAAAGTGCTTACCTGGTTCGACAATGAATGGGCCTACGCCAACCGCATGCTGGATGTGGCTGCGACGTGGGGCGGCCTGTAAGCTGAACAACAGCGCTGGAGAGCAGTGATGATACTGATGACAGATCTGGATCTTGCCGGCAAGCGGGTATTGATCCGCGAGGACCTCAACGTGCCGCTACACGACGGTGCGGTCAGCAGCGACGCCCGTATTCGCGCCGCCCTGCCGACGATCCGCCAGGCGGCTGCGGCGGGTGCCAGGGTGCTGCTGATGTCCCATCTCGGGCGGCCGGAGGAGGGTGTGTTCGCGGAAGAATTCTCCCTGGCGCCGGTTGCCGCGCATCTGGCGGAGCTGCTGGGCCAGCCGGTGGGCTTGCTGACCGAGTGGCGGGACGGGGTTGACCTGGCCGACGGCGAGGTCGCCCTGCTGGAAAACGTGCGCTTCAACCCGGGTGAGAAAAAGAACGACGAGGCGCTGGCCAGGACCTACGCCGCACTCTGCGATATTTTCGTGATGGATGCGTTTGGCACTGCCCACCGCGCGCAGGCCTCAACTCACGGGGTAGCCCGCTTTGCCCCGATCGCCTGCGCCGGGCCGTTGCTGGCTGCAGAGCTGTCGGCGCTGCAGCAGGCCCTGGCCAATCCGGCCCGGCCCCTGGTGGCAATTGTCGGCGGCTCCAAGGTCTCCACCAAACTGACCGTGCTGGAAAATCTCGCCGACAAGGTCGACCAGCTGGTGGTTGGCGGCGGCATCGCCAACACTTTCCTGGCCGCCAGTGGCAAACCGGTGGGCAAGTCCCTGTGTGAGCACGACCTTATCCCGGCGGCACGGGCCCTGATGGCAAAGACCAGCATCCCGTTACCGGAGGATGTGGTTACTGGCAAGGAGTTCTCGGCTACCGCGGCGGCGGAAACCAAATCCGCTGACGCGGTGCTTGAGGACGACATGATTTTTGACATCGGTCCGCAGGCTGCCGCCGCCATTGCCGCGGTCCTCGCCGGCGCCGGCACCATACTCTGGAACGGCCCTGTCGGTGTTTTCGAATTCGACCAGTTCGGTGGCGGCACCGAGGCCCTGGCACGCGCCATCGCCGACAGCCCCGCGTTCTCCCTGGCGGGCGGCGGCGACACCCTGGCGGCAATCGACAAGTACGGCATTGCGGACAAAGTTTCCTACATCTCGACCGGCGGCGGCGCCTTCCTGGAATATGTGGAAGGCAAGACCCTGCCCGCGGTCGCCATTCTCCAACAACGCGGAGAGGATGCCTGAGGGCAGCGCCTCCGCCAGCAACCCATCGAGGATTTTTCCATGGCTCTTATCAGTATGCGTCAGTTGCTGGACCACGCCGCCGAACACGGCTACGGCGTGCCCGCCTTTAACGTCAACAACCTGGAACAGACCCGGGCCATCATGGAGGCGGCCGATGCCACCAATTCCCCGGTGATCATGCAGGCCAGCGCCGGCGCCCGCAAATACGCCGGGGCACCCTTCCTGCGCTACCTGATCCAGGCCGCGATCGAGGAATTTCCGCATATTCCGGTAGTGATGCACCAGGACCACGGCGTATCCCCGGCGGTGTGCCAGCGTTCCATCCAGCTGGGCTTCAGCTCGGTGATGATGGACGGCTCACTGGGTGTGGACGGCAAGACGCCCATGGATTACGACTACAACGTGGGCGTTACCCGGAAGGTGGTGGAGATGGCACACGCCTGCGGGGTTTCTGTCGAGGGCGAGCTGGGCTGCCTGGGGTCGCTGGAAACCGGCCAGGCTGGTGAGGAAGACGGCGTCGGCGCGGCCGGCACCCTGAGCCACGAGCAGCTGTTGACCGACCCGGAAGAGGCCGCTGCCTTCGTCAAGGCCACCGGCGTCGATGCCCTCGCCATCGCCTGCGGCACCAGCCACGGTGCCTACAAGTTCAGCCGCCCACCCACGGGGGATATCCTCGCCATCGACCGGATCAAGGAGATCAATGCCCGCATTCCCGGAACCCATCTGGTGATGCATGGCTCGTCCTCGGTGCCGCAGGAGTGGCTGGCCATCATCAACGAGTTCGGCGGCGAAATTCCCGAAACCTACGGTGTACCGGTAGAGCAGATCCAGGAGGGTATCCGCCACGGCGTGCGCAAGATCAATATCGACACCGACCTGCGGCTGGCGTCCACCGGTGCGGTGCGTCGCTTCCTGGCCCAGCACCCCGCCGAGTTTGATCCGCGCAAGTTCCTCGCTGCGACCACGGTGGCGATGAAGGACATCTGCATTGCCCGCTACGAGGCTTTTGGCACCGCCGGCCAGGCGGACAAGATCAAGGTTCGCTCCCTGATCGCCATGCAGGAAGCCTACGACGCAGGCCAGCTGGACCCCAAGGTCAACTGACAAGACGCCGTGGCGCGTCCCGACCGCGAGGCCCTGCGAGCGCTGGGCAAGGCCCTGCCACCGCTTGGGGAGGCGCGCCCCCTACCGGGCCTTGACGAATACCTTGAGTTCTACGGTCTGGTTTTTCGCCGGCAGCTGCCGGGTGTGGATTACCGGATCGGCACCGTGGCAAGCGGCCACTACCGCCTGGCAGTGCACTGCTGGCAGCGAGTCGGCGCCCGCCACAACCTGCTGTTGGTGCACGGCTACCTGGATCACGTTGGCCTTTATCGCCACCTGATCCGCCACGCCCTGGCCCGGGGCTGTAACGTTGTCGCCTTTGATCTGCCGGGCCACGGCCTGTCCACCGGTACCCCGGTCGGAATAGGAGCCTTTCGCGAATACGGTGACGCCATCCGCGACGTACTGGCTGCAGTCGAGTTGCCGGATCTGCCCTGGCAGGCGATGGCCCAGAGCACCGGCGGCGCCGCCCTGATCGAGTTCGCCCGCCACCATCCCCCCTGGCCTTTCAGCGGCACCGTGCTGCTCGCGCCGCTGCTGCGCCCCGCGGGCTGGTGGCGGGTGCGCGGCGCCCATAGCCTGGTGCACCGCTTTGTGGACACCGTGCCCCGGGGTTTTGCCGACAACTCCGGCGATCGGGACTTTCTGGCATTTGTCCGCCGCGATCCGCTGCAGTCCCACCGCATTCACCTGAGCTGGGTCGGTGCCCTGCGCCGCTGGCTGGCGGAGCTGCCGCTGCAGGACCTGGGCGTGGGGCCGGCGCTGCTGGTCCAGGGCGATGCCGACACTACCGTGGACTGGCGCTACAACCTGCCGCGCTATGGCAAGCTGTTCCCGGGGCTGCGGATCGAGCTGGTGCATGGGGCCGGGCACCAGCTGGCCAACGAGTCGCAGCCTTTGCGGGAGAGATACCTGAAGGTGGTTGATAGATACCTTGGTTGGTAAGGCCGCGATGTTGTTGCCAGATCCAGATTCGGGGCCCGGGTGACGCGGCCCGCGACCCGCGGCCAGTTACGCCGCCGCCAGGCTGAGGAACTTCTGCACCCCGTCAAAAAACATCTGCACCGAGATAATCACCAGGATCATCCCCATCAGCCGCTCCATGGCGATAAGCCCCCGCGCTCCCAGCGCGCGCAGCAAGAGGGGGGATGCCAGCAGCAGAATGGCGCAGACGCCCCAGGCGCCGACCACGGCGAAGGTCCAGTCCAGCATCCGCGCCGGGTCCTTATGGACCAGCAGCATGGTAATCGCCAGCGCCGAGGGTCCCGCGACCATGGGGATGGCGAGCGGCACAATGAAAGGCTCGCCGTCGGGGGTATCGCCCATCACGCCATGGGGGTTGGGGAAAATCATCCGCAGGGCGATGAGGAACAGGATGATCGCGCCGGCGATGCTGATGGATTCCTGGCGCAGGTTGAGCAGGTCGAGCATCGCTGACCCCGCATAGAGGAACAGCAGCAGCACAACCAGGGCGATCAGCATTTCGCGAAAGATGACCCACTGGCGCCGCTTCGCCTCCACATCCTTCAGCACGGCGAGGAATACCGGAATATTGCCCAGCGGGTCCATCACGAACAGCAGGGTAACGAAGGCGGATACGGTGTCCATGAGTGCTCCTGGGCAGGGGCGTCCAGTGTACCCTCTCAGCAGGGTGGGCGTTAAGGGCACCGGGGGCATCTCCGCCGCAAAGTGCTATGCTGAGAACTCTAACCGTGGCGAGGATGGCTATGAGTCCTTACATGATCAGGAAGACACGCCCCCCCGTTCTGGCCGCCGTGACCCTGGCCCTCGCCCTCGCCCTCGCCCTGTCGCTGGCGGCCTGCGCCGTACAGCCGCCGGGAGCGCGTGCGCCGGCGGTCAGCCACGCCGAGCTGCTGAGCGGAGAGCGGCTTGGGATAGGCCGCGACGCGGCGCCGCGGCCGGTGCAGCTGACCGCGGTCAACGACGACATGCGAGCCTTCCTGCACCACCATGTGCCCGCTGGACTTGGGCCCACGCGCACCATTGAATTGATCCTGCAGGCGCTGCTGCAGGATGGACTCGAACTGCGCTACGACAACTTCAGGACCTATACCGCAGAAGAAGCCTTCTATGCCCGGGAAGGCAACTGCATGTCGTTTACCAACCTGTTCGTTGCTCTCGCCAGGGAAGCCGGCATCAAAGCACACTACCAGGAGGTTGAGATTCCGCCATCCTGGACTGTGGACGGCGACACCTGGATGTACAACCTGCACATCAATGCCCTGGTCAAATTGCCTGTGGGCGAGCAGGTGGTTGACTTCAATCTCGGGGACTACGACCGCGACTTCCAGCGCTGGCTGCTGAGTGATGAGGAGGCCCTGGCGCGCTACCACAACAATATGGGCGTGCACTGGATGGAGCAGGGGGAGACAGAGCGGGCGTTTCTCCATTTTCGCGCCGCCCTTGGGCTGCAACCTTACGCCGCGCACGTGTGGACCAACCTCGGCACCCTGTATCGGCGTCAGGGCGACCTTGCGGCTGCCGAGGCCGGCTATCTGCACGCTGTGGCGATCGGCGATGAGGCGGCCGCCAACAGCAACCTGGCGCGGCTCTACGCACAGCTGGGAGAGGCGGAACTGAGCGCCTGGTACCGCGATCGGGTGCAATTGTTCAGACTTCGCAACCCCTACTACCTGTTTCACCTGGCGGAAGAGGCCTATGCCGGGGCGGACTACGTCAGTGCGCGCCAGTTCCTGCTGACCGCCATTCGCCGGGAACCGGGCGAACACGAGTTTTACCGCCTGCTCGGTCTGACCTACCTGCGCCAGGGCAAGTTGCCCGCGGCCAGGGCGCAGTTCGAGCTGGCCGCCCGCCATGCCGACGCCGCGCACCAGCTGCGCTACCGCAACAAGCTGGACCTGCTGGTCGCCCGCTGACGCCTGCCCTGCGGGGCCAACCACAGTTTGATTCTGGTACCATGGGCAGCTTCGAGACCTGCCTTTTCAATTGGATCACCAGATGCCGAGCCAGCTATCGCGCCTGACCTTTTTACACTGTGGCCACTGCCCGACGTGGGGGGGAAGTCAGCGATGAGTAACGACAGTGGACAGGGTCTGCAGGAGGCCCTGGCGGCGCTGCGCGCCGGCAGGGCGGCAGAGGCGGAACAGCGCCTGCAACAGCTGGTCGAGAACGGCCCGGTTGCTGCCGCCACCTGGCTTGCACTCGCCTTTGCCCGGGTCAATCTGGAGCGGCCGGACGACGCCCTGGCGGCGGTCGACCAGGCCCTGGCGCTGGAGCCGCGCAATATCCGCGCGCTGCTGTTCAAGGCAGACCATCTGGACCGCATGGATCAGCCGAGGATCGCCCTCGGTTTCTACCAGGCGGCGCTGCGGGTCGCCGCTGGCATGCAACAGGTACCGCCGGATGTCGCCCAGGGAGTAAACCGGGCCCGGGAGGTTTCCGATCGCTGGGCAGCGCACTACGAGAACTACCTGCTGGAGGAAATGGAGGCCGCCGGCTTCACGCGCCGCGACAATCCCCGTTTCGCCGAGTCGCTGGATATTGCCTGTGGCAAGCTGCCGGTCCAGTTGCAGCAGCCGACCCGCTACTATTTTCCCGGTCTGCCCCAGCGGGCTTTCTACGAGCGCAGCGAATTTTCCTGGGTGGCGGGACTGGAGGCACACACCGATGCGATCCGGGAGGAACTGTTGGGCCTGATGTCCGGCCCAGAACAGTTCGAACCCTACCTGGAGTCCGACGCTAACCGCCCCCGCCTGAATACCAGCCGCAATTTCGACAGCATGGACTGGAGCGCCTGTTACCTGTGGCGCGAGGGTACTCTGGTGGAAGAGGTGGCCAGCCGCTGCCCCCGTACCATGGCGGCGCTGGCCGGGGTGCCGCTGTGCCTGATTCCCGGGCAAATGCCCTCGGTGCTGTTTTCCAAGCTGGCGCCGGGGGCGCGGATCGAACCCCATCACGGTGCCGTGAACAGCCGCCTGATCTGTCACCTGCCGCTGGTGGTCCCGCAGAACTGCGGGGAACTCCGTGTCGGTAACGACAGCAGGTCCTGGCGGGAGGGCGAGCTGCTGGTATTCGATGACAGCATGGAACACGAGGCCTGGAACCAGAGCCGGGAGGCGCGCGTGGTATTGCTGTTCGATATCTGGCGGCCCGAGCTCAGCGACAGCGAACGACACTGGGTCTCGACCATGCTGCAGGCCGTCAAGACGTACCAGGCATCGTGAGCAGTTTGGAGGCGGGGCCGCATTCGGCGGGCTTCTGGGATACCTACTGGCGCGGTACTCACGAGAATGCCGCGCACAAGGAAGGCGGGGCGCAGGAGCCGGTACTGGCCCGGTTCTGGGAGGAGTTCTTTCGCCGTGAACTGGCCGCGCGCACGGCCCCGGCGATACTGGACCTCGCCTGCGGCAATGGCGCGGTGACCGGCCACGCTCGCCGCCTGGTCCCGGAGCTGCGCGTTCATTGCAGCGACTTTTCCCTGAGTGCGCTGCTCGATCTGCAGCGGCGTTACCCCGGCTGCCCCTGCGTGGCGGCGGACGCCGCGTGCCTGCCCCTGGCGGCGGCCAGCTTCGACCTCGTGGTCAGCCAGTTCGGGCTCGAATACGCGGGTAACGCGGCGCTTGAGGAAGCTGCGGGGCTGCTAGCGCCGGGGGGGGTGATGGCGCTGCTGGTCCACGTTCACGAGGGCGCCATTTACCGCGAGTGTGAATACAACCGGGATACCGTGGCCGCGCTGCAATCGCTGAATATCCTGGGGCTGGCGCGGGAGGCTTTTGCCGCGGGATTCGCCCTCAACCGGGGTCAGTGCTCACCCGACGAATTCCGCGCAGCGGAGCGCGCTTTCACCCCGGCCGTGCGTGGACTCGAGCAGTTGTTGCGCGATCGCGGGCCCGCCGTTGCGGGGGGCCTGCTGCAGCAGCTGTACCAGGATATCGCCCACATGTATCGCCGGATGTCCGCCTACGAACCCGGCGACATCCTGCAGTGGCTCACCGGTATGGCAGCGGAACTTGAGGCTTATAGTGGGCGCATGCAAAGCATGCTGGATGCCGCCTGGAGCCATTCCACACTGGATACGCTGATCGATCGGGTTGTATCCCGGGGTTTCAGGCTGGTGCAGCGCGACCAGCTGGCGGTGACGGGGAGTACACTGCCCGCCGCCTGGACGCTGGTACTGGCTCGGGACTGAGCCCGCCGTAGCGGGCTGCAATGGCCGGTGCTAGCCGCCCGCAGGGCCCGCACTCTGGGCGCTGTTGCGCTGGATGTCGTTGATCGCGTCGCGGCTGTCCCCGGCTTCCTGTGCCCACACTTCGTCTTTCTTGCAGACGCGGGTGCCCAGCCGGGTGCCGGTCTTGATCACGGTTTTGCAGGTGACGCCTTCATTGCTGGCGACCGCCTGGGCGGCGTTACCGCCAGTAGCGGCGCTGCTGCTCGAACCGCTGGTTCCGGCACAGCCCGCGAGCAGGGCCAGCAGGGTACTCGCAGCGATTGTCGTCATGATAGTTTTCATAGATCCTCCTGAATTTCCAAAGCAGTGTCCTCCGCTCCGGGGTAAAGGTCAAACATGGGCAGAGCGTGTGCCCTGCTTAAAAAAAACCCGGCAGGGTAGCCGGGTTATATCTGCATCCAGGAGTGCAGCCCGCGGGGCGGACTGCACTCGATTCCGGATTTAGAAGCTGACGCTGACGCCCACGAACATGTAGCGACCCAGTGCGTCGTACATGCCGGGGAACGTGTTGCCGTTACCGTTGATGGACGGCCCGGCAGCGTTACCAGCAATCGGCGGCTCTTTGTCAAAGACGTTGTTCACGCCCAGACGGATCGAGGCGCCGTCCATGACGTCCCAGGAACCAGCGATGTCAAAGTAGTTGACTGAGGGCAGGTTCAGGTTGCCGTTCAGATCGGTCACTTTGCTGATGTGGCGCCAGTAGCCGCTCACGGTGACGTCCCAGGGAGTCATCCAGGTGGCGCGCAGGTTGTTGCGGAAGTCGGGCGTGGGGTAGCCACACTCGCCGCCCCAGTTACCTTTGCAATCCACAACCGGTGCACCCTCGAGCTCCTGCTGGTCCCAGGTATCGATGATCGACATGGTGTTGTTGAACATCAGGGTACCCATGTCACCGATGCTTACATCGTAGTCAGCGATGATGTCCCAGCCCTTGACTTCCTCGATGGCAAGGTTGTCAAGCAGGGCAGATACCCGGCCGCTGACGTTGACATCGGAACCGATCCACAGGTCACCGAGGGGGCCGCGGCGAATTTTCTCGCACTGGGAGTCGTTGCCGTCCAGACATTGATTGAGAGTGAATTCTGCGCCCAGGTTGTCGATGCCTTTCTCGATTTCGATGGTGTAGTAGTCGACGCTCAGGACCAGGCCCTCAACAAATGCCGGCGACCAGATAAAGCCCACCGAGTAGGTATCGGACTCTTCCGGGTCCAGTTCCGTGTTGCCGCCCTCAAGTTGATTGTACTGGCCCGCGAAGGAGTTGAGGATGTTGCCGTACTGTGCGGCGGTGACACCGGTACGGGCGCAATCTTCGAAGCTGCGATCCGGGGTTGCACCGCCACAGGGGTCCACGTCCATGTCGAACAGGTTGAGGCCCTGGGGCCGGAACAGCTCGCGGAGGTTGGCTGCACGCACCGCGCGCTGGAAGCTGGCGCGCAGTTTGACGTCCTGGTTGATGGCCCAACCGGCACGGATACCGTAGGTATCGGTGGTCACGTCGGTGGAGTAGTCAGAGTAGCGGTAGCCGAGGTCCAGAGTCACTTCTTCGGCGTAGGCGGCGCCTTCTACCAGCGGGACGCTGGCCTCGAAGAAGAATTCATTGACATCGTAGGCGGCGCCCTCAACAGCAACAGTGGCGCCACCCTGGCCAGCGCCAAGGCCGAGACGGAAACCTTCATCCGGGTTGAAGTTCAGCTCTTCCTTGCGGTATTCAGCGCCGATAACGACCTCGACGCCGTTGTTGGCGGAAGGCAGCTTGACGCCGTAGTCCCCGAGGCTACCGGCGATAAAGCCGTTGAAGACCTTCTGGGTGGTGGTGCCGCGGGCGAACAGGGGCAGCGACAGGTAATCGGTTGCCTCCTGGGTAACGCCGCCCTCGGTCCAGAGGTTCCAGGGCACGCAGTTGGGGTCGGTGCCGTCGAGGACGGAGGCACAGACGGTTGCACCGGTGTCAGGGTCCTCTACCGCGTTCAGGGCCTTGAGGATCTTGGCGTTGGACAGGTCGTTGTTGTAGGTGTTTTCCATGCTCACTTCGGAATACAGGCCCGAAACGTCATAGCGCCAGGTTTCGTTGATGTCGCCGCGGAAGCCCAGTACACCGCGGAAGGAGGTGTGACGCAGGTCCTGGTTACGGGGGCCGCCCTCGACGTTGCGGCGACCGATGACGACAGTCTGGGTGTCATCCATACCGAGGCCGTAGTCACCGCAGATGGCGCCGACTTGTTGGTCTGACAGGAACGGGTTGTCACAGGCGATCGGCACGCTCAGGAAGAAGGCGCCGGACGGCGCGATCTGCGCGTTGGTCTGGTTGTCCATGAACATGAGCTCGGTGTAGGTCTCGACGTGCTCGTTGATCTGGTAGCGGCCGAAGGCACCGGCGGTGTAGCGCTCGTCAGGGCGCTGGTAGTAGTTCAGCGGACCGTAGTTGTAGACTTCTGTGGGCTCGACCAGTTGGTTGCCGGAGACCCGGTACACACCCTGGCTACCGTCGCCGGGGATGAAGGTCCCCGCGGCGCTGGTGCCGGAACCGAAGCAGCCGGTACCGGGGTTGTTCAGGGCGCAGGCGCTGTAGTCGCGCTCGCTCTGCAGCACTGGGTCGATTTCACGGTAGGTGGCGTAGGCCGTGACGTTACCGCGGCCGTTGTCGAAATTGCCACCCATGATCAGCGACCAGCTCTGGATGTCGCCGCCGGTTTCGCTGCCGTCGGGGAAGGGGAAGCCGGCATCGCCGACGATACCCTGGACGCGGCCGTTGTCGTTGTCGTGCTGGTACTGGCTGAACTGGTAGTCAAACTGGACGCCTTCGAAATCGTCCACCATGATGAAGTTGACCACGCCGGCTACCGCGTCGGAGCCGTAGGTAGCGGAGGCGCCACCGGTGAGTACTTCCACGCGCTGGATCAGCGAGGCGGGGATCTGGTTGATGTCAGCGCCGATGCCGCCCTGCAGCGGTGAGCCCGCGGGCAGGCGGCGGCCGTTGACCAGCACCAGGGTCCGCTCGTCGCCGAGGTTGCGCAGGTTCAGGGTCGCGGTGCCGGTAGCGCCGTTGGAAGTCGATGAGTTCTGGTTGGAGTACACCTGCGGCAGGTTCTTCATCAGGTCTTCGACCCGGACGGTACCCTGGAATTTGAAGTCTTCGGCGTCAACCTGGGTGACCGGGCTGGCGGATACCAGGTTGGCTTTCTGGATGCGGGAACCGGTAACGACCACTTCCTCGACCAGCAGCTGTTCCTGGGCGCTGGCAACCTGCGGCAGGACAGCCGCGGCGCCCATGCCCAGAGCAGCCGAGACTGCCATGGTCAGACGATTTTTCCTCAACATATTAATACCCCTGTACTCTATGTAAGTATGTTTTCCTGTGGCCGATGCCACTGGAGACGAACATTAGACGAATTCAGAGGGTGGGGCCTCAAAGTTCCCCCGTGGTTTTGTGACAAATTCACGTAATCACGAGGGAACCCGGCAAATTACCGGAATTTTCCCGAGCCTCCGGGGCCCGGGAGTGAAATCGCAAGCCGGGGGTTACTTGAGACGGGTCACGCCGATGGACTTGCCAGAGGCCACCACGGTCATTTTGTAGAAGCCCAGCAGGTTCTTTTCGATCACCACGGCGGTGTCTTCCCCGCGGTGGAAGTAGCGGCCCCGGAGGCGCTGGCGCCAGACCTGGCCATTGTCCAGGTAGAACAGGGTTTCACCGGACCAGCCCTCGAAGGGAGGTTTGATCCTGGCCTCAATGCGGATCGATTCCTCCGCCGCGCGCACCTCCGGGTTACTGCGCAGCATTGCCGGTGCCTCCTCGGCGGTGTAGCTGACCAGCCAGTGATCCAGGGCCTGCCGCTCGGCCGGGGTCAGCTTGTGCAGGCCCGCCGCCTCGAACTGCTCCGCCGACATCAGTTTCTCCACCCCGGGGAAGGTCTCCGCTGCCATGAGTGGGGCCGCGAGGCAGGCTGCGCTGAACAGGAGTGGGGCGAGGAGTGGGTGGCGCATGGGGCGGGCTCCGTGGGTCAGAAGCGCTGGCTGATACGGGTGTACCAGAAGCGGCCTTTGAGGTCGTGGGTTCGGGCGTCAATGTTATCGTTAAACGCGGAGGCAGCCAAAGGGGCCGGCTCGTCGAGGGCGTTGTCCACGCCCATGGTCAGGCGCAGCCCGGACCACAGGTCGAACACGTAGCTGAGCTGCAGGTCGTGCACGGTCCAGTCGCTGATGGTTCGCTGCTGGCTGCTGCCGGGAAGGGTTTCCCGCATGGCGCTGACATGCTGGATCTCGTAGTTGGCCTCCCAGCGCTCCCGTTTCCAGCGTATCCCGAGCTGACCCTTCCACTCGGGGATGCCTCCCAGCCCGTCGGAGGCTTCATCCAGGAAGGTGCCGGCCAGGTCAACGGCCGCTGCGCCGGGGTCGGGCTGGGCCAGGTACTCGCGAATCCAGGCGCCGCTGCCGGTAATCGACAGCTGTCCCCAGGGTTGGTCGGGGAAGTGGTAGGAGAGACCCAGGTCGGCCCCGCGTATCCGTCGCTTGCCGATATTGATGTTGTTGGCCTCGACCCGCACCAGGTTGCCGAGTCCATCCCGGTTGATCCGGTCGGCGAACCGGCCATTGCGGGCGTTCTGGTCGATGATGAACTGGGCGCTGGACGATACCACGTCGTCCTGCTTGATCTCCCAGTAGTCTGCGCTCAGCCGCAGTCCGGGTATTCGCACCGGGATCCAGACCAGCCCTGCACTGAGGGAGTCGGAGGTCTCTGCCTCCAGGTTCGGATTGCCGCCCTTGACGGTCAGGAACTGGTTGCGGGTCGGGTCCGCCCGCTGCGTGCAGCCCGGCAGCACGCCGATGTTGGCGGCCTGGGTGCAGGGATCGCTGAGAAAGGCCTGCTGTTCTTTGCTGCCTTCATAGAGCTCATTGAGGCTGGGGGCCCGGAAGCCGCGCGCATAGCCACCGCGCAGGGTCAGAGAGGGCCCCAGCTGCAGTTTCAGCCCCAGTTTGGGGTTGGTGCTGGCACCGAAATCGCTGTAGTTCGATTGGCGAAGGGCGGCCTCCAGTTCCAGACTGCGACCGCCGCTGGCACTGTTCCAGATCGGGAGCCGGGACTCGGCGTACAGTTCGATGATCTTGCGGCTGCCGCGAGTGGCTTCAAAATTGGTGGCGCCGATAGTGCCCAGGCTGGCCAGGCGGGCGTCGGGCCGCTTGGAGGTGGCCTCGTGCCTGAACTCCACTCCCAGTGCCAGGTCGCCGCGGCCCGCCGGCAGATGCAACAGGGCGTTGCTCAGGTTGATGGCGGCGCTGGACAGCGACGAGTAGCCGTTGGTTTCACCGGCTACACGCAGGTAGTCGACCTGCTCCGGCCCTATGCTGCCCGCGGGCCCCATGATGGCCACCGGCACGCAGCCGTCGATAGTTGCACCGAGACAGCGATCGGCGGGCCCGAGGGCACGCCGCAGGCGTTCTGCATCCACCAGGTTGGTCACCGTTTCGGTGGCCTCGCTGCGACTCCAGTTGACGCCCAGATCCCAGTGCCAGTCGGCGTACAGGCCCTCGAGGATGGCGCTGACGCGCCCGACCCGGGATTCATTGCGCTGGGTCCGGGCCGGAAATTCGACCAGCCTGCGGCGAACATCGGTGATATCGGTGCCAAAATCGTTGTAGATGTTGGTCGCCGCCACAGTCAGCGGAGTCTGCTCGAAACCCGTGAATATCGGCGTAGGGGCCAGCGTGGCACGGGCATTGGTCTGCAGGTAGCTGGCCTCGAGAGTGGCCGTAACCTGCGGCGTCAGATCCCGGTTGGCGCTGGCGTAGACACTGCTGCGGCGCATCGGCACGACAGCCGTGGTAAAGGCCTGGAAATCGAACAGGTCGTCGGGGCCGGTCGGCCGATAGCTGCCTTCGCCGGTAGCGATAAGGCTCTGGCCATCGGGCAGGACCACGCGGGCATCCGCTGTGGCGCTGGAGCGCTGGTCGGTGCCTCCCAGGGCGCGGGTGTCGGCACTGCGCGAGACCGCGCGATCGCGACTGAACAGGGGTTCCTGCTCATAGTGAGAGGCGCTGAGGAACAGGCCGCCGTCGCGGAAACTGGTGCCGTACTGCAGGGTCTGGGTGGTGGTGGTGAGGTCGCCGCGGCTGCTCTCGCCGTAGTAGGTTTCGGCCAGTACCCCGTGAAAATCGCGCTTCATGATCACGTTGACCACGCCGCCGATGGCATCGGAGCCGTAAATGGCAGAGGCGCTGTCCTTGAGGATTTCCACCCGTTCCACAGCGGCCGGTGAAATGCTGTTGAGATCCACTGATTCGCCGGACAGGCCGTCGTTGGCGACCCGGCGCCCGTTGATGAGAATCAGCGTGTTGCTGGCGGGGAGGCCGCGCAGGGTGACGGTCGCAGTGCCGTCACCGCCATTGGATATCGCGGTACTGGTGGAGTTGCCGATAACCGCGGGCACGAACTTGAGTAGCTCGCCCAGCGTCTGGGCGCCGCTGCGCTCGATGTCAGAGCGGGCGTACACGTCGACCGGCGCGCTGAAGCGGTTGGGGTCGCGGCGGATACGGGAGCCGGTCAGGCTGCTGCCATAGACGTAGGTCTCTTCCATGCCGGGTTCGTAGACGGGGAACAGTGCGCTGGTCTGCTCGGGGTCGTTGCAGGGGCCGTTCCCGCAGTTGACGGCGTATATTGCGATGATGCGCTCGTCAATCAGCTCCCATTTGAGGCCGCTGCTGGCCAGCAGTTGCGCCAGGGCCGCGTCCCGCCGCAGATTGCCCACCAGTTCCGGGGCGGCGAGGTGCCGGGTGAGCCGATCCGAGAACACGATAGGGGTATCGCTCTGGCGGCTGAACTGCAGCAGTGCCGAGGACAGGGAGCTTTCGCGAATATCGAAGAAATAGGAGGGGACGCTGGCTGGGCGCGGGTCCTGCGCCCAGCCACAAGCGGCGGCTATCGCCAGCCATGCCGAAACGATACCCTGCGCGATGCATCTTGTCGCCCGGGACTCGGCAAGCATTCTCGGACCCTGCCCGTTTGTTGTTGCAACTCACTGATAAATCAGGAGAAATTACCGCGGCCCGGAAATCGGGCTGGAAAGGTAGTGTTATATCCTACTGGCGGGGTTTCAGCAACTGCACGGTGCCCTCGTCCAGCTGCACTACCTGCAACTGCAGGCTCAGCTCGACTGCCTGCAGTACGCTGGCGGGGTGATCGAGGTTGAACACGCCGGAGACCGTGAGGTCGGCCACGTCCCGGTCGCGGATGACGATGCGGGTATCGGTATAACGGGCCAGTTCGCGGGTCAGTTCCAGCAGCGGCATTTCCCTGGCGATGATCTCGCCGTGCTGCCAGGCTGTGAGCGGAGCCGGGTCGATCTGGCGAGTGCTGCCGAGACCGGTATTCGATGCCTGCAGGTACTCGTTGGCGTGGAGCATGGTCGAGCGCGCGCTGCGCCCGGCCTGTGCCGACTCGGTAACCTGGACGACGCCCTCGGTCACTGCGATGTCAGTGGCGTCCTCCCGGCGGTAGATATTGAAGGCAGTGCCGACGGCGGTTACCACCGCGTTGCCGGTATCCACCCGGAACGGCCGCTCGGTGTCGGGTTCCACATTGAAGTAGGCCTCGCCCCGCAGCAGCGCGACCTGGCGCCCGGAGTCACTGAATTCAACTTCGACCCGGCTCGCGGTGTTGAGCGTGATGCGGGACTGGTCATCCAGGGTAAAGGTCGCTCTTTCACCCTGGGCGGTCTGGAACTCCTGCGAGTAGACCTGCTGGTCTCCGGTCGGAAGGACGATTATTGCCAGCACCAGCCCTGCCGCCAGGGCGGCCGCTCCCGCCAGCCACTGCCGCCGCGAGCTGCGGGGTGTGGCGTGCAGGGGCTCCTCGAACGGCAGGTGTCGGACACTGCCAAGGTCGTCCCACAGTTCCAGCATCAGGTCCATTGCCTGCCGGTGACTGGCGTCGGCGGCCAGCCAGAGGGCGAACTCGCGGTGGTCCTGCTCGCAGGCATCATCGCCGCGAAAGCGCGCAATCCAGCCCATGGCCGCGTCGCAATCCCGCTCGAACTGTCGTGTAAAGGTTTGGTTCATCTCATCCCCGGCCCGGTTGCGGTTTGTAAAGCTAGCGCAGTGTTGACAATCCGCAACGGACCCATCCCTGTCTTATAGCTATTAGTGTAACGAGAAAGATCGAAGTTCCCTCAAGTAAATATTTACGCTGTTCATCCGCCCTCCTCGGGCGGGTACAGCGACGCCAGGCGCTTGCGGCAGTGCTGCAGGGCCTGGAGGATGTATTTTTCCACACTGGACACCGACACCTGCATGGCGTCGGCGATTTCCCCGTAGGAGAGTCCGTTGCGCCGGTGCAGGAGGAAGGCCTGGCGAACGTTGACCGGCAGTTCCTCGACGGCGGCGAAAATCAGCGCCAGCTTCTGCCTTGCGCCCAGGATGTGCTCCGGTGATGCACCGCTGGCATTGGCATCCCGCGGTCCGCTATCGGCGGCCTGGTTGCGCTCGCCGCGGACAAACTGGAGGTGGAGCTTGCGCCGCCGCAGCTGGTCCAGGGCCAGGTTGGTGGCCACCTGGAACAGGAAGGCCCTGGCGTTGTCGAGCGTTTCCGGGGCCTCCAGGCGGTGCAGGCGCAGAAACGCCTCCTGGGCGACCTCGGCGGCGTCCTCCGGGCTGTCCAGCTTGCGCGCGAGGTAGCGCTCCAGGGCGGTGCCATGGGTCGCGACCAGTTCGGCGAGAAACTGGTTCTTGGTGTTCGCCGCCAAGGTGATAGCTCAACCCTCGTTGCGATGGAAAATGCGCCCGCTGGCGGGCGCCCGAATCTCAGAATAGTACGCGACTGCGGATTGTACCGTCTATGCTGGCCAGTTTTTCCAGGGCCACATCCGAGTACTCGGCATCGACGTCGATGACAACATAGCCGACGGCATCGTTGGTCTGCAGGAATTGTGCGGACACATTGACATTGTTCTCGGAAAAAACCCGGTTGATGGCGCTCATGATCCCCGGCACGTTGTGGTGGATATGCAGCAGGCGGTGGCTGCCCTCGTGTTCCGGGAGCGCCACCTCGGGGAAGTTGACCGAGGAGGTACTGGTCCCGTTGTCGCTGTAGCGGGCCAGCTTTTCCGCTACTTCCACCCCGATGTTCGCCTGGGCTTCCACGGTGCTGCCGCCGATGTGAGGGGTCAGGAAGGTATTGTCGAAGGCCCGCAGCGGGGAGATGAACTCGTCGTCGTTGGAGCGCGGTTCGACCGGGAACACATCGATGGCCGCCCCGCCCAGATGCCCATTGGCCAGGCTGTCGGCGAGGGCATCGATATCCACCACCGTACCCCGGGAGGCATTGATGAGAATGCTGCCCGCTGGCATCTGCGCCAACTGGCTCGCGCCGATCATGTTGCGGGTGGTGCGGGTCTCGGGCACGTGCAGGCTGACCACCTCGGATTGGGCCAGCAGTTGCTCCAGGTTGGGCAGCTGGCGGGCGTTGCCAAGGGGCAGCTTGCTGACCACGTCATAGAACTGCACCTGCATGCCCAGGCCCTCGGCAATCACGCCCAGCTGCATGCCGATGTTGCCGTAGCCGATGATGCCGAGGCGCTTGCCGCGAATTTCATAGGAATTGGCCGCGGTTTTCTGCCACTCACCCCGGTGGGCCGCGGCGTTTTTCGCGGCGACACCGCGCAGCAGCAGGATGGCCTCGGCGATCACCAGCTCCGCTACGCTGCGGGTATTGCTGAACGGTGCATTGAATACGGCGACCCCGCGCCGGGTGGCAGCGCTGAGGTCGACCTGGTTGGTGCCGATGCAGAAGCAGCCCACCGCAACCAGCTTGCGGGCGGCCTGAAAAATTTCTTCGGTGAGCTGGGTCCGCGAGCGGATGCCGACGAAGTGGGCATTGGCGATGGCGGCCTTCAGGTCCTCCGGTGCCAGCGCTTTCTGGTGCAGCTCGATATTCTCGTAGCCGGCATTGCGGAGGGTCTCGACAGCCGAAGGGTGCACCCCTTCCAGCAGGAGGAACTTGATCTTGCTTTTCTCTAGCGACTTGGGCGCCATAAGCGTCGGTGCTCCCGGGGCTATGCACTGTGGGCAGGAAGATAAGAGGGCGCATATGCTAACATATGGCGCTCGTTTTGAGTCCCCTGATCCCGCCTGCCGAGGAGCCCCCGAGTGACCCCGATCAGCCCTGATATCCTGTTGGCGTTGCAGGCCTGTGTTGGCGCTGAACGCGTCCTCACCGATGCCGAAGCATTTGCCCGGTACGGCCGCGACTGGACCCGGGTCCACACCCCGGCGCCCTCCGCGGTCGTGCTGCCGGGCGACATCGCACAGGTGCAGGCGCTGGTTCGGCTGGCGGTGGAACACCAGCTGGCCCTCGTGCCCTCCGGCGGACGCACCGGCCTCAGCGCCGGCGCGGTGGCCTGCAATGGCGAGATCGTGGTCGCCCTGGACCGGCTCAACCGCATCGCTGACTTCAACCCCATCGACCGCACGGTGCGCTGCGGTGCCGGGGTGGTTACCGCCCAGCTGCAGGCGTTTGCGGAGGAGCAGGGCCTGTTCTACCCGGTGGACTTCGCCTCCAGCGGGTCCAGCCAGATAGGCGGCAATATTTCCACCAATGCCGGCGGCATCAAGGTGATCCGGCATGGGATGACCCGTGACTGGGTAGCGGGGCTGAAGGTGGTGACTGGCACCGGGGAATTGCTGGACCTGAACCGGGGCCTGGTCAAGAACAATGCCGGCTACGACCTGCGGCAGCTGGTCATCGGCGCCGAGGGCACTCTGGGCATTGTGGTCGAAGCCACCATGCAACTGGGGCGACCGCCGAAAGATCTCGCAGTGCTGGTGCTGGGAGTCACGGACATGACCGCCGTGATGCGGGTGCTGGAGGCCTATCAGGGGGCCATGGACCTGCAGGCCTTCGAGTTCTTTTCCGAGCTGGCGCTGCAGAAGGTTGTTGCCCACCAGGGCCTGCAGCGGCCCTTCGAAACCGAGGCTGACTTCTACGCCCTGCTGGAGTTCGAGCAGACCACGGCGGCGGACATGGAGCAGGCCATGGCTCTGTTTGAACACTGTGTGGAGCAGGGCTGGGTGATCGACGGAGTAGTGAGCCAGAGTGTGGCGCAGGCCCAGGCCCTGTGGCGTCTGCGGGAGGACATTTCGGAGACCATCTCGCGCTGGACTCCCTACAAGAACGATATCAGTACCACCATTGCCCGGGTGCCTGACTTCCTGGCGGAAGTGGACGCGGTGGTCTCCAGTGCCTATCCGGACTTCGAGATCGTCTGGTTTGGCCATATCGGGGACGGCAACGTGCACCTCAATGTACTCAAGCCCGACGCGCTGCCCATGGCTGACTTCCAGCTGCGCTGTGGCGAGGTCAGTCGCTGGGTGTTCGAGATCGTGCAGCGCTACGAGGGCAGCGTTTCAGCGGAACACGGGGTGGGACTGTTGAAGAAAGACTACCTGCACTACACCCGGTCCGCGGCAGAGATCGCGATCATGCGCCAGATCAAGCAGGCCTTTGATCCCCGGGGGATCATGAACCCCGGGAAGATATTCGACCTCTAGCTCTGCTCACGACGCCCGCAGCGTTTTCACGCCCTGGGCGGTGCCCAGCAGCAGCACATCCGCCGGTCGCAGCGCAAACAGGCCGTTGCTGACCACCCCGGCGATGTTGTTGATTTTCGCTTCCGTTGCCAGCGGCTGCGGGATGGAAAAGTTGTGTACGTCGAGGATGATGTTGCCGTTGTCGGTGATCACGCCTTCGCGGTAGACAGGGTCGCCACCCAGCTTTACCAGTTCCCGCGCGACGTGGCTGCGGGCCATGGGGATGACTTCCACCGGCAGGGGAAACTGCCCCAGGGTGTGGACCAGCTTGCTCTCATCGGCGATGCAGATAAAAGTGCGGGCAACCGCGGCAACGATCTTTTCCCGGGTCAGCGCTGCGCCGCCGCCTTTGATCAGCTGCAGGGCGGAGTTGCTCTCATCGGCGCCATCGATGTAGAAATCGACCTGGTCGACGGTATTCAGATCGTATACCGGGATGCCGTGCTGGCGCAGGCGCTCGGCGGAGGCGTCGGAACTGGCCACCGTGGCGTTCACCTGACCGCGCAGGGCAGCGAGGCTGTCAATAAACAGATTGGCGGTGGAGCCGGTACCTATGCCGAGCACGGTATTGCTCTCCAGATGGGGCCGGATGTAGTCCAGCGCTGCGTTTGCAACTGCCTGTTTCAGCTCGTCCTGGGTCATTGCCTGCCGCTCCCGCCATTGCCAGTGTGGGCGGCAGTATAAGAGAGGAAGTGTGGCAGTACACGAAAAATACCTGCCGCGGGCGTGGTATCGGAGCTGAAAATACCCGCTGGCTCCATTACCATGGTGCGCTGGCTTTTCTCTGGATAGCAGTTCCCATGCCCAAGTCCTATATCAAGCGCATACTCGACGCCCGCGTCTATGACGTGGCGCGGGAGACACCGGTGGACGAGGCGATGCTGATGTCCCGGCGGTTGGGCAACCGGGTCCTGTTCAAGCGCGAGGACCTGCAGCCGGTTTTCTCCTTCAAGTTGCGCGGCGCCTACAACAAGATGCAGAAACTGTCCCCGGAGCAGCTGGCCTGTGGTGTGGTTGCGGCCTCGGCGGGCAACCACGCCCAGGGCCTGGCCATGGCGGCGCAGCACATGGGGGTCAAGGCCATTATCGTCATGCCCCGGACCACACCCCAGATCAAGGTGGACGCTGTGCGCAACCGCGGCGCCCGGGTGGTCCTGCACGGCGACTCCTTCGACGAGGCATCGGTCTACGCGCAGAAACTGGTGGCAGAGAAATCCATGGTCTACGTGCACCCCTTCGATGATCCGGACGTGATCGCCGGCCAGGGCACGGTGGGCATGGAGATTGTGCGCCAGCTGTCGCGCCCTCTGGACGCCATCTTTGTGCCGGTAGGCGGGGGTGGCCTGCTGGCCGGGGTCGCCGCCTACATCAAGTACGTTTGGCCGGAAACCCGCCTGGTCGGGGTTGAGCCCGAGGACGCTGCCTGCCTGCAGCTGGCTTTGCAGAAAGGCCGTCGCGCGATCCTGCCGGAAGTGGGCCTGTTTGCCGATGGCTGTGCCGTGGCCCAGATCGGCAAGGAGACCTTTCGCGTTATCCGCGACACGGTGGACGAAGTCGTCACTGCGAGTACCGATGAAATCTGCGCCGCCATCAAGGATATCTTCGAGGACACCCGCGGCATCGCCGAGCCAGCCGGCGCGCTGGCTCTGGCGGGACTGAAGAAGTATGTGGAGCGCACCGGCGTCCAGGGCCAGGATCTGCTGGCGATTGTCAGCGGGGCCAATACCAATTTCGATCGCCTGCGCTATATCTCCGAGCGGACCGAGATTGGCGAGCATCGGGAGGCCGTTATCAGCGTCACCATTCCCGAGCGCCCCGGCAGCTTCCGGTCTTTTTGCAGCGCTCTCGGGCGCCGCAATATCACCGAGTTCAACTACCGCTACTCGGATCCCGGTGCCGCGCTGGTATTTCTCGGCCTGTCGGTGGTGCCGGGAGGCGACGACCTCGCCGAATTGCTGGCGGATCTGCAGCAGCAGGGCTATGCCACCGAGGATATGACCGAAAACGAGATGGCGAAACTGCATATCCGCTATATGGTCGGCGGTCGCGCCCCTGCCCATTTGGAAAACGAAGTGGTGTACCGGGTTGAATTTCCCGAGCGCCCGGGAGCGTTGCTCAAGTTCCTGTCGGGGCTGGGGCAGCGCTGGAACATTTCCATGTTCCACTACCGCAACCACGGCGCCGCCTACGGCCGCATTCTGCTCGGGGTGCAGGTACCCAGGGGTGAACGCCGCGATTTCCGCGAGGTGCTGGAAGCGGTGGGTTACCCCTATTGGGAGGAAACCGGCAACCGCGCCTATCAACTGTACCTGCGGCAGTCCCAAAATGGGGTAGTGGGCAGCCCCTGAGCCCCGAAAACAGTGGATTGCCGCGGATTCAGGGTTTCATTTTGGGAAACGCTGGGCTAAACTCGGTTCCCGTTTGTGAAATAATGCCAAAAAAATCGTTTTAACAGGACTTTTTGAGAGTGGTGCCGTGAACAGTAAGCCGGATTTTATTCTCGTCCTCATCGCTGCCTTTGGCGTCGGCGTGCTTGTTACCATGCTGTTGCCCTTGACGGCCAACGATACGGTGGCCGCGCCCGCGTCTGAGCTACAGGCCGGGGTCATTATTTCCGAGTAACCCTCGCGCGGTTGGCCAGGCGCGGCCGGCCAGGCCGGTATGTCATGCTGATGCCGCCCTCTCACAGCGGTGCAGAGCGGTCTCTGTAAGCACGTAGTCCAGCCCCACATCCCAGGGTTCCGCCGCAGGTCCGCCGACGATCTCCTGGCAATCGAATCCCAGCCCTACCCGCAACGGACGGTCCACGCCACCGAGCGTACGGTCGTAGAACCCGCCACCCATCCCCAGCCGATAGCCATCCCTGCGCCAGCCCACCAGGGGCAGGAAGATGATGTCCATCCCGGCGGCAGCGCGATGGGGGCTGTCCGCATCGGGTTCAGGAATGCCGAACCGATTCGGGACGAGGTTGGTGGCCACCTGCCAGCGGCGAAACAGCAGCCGCTTCCCGGGAGCGAGTACCGGCAGGTAGAGAGCGCGGCGTTGTTCGCGACAGGCGTCTGCCAGCGGCAGCGGGTCCAGTTCGCCATCGCCGGGCCAGTACATCGCGATGTGGCGGGTGTTCAGCCAACCGGGCAGGCCCGGGGCCAATGCGGCGGCGGCAGTAGCCGCCTGTGCCCTGAAGGCCGGAGCGAGGTGCTGCCGGCGCTCGCGCAACTGCTGGCGGAGGGCTGGCTTGGCCTGATGCTCAAGGCTCATGGAAGAAGATGGATTCCCGGCATAGCGTTGGCAGAGTTGCCCTGAACCCGACGGTTCAAGGAGGAGGTTCCTGCACTGTTTCAGGCTTTCCGGAACGGGCCGGACATGCACACCAACAGCAACGAGGATCCTCCGGGTACAGACTTATCGGCTCGAGGACTGTCTGCCTGGCGTCTATGCCAGGGATCCGGGGAGAATTATACACGATCCGGGGCCGCGCTTGGGGCTCAGTTGATCTCCAGCTGCCGTAGCTGGTACATGGCCTGGTCGATTTTGCGTTGCAGACCCTGGACAGCCTGGTTGTCCGGGCCCGCGGCCGCCGCGGAGCTGCCGCCCTGATCAGAGGCTTTCAGCAACTCGTGGCTGATATTGAGCGCCGCCATGACAGCGATGCGCTCCAGCCCGATAACCTTGCCGCTGTCGCGGATGGCACGCATTTGCCGGTCGAGATAGCGGGCCGATACTATCAGCTCAGCCTGCTGCTCTTCCGGGCAGGCGACCTGGTACTCTTTATCGAGAATATGCACGGAAACTGTGTTGACAGGATTCACCAGCGTTACTCCATTGACCGCAGTCGGGCTATCATGGCTTCGACTTTGGACCGGGCCAGCTCGTTCTTGCTGACAAGGTCCTCCCGTTCGTGGCGCCAGTTGTCGTTTTCGACCTTCAGCTTTTGGTTTTCACGATTGAGTTCCCGGCACAGGGCTATCAATTCGTCTATTTTTGACTCCAGTGCCTGAAGCGGGGTATCGGCCATGACGCTGTACTTGGGCTGTGTGAGTATAGGGCTTACTATAGAGCTGCCTGTGGAACAGGTCAACGCAGCAAAAGTTGCGATATTTCAATAGCCTGCCCGCCTTTTCGCAGTTTTCGGTCGAGGTGCGGCGAAGGCTGCGGGGGTTTCTTCGATGTTTGACAGGTTGCCGGGTGAAACGGATCTGTTTGTTTTTGATGAAGTGGCGGATCAATTGCTGGAGCAGGGGGTGGCCCTGTCACCATCGGAACTGCACGGTTGCCTGGTCGGTCTGCTGGCCGCAGGCCATAGTGAAGACCCCGGTGCGGGGCTCGCCGCCGTCAATCAGGCGCTGGAGCTGGACCTGCATGGTGACCTGGCGGATGAGGTCATGCAGCTGTATACACTGAGCGGTGAGGCCCTGGCCGAGGATCTCTTTGACTTCTGCCCACTGCTGCCGGATGACAGTCATGAACTTGCGGTGCGGACCCAGTGTCTGGCGCACTGGTGCCAGGGTTTCCTCGCCGGTTTTGCCCGGGCCATTGCGGTGTCGGGTACCGGCGCCGAGACACTACCCGGTGACAGCACCGAGATACTGCGCGACTTTGCCGCCATGGCGCAGGCCGATGCGGACGCCCAGCAGGAGGATGACGAAGATGCGGAAAACAGCTACGCCGAGCTGGTGGAGTATATGCGGGTTGCTGCCGTCAACGTGTTTCTCGATAGCCGTGCCCGGGGTGAAGAGCGGGACAAGGCGGCCCGGGGCCAGGATTCCCTGCATTAACGGCCTGCCCGGCGGCCGGCGGAACGGGAGTTCGCAACTTTGGTGAAAATCAGCAAGAGTGAATTCGAACGGCGTCGACAGCGCCTGATGGCGCTTATGGAGCCCAACAGCATTGCGATTGTTCCCGCCGCCAGAGAGCAGATGCGCAGCCGGGACACGGAGTACCCGTTTCGCCAGGACAGCGACTTCCACTATCTCTGCGGCTTTCCGGAGCCGGATGCGGTGCTGGTGCTGGTGCCCGGTCGCGGGCACGGTGAGTTCGTCCTGTTCTGCCGCGAGCGCGATACCAGGCTGGAACTCTGGCACGGCTATCGAGCCGGTCCCGAGGGCGCTTGCGCAGAGTACGGCGCCGATGATGCTTTTCCCATAGGCGACATCGACGACATCCTGCCGGGACTGATCGAGGGGCGTGACCGGGTCTATTACTCCATGGGGCGCAGCGCCGACTTTGATCGCCGGATCATGGCGTGGGTCAACCTGATTCGCAGCAAGGAGTCCAGCGGGGCGGTGCCCCCGGGAGAATTTACCGATCTCGACCACATGCTGCACGACCTGCGGCTGAAGAAGAGCGCGGCTGAGCTGCGACTGCTGGCCCACGCCGGAGAGATCACCGCCCGGGCGCATTGCCGGGCCATGCGCCACGCCCGTCCGGGAGTGTTCGAGTACCAGTTGGAGGCAGAGCTGCTGCACGAATTTGCCAGCGGCGGGGCCCGCCACCCGGCCTATCCCTGTATTGTCGGCAGCGGTCCCAACAGCTGTATCCTGCACTACACCGGGAATGCGAGGGCGCTGCGCAAGGGAGAGCTGGTGTTGATTGACGCGGGTTGCGAATACCAGGGTTACGCCGCGGATGTCACGCGTACCTTCCCGGTGGGGGGGCGCTTCAACCGCCAGCAGCGCGCCATCTACGCCCTCGTGCTGGAGGCGCAGCAGGCGGCCATCGAGGCGGTGCGCCCGGGCAATCACTGGAACGCGCCCCATGAGGCGACGGTCGACGTCATCACCCGCGGCCTGCGTGATCTCGGCCTGCTGCAGGGGGATGTGCAGGAGCTGGTCGCCGCCGAGGCCTACAAGGAATTCTACATGCATCGAGCCGGCCACTGGCTGGGCCTGGATGTCCACGATGTCGGCGACTACCGGGTCGCCGGTGAGTGGCGGCAGCTGGAAGCGGGCATGGTGTTGACGGTGGAGCCGGGTATCTACATCGCCCCCGGCAATACCCGGGTTGCGCCGCGCTGGCGCGGGATCGGGGTGAGGATCGAGGACGATGTCGTGGTGACAGAGTCGGGCTGTCGGGTCCTGACCGACGGGGTGCCGCGCCAGCCCGACGCGATTGAAGCGCTGATGGCGGGCTGACCTCATGGCGGAACAGCGGGACATAGTCATTGCCGGCGGCGGCATGGTGGGCATCAGCCTGGCCCTGGAACTGGGTCGGCTGTTGCCCCCGGGCACCCGCATCACGCTGGTGGAAGGGTTTGCCCTGCCACCCCCGGCCGCCCGGATGCCGGACTACCATCCCTCATTCGACGCCCGTTCCACCGCACTCGGCTACGGCTCGCAGCTGATTTACCAGGCCATGGGGCTGTGGCCCGCGCTGCAGCGCTGGCTGTGCCCGATTGCCACCATTCACGTTTCCAGCCGCGGCCATTTCGGCAGTACTCTGCTGCGGGCGGCGGATTACGGTTGGCAGGCCCTGGGCCATGTGGTTGAAAACCCCTGGCTGGGCCAGGCGCTGCTGCACGCCCTGCGCGACCAGGGCCGGGTGGAACTGCTGAACCCGGCGAAAGTGGTCGCTGCCACGCCGGTCAGTGGCGGGGTTGAGCTGACGCTGGAAGGAGCCGTCCCCTCGCGTTTGCAGGCGGCCTTGCTGGTGGTCGCCGACGGTGCCGATTCGGGCCTGCGCCAAGGTCTCGGTGTCGGCAGCAGTGAAAAGTCCTATCGCCAGCACGCCCTGATCTGCAACATCGCCACCGCACAGCCGCATGCGGGCTGCGCCTTCGAGCGGTTTACCGACGAGGGGCCACTGGCCCTGCTGCCACTGTTGCCGGCAGCGGGCACGCGCAAACGCAGTGCCCTGGTCTGGACGCTGCCCCCGGAGCGGGCAGAACATCTTCTGGCCTGTTCCGACAGCGAATTCCTGGCGGCCCTGCAGCAACGCTTCGGCTACCGCCTCGGGCGCCTGCAGCAGGCGGGGGCGCGCCAGGCCTATCCCCTGGTCCTCAGGCATTGCGAGGAGCAGGTGCGCGCCGGTGTGGTGGTCATGGGCAATGCGGCTCACGCCCTGCATCCCGTGGCCGGGCAGGGCTTCAACCTCGCCTTGCGCGATATCGCCGCCCTGGGTCGGGTGCTGGCGTCGGCGGTGGCTGCCGGGGAGAGCCCCGGCGCGCTGACGGTGCTGCGGCGATACCAAGAGCAGCAGCGCGCGGACCAGCTCCGCACCATCCAGTTCAGTGACCGGCTGCCGGCGCTGTTCATGCACTCTGACCCAATGCTGGCACTGGCCCGCGACCTTGCCCTGTCCGGGCTGGACTGGGCGACCCCACTGAAGCGCGCCTTTGTCGAGCATGCCGCTGGCCTGGAGGCTGTCCGTGGCTGAGTCGCCGGGTTGCGACGTGGCGATTGTCGGGGCCGGTATCGCCGGCAGCGCCCTGGCGCTGGCGCTGTCCGGCCACGGCCTGTCGGTGGTGTTGATCGAGGCTCAGCCGCTGGATTCGGGGCAACTGCCTGCGGGCCGTGAGCTGGAGGATTTCGATCCGCGGGTGGTGGCCCTGAATCCCCGCTCGCAGGCCCTGCTGGCGCAGTGGGGTGCCTGGCAGGGTATCGAAGACTACCGCAGCTGCGCTTACCGCCACATGACGGTGTGGGATGCGGACGGTACCGGCGCGATCGAGTTCGACAGCAACGATGCAGGTGCCAGCGCTCTCGGTCATATCGTGGAAAACCGGGCCCTGGTGCGCTCACTGCTGGCCCGGGTGCAGGCCTGCGCCGATGTGCGCCTGCTCGCGCCGGAGCGGCTGCTCGCCTGCAGTCGCGACGCGGCGGGCGCGATGCTGCTGGAGCTGGAGTCCGGCAGCCAGCTGCGGGCGGGGCTGCTGGTGGCCGCGGATGGCGCCAACTCCAGGGTGCGGGAGATGCTGGAATTTCGCACCCGCGAGTGGGACTACGGCCACCACGCCATTGTCGCCACAGTGCAGGTTGAGCACGATCACCAGGCCACGGCCTGGCAGCGGTTCCTCAGCACCGGGCCACTGGCCTTCCTGCCGCTGCCCGGGGGCGCAAGGATGCATTTCTGCTCGCTGGTCTGGTCCGTGGATTCGGAGCGGGTGGAGGCGCTGATGAACCTGGAAGCGACGGCGTTCTGCCAAGCCCTCGAACGCGCCTTCGAGGGGCGTCTTGGCCGGGTACTGGCCTGTTCCCGTCGCCACGCCTTCCCGCTCCGCCAGCGTCACGCGGTTGATTATATAAAGCCGGGAGTGGCGCTGGTGGCGGATGCCGCGCACACGATTCACCCTCTCGCCGGCCAGGGGATCAACCTGGGCCTGCAGGATGTCGCCGTCCTGGCGGAAGAGCTGCTGCGGGCAGGACAGCGGGGCGAGGACCCCGGCAGTCTGGCGGTGCTGAAGCGCTATCAGCGCCGGCGCAAGGGTGAGAACCTGGCCATGATGGTGGCGATGGACGGTTTCAAGCGCCTGTTCGAGCAGCCCGCCCTGCCGCTGCGTTGGCTGCGCAACGTCGGTATGCGTGGGGTGGACCGCGCCCGCCCGCTGAAACAGCGCCTGATGCAACAGGCCATGGGCGTAGCGCCCCGCGACTGATCGCAGCAATCCGCGGTACCTTGCCGGGGCAGATTGTTTTTCATGGTCCTGCCGTTAGAATGTGCGGCATTGCCAATCGCGGCGGCCGCCGGATTCTGAACGAGAGGATGTACCATGAGCCAGACCCCCAGTGAACTGAAATACGCCAGCAGCCACGAGTGGGCGCGACTCGAGGAAGACGGCACGGTGACCATTGGTATCTCCGATCACGCCCAGGAAGCGCTCGGCGACGTGGTTTTCGTGGAGCTCCCGGAAGTTGGCGACCGCCTGGCGGCGGGGGATGAGGCCGGCGTGGTAGAGTCCGTGAAGGCAGCTTCCGATATTTACGCCCCCATCAGCGGCGAGGTCATCGCCATCAACGAGGCTCTGGAAGACGAGCCCGAGACGGTCAACGGTGACCCCTACAACGATGGCTGGTTCTTCCGGATCCAGCCCGATGACGTTGCTGAACTGGAAAACCTGCTGAGTGCGGAGGACTACACCGAGCACTGTGCCGACGAGTGACCGCCGACCTCTTCCTCCGCGCCGGCGCTGACCGCCGCATCGGGGCGGGGCATCTCTGGGTCTACTCCAACGAAGTCGATGTTCAGCGCAGCCCTCTGCAGGCCTTCAGCGCCGGTGACCGGGTCGCTGTGCGCAAGGCTGACGGCGCTCTGCTGGGTTCGGCCTACATGGAGCCCCAGGCACTGATTTGCGCCCGGATATATGCTCCAGGCCGGGACCAGGTCCTCGACGCCGCCTGGTTGCAGGCCCTGGCTGCGCGCGCCCTGGCCAGCCGCGAAGCGTTGCTGGCGGACAGCTGTTACCGGCTGGTCTACGGCGACAGCGACGGTATTCCCGGGCTGGTGCTGGACCGGTTTGGCGATTACCTGGTGATGCAGTTCCACAACGCCGGCATTGAGCGCTACGAGGCGGAAATTGTGGCGGCGCTGGTGGCCCTGCTGCAGCCGCGGGGTATCCTGCTGCGCGCCGACAGCCGCAGCCGCCGCGAGCAGAACCTGCCGGAGCGGATCGAGGTAGTCTATGGCGAGGTGCCGGACACGGTGCCGCTGCGGGAAAACGGCGTGTCCTTCCAGGTGCCGGTGTTTCAGGGCCAGAAAACCGGCTGGTTCTACGACCATCGCATGGCCCGGGCGCGGCTCGCCAGCTATGCCCCCGGCCAGCGGGTACTGGATGTCTACAGCTATATCGGTGGCTGGGGTATCCAGGCCGCCGCCTTCGGCGCCAGCGAGGTGCACTTCGTCGACAGCTCGGCCACCGCGCTGGAGGGTGTGCTGGCCAATGCCGCGCTGAACGGCTTCGAGGACAGGGTTCATGTGCGCCAGGGCCAGGCGGCGGAAACCCTGCAGGCCCTGCAGCGCGAGGGCGAGAGCTTCGACCTGGTGATTCTGGATCCCCCCGCGTTTATCCAGCGCCGCAAGGATATCAAGAAGGGCATCAAGGCTTACCAGCGGATCAATGAGCTGGGGCTCGGTGTGCTGCGCCCCGGCGGGGTACTGGTTTCGGGTTCCTGCTCCATGCACCTGGCGCGGGCGGATCTCATTGCGGCCATGCAGGGCGCGGCCCGGCGCAGTAACTGCGAATTGCGGATACTGGAGCAGGGCGGGCAGGGCCCGGACCACCCGGTCCACCCGCTGATCCCGGAAACCGAGTATTTGAAATCGGTGTTTGCGCGCCGCCTCAGCCCCGCAGGGATATGATCGGCCAGCTGGCCTCCAGGGCGCGCGCTTTCAGGGTCGGATCCGGGTCCACCGCCACGGCGTAGTCCACCTGCTCCAGCAGGGGAAGGTCGTTGTGTGAGTCGCTGTAGAACCAGCTCCCGGCCAGGTTCAGTTGCTGTTGTTGCAGCCAGGCCCGCAGGCGCACAACCTTGCCGCTGTGATACGAGGGAACGCCAACGGGTTCCCCGGTGTAGCGGCCATCGCTGATTTCTGCCTCGCAGGCCAGCAGGTCGGCGATGCCGAGCGCGTCGACAATGGGGCGGGTGATGAAGTGGTTGGTGGCGGTGATGACCAGCAGCCGGTGCCCCTGGCGCCGGTGGCTGTCTATCAGCCGCAGTGCCTGCGGCAGCATGATGGGTTCGATCTTGTCCCGCATGAACTGCCGGTGCAGGGGCGCCAGCTCTTCCGGCGAGTGGCCCTTGAGCGGGCCCAGCGCGAAGCGCAGGTAGGCATCGATATCCAGGGTGCCGGCCTGGTAATCGCGGTAGAAGCGTTCGTTGTCGCGGGCAAAGGAAGCGCTGTCCACCAGGGCCTGTTCACAGACGAACTGGCCCCAGAGATTGTCGCTGTCGCCGCCTATCAGGGTGTTGTCGAGGTCGAATATGGCAAGTGTCATGGCGTCTCCAGGCAGCCGTTTATGGTAGCGTGGGGAGTACCCAGAGTAAATTTCACGGCGACGGGAAAGTGTGGAACAATAGCCCGCCTGATAAAAAGGTAGTCTGCGGTGATTGATTCGGATGGATTCAGGCCCAACGTCGGCATCATGCTGGCCAATGATGCCGGCCAGTTGCTGTGGGCGCGGCGCATAGGCGGCCGCGATGCCTGGCAGTTTCCGCAGGGCGGGATCAACACCGGTGAATCCGCCGAGCAGGCCCTCTACCGCGAG
Organism: Haliea sp.; assembly: GCF_040222615.1. Classification (GTDB taxonomy): domain Bacteria; phylum Pseudomonadota; class Gammaproteobacteria; order Pseudomonadales; family Halieaceae; genus Haliea. The sequence continues at coordinate 36,646 of NZ_JAVKCQ010000108.1, forward strand.
TTGGAAGAGGAAGTCGGGTTGGCCGAGGACGCTGTGCGGGTGGTGGCTGCGACACGCGGCTGGCTGCGCTATCGGTTGCCCCGGCGCTTTATCCGCAAAGGGGAGCAGCCGGTCTGCATTGGCCAGAAGCAGAAATGGTTTCTGCTGCATCTGCGGGCCGACGATGACGCCGTCCGCCTGGATGCCAACAGCAAGCCCGAGTTCGACCACTGGCAGTGGGTCAGCTACTGGTATCCGCTGAACCAGGTGGTTGCGTTCAAGCGCGAGGTGTACCGCCGCGCCCTCAAGGAACTGGCCCCACCGCTGGCACGCATTACCCGGGAGCGCGCCTGATGGCGGCGATGATGCTGGAAACACTCCGCAACATTGTCCAGGAGGTCAATGCTGCCGAAGGCCTCAATGATGCCCTGAATATCATCGTCAAGCGGGTCCGCGATGCGATGGGCACGGAGGTCTGCAGTGTCTACATGCGCGATGAGCACAGCGGGCGCCTCGTGTTCCGCGCCACCGAAGGCCTGAACCCGCTGCAGATTGGCGAAGCCAGCCTTGCTCCCGGGCAGGGGCTGGTGGGCCTGGTGGCCAGTCGCGAAGAGCCGGTCAACCTGGAGGATGCCGAGAGCCACCCCAGCTTCCAGTTGCTCAAGGGACTCGGTGAGGAGTCCTTCCACGCCTTTCTCGGCGTACCCATCATCCACCAGCGCGACGTGCTGGGGGTGCTGGTTATCCAGCAGGCCAAGCGGCGTCGGTTCGACGAGAGCGAAGAAGCCTTTCTGGTCACCATGTCGGCGCAGCTGGCGGGGGTCATTGCCCACGCCCGGGTTACCGGCGCGGTGCAGGAAGAGCTGCGCAACGGCGCCGGTGGCCCGGCGCGCATCAACGGTATCGCCGGAGCGCCGGGAATCGCGATTGGCACCGCGGTGGTGGTCTCCCCGGTCGCGGACCTCTACGCGGTGCCCCGCAAGCAGGCCGGCAACCGGCGCGCCGAGTTACGCGCCTTCAAGGCGGCGTTGGCGGCGGTGCGCAACGATATCCAGGCGGTATCCGAGAACCTGCGCGGGGAAATGAATCCGGAAGACCACGCCCTGTTTGATGTCTACCTGGGCATACTCGACGACTCCGCTATCGGCGGCGAAGTGGCCCGCCTGATCAAGGCCGGGCAGTGGGCCCAGGGCGCTCTCAGCGAGGTGATGATCAAACACATACGCCATTTCGAGCGCATGGAGCACAGTTACCTGCGGGAGCGCGCAGTCGATGTAAAGGATCTGGGTACGCGAGTACTTGCTTACTTGCAGGATGAGGCAGAGAAAGAGCTCAAGTCCTACCCGGAGCAGACCATTCTGGTTGGCGAGGAGCTGACGGCATCGGCCCTGGGAGAGGTGCCCAGAGAGCGGCTGGCCGGGCTGATATCGGTGCGCGGTTCCGGCAACTCACACGTCGCTATTCTCGCGCGGGCGATGGGCGTACCCACCGTCATGGGCGCGGTGGACCTCCCCTATACCCGGCTCCAGGACCGCGAGGTGGTGATCGATGGCTACAACGGCATCGTGCACCTGAACCCCTTGCCGGAGGTGCGTGCGCGGTTCCAGGACCTGGTGGACCAGGACCACGCGGTATCCCGGGACCTGGAGTCCCTGCGTGACCTGCCCTGCGAAACCCTGGACGGCCACCGCTTGCCGCTTTGGGTCAACACCGGTCTCATGGCGGACGTGACCCGCTCGCTGGAGCAGGGCGCGGAGGGTGTCGGCCTGTACCGCACGGAAGTCCCGTTCCTGTTGCGCGAACGCTTTCCCAGTGAAGAGGAGCAGCGCCAGATCTATCGCGAGCAGCTGGAGGCATTTGCCCCCAGGCCGGTCACCATGCGCACCCTCGACATCGGCGGCGACAAGGCGCTGCCCTACTTCCCCATAAGCGAGGACAACCCTTTCCTGGGCTGGCGCGGCATCCGCGTCACCCTCGATCATCCGGAGATCTTCCTCGCCCAGGTCCGGGCCATGATCAAGGCCAATGCCGGCCTCGGCAACCTGCGTATTCTGCTGCCCATGATCAGCAATATCGTCGAGCTGGAGGAGGCGATGCGCCTGATTCAGCGGGGGCACCGGGAGATCGTGCAGGAAGGTACCGATGTGCCGCTGCCGCCCATCGGGGTGATGGTGGAGGTGCCCTCCGCGGTCTACCAGGCACGCGCCCTGGCGCGGCGGGCGGACTTCCTGTCGGTGGGCAGCAATGACCTGACCCAGTACCTGCTGGCGGTGGATCGCAACAACTCACGGGTGGCGGATCTCTACCACTCGTTTCATCCCGCGGTTCTGCAGGCCCTGTGCGACGTGGCCGAGGCGGGGCGAGCGGAGGGTAAACCGGTCAGCATCTGTGGCGAGCTGGCGGGAGACCCGCTGGCAGCGGTGCTGCTGCTGGCAATGGGTTACGACGTGCTGTCGATGAACGCGACCGCTCTACTGAGAGTAAAGAAAACACTGCGCAGCATCACCCGGGCCGATGCCTGCGATCTGCTGGAGGAAGTAATGCTGCTGGAGCACTCCAGCGAGGTACTCCAGCGCCTGCAGCGGCTGGTGGCCGAGACCGGGTTGCAGCAATTCATTCACGCGCCGCTGGATTGAGGCCCGGCGGCGCAGCTGAAAGTCGCGCTGTTGCGGGCGGTCTCGCGGCCCCACGGGTCAAAACTGAGCTCTTCCCAGCTCGCAGTCACACCTCCCGCGCGCCCGCCTTGCTGCAGCCACAAGCTGGTGGTCGAGCGGGTGCCGTAATCCTGCGAAACGATAAACTGGGCCGATAACAGACGGTCCATGGTTTCCCGCAAACCCAGCGGATGCAGGTCGGCTTCGTCCGCCAGGCTCCGGTCCGATACTGCCCGGCGCAGCGCCTCGTGGTCCAGGCTGGGCGAGTCGAGCAGCGGTTCGAGCCGCTGCCTGGCTCTCGCCAGTTTTGGCCAGGGGGTGTTGAGCTGTGCATTGCTCAGGCCGTAAACCCCTGGCGCCAGCGCTCGTGGCCGGTGCTCGGCCGTGCTGTTGCTGAAGTACCAAAGGCCCGCGGTATCGCCCACCAGCAGGTTGAACCCGGCGTAGTCACCGGCGCGCTCTTCTACTCCCCGCAGGAAGGCAGCGGGACTCCCGGTCCCGGTCAGGAACGCCAGCGGCAACTCGCCCCGGGACCGCGGCGCAGGCTGGGTCCGGCCGGGGTCGCGGTAATTGGTAATCGCCGCGAATCGGCCCTGGCGGGTGACCCCCATCCAGGTGCCGCCGGCCTCAAGGTCCCGGCCGGCGAGCAGGTCCGGGTGCTCGGGCCAGAAGCCTGAGGGCGCTGTCGCGCGGCGGTGGAACTCGTCGCGATTGGCGGCCAGCAGCAGGGGGAAGGCAGGCCTGACTTTCCAGGCGAATACAATCAGACACATCGCGTCGCAGTGCTCCTCGCGTCAGGGAGCCATCGTGCCAGTTGTCGCTGTAATTGTGAATCGGCCCGCCGTGCAGGATAATGAGCGGCCCTGACTCGCCGCCGTCCGGACAGGCACTGCCACCGCTGCGCGCGACATTGCTTCAAGACCGGAGACTATGCTGCCCTATCCCGATATAGACCCCGTTGCCTTTTCGCTGGGACCGGCCCAGGTGCACTGGTATGGACTCACCTACCTGGCGGGGCTCGCCTTTGCCTGGTGGCTCGGTGTCAGGCGCAGTGCCCGGCCCGATGTGCCGCTGCAGCGCGAGCACATAGACGATCTCATTTTCTTCAGTGCCCTCGGCGTTGTGCTGGGCGGGAGGATTGGCTACGCGATCTTCTATGGCGGCGACCGCCTGCTGGAGAACCCGCTCTGGTTGCTGCAGGTCTGGCAGGGTGGGATGTCGTTCCACGGTGGCCTGCTCGGCGTCATCATCGCCATGTTCTGGTTTGCCCGCAGCCGAGAGCTGGCCGTGGGCTCGGTGCTGGACCTGGCCGCCCTGCTGACCCCCATGGGGCTGGCGCTGGGCAGGCTGGGCAATTTCATCGGCCAGGAGCTCTGGGGCCGTCCCGCGGATGTTCCCTGGGCGATGGTGTTCCCCAATGATCCCTTGCAGCTCGCGCGCCACCCCTCCCAGTTGTACCAGTTCGCCCTGGAGGGTCTGTTGCTGTTTTTTGTCATGCTCTGGTTCACCGCCCGGCCGCGCCCGACCTGGGCCGCCAGCGGGGTGTTTTGCGTGGGCTACGGTTGCCTGCGCTTCTTCGCGGAGTTTTTTCGCGAGCCGGACATTCACATCGGCTTCCAGGCTTTCGGCTGGCTGACCCGTGGCCAGCTTCTGTGCCTGCCCATGCTGGTGCTGGGCCTGTTCCTGCTGTGGTGGGCCTATCGTCACCCGGTTGAAGCCGGCAAGGAGCTGCGTTGATATGCGCCAGTACCTGGATCTGCTGCAGGATATACTCGACCACGGCGCTCACAAGGGAGACCGCACCGGCACGGGCACGCTGTCGGTGTTCGGCCGCCAGTTCCGTCACGACCTGGCGGACGGCTTTCCGCTGCTGACCACCAAGAAACTGCACCTCAAGAGCATCGTCAACGAGCTGATCTGGTTTCTGAATGGCGATACGAATACGCGCTGGCTGAAGGAAAACGGCGTCAGCATCTGGGATGAATGGGCTACCGAAACGGGCGATCTGGGGCCGATCTATGGCGCCCAGTGGACCGCCTGGCCGACCCGCGATGGCGGCAGCATCAACCAGATTGACTACGTGATCGATTGCCTGCGCAACAATCCCGACAGCCGGCGGATCCTGTTTCATGGCTGGAACGTCGAGTTCCTGCCAGACGAAAAGCTGAGCCCCCAGGACAACGTCCGCGCGGGGCGAATGGCCCTGCCTCCCTGTCACCTTCTCTACCAGTTCTACGTGGCGCAGGGGAAGCTGTCCTCCCAGCTGCTGATTCGCTCCAGCGATTCCTTCCTCGGCCTGCCCTACAACACCGCCAGCCTCGCCCTGCTGACCCTGATGCTGGCGCAACAGTGCGACCTGGAACCGGGAGAGATCGTCATCTGTACCGGCGACTCCCACATTTACAGCAATCACCTCGATCAGGTACGCGAGCAGCTGGGACGTGCGCCGCGGCCGTTGCCGCGGCTGGAAATCCTGCGTCGCCCGGGCTCGATCTACGACTACCGGTTCGAGGACTTCCGCCTGCACGATTACGACCCGCACCCCCATATCGCTGCGCCGGTGGCGGTCTAGCTGTGCCCGCCCGGCTCGCCCTGATGGTGGCGATGGCTGCGAACGGGGTCATTGGTCGCGACAATGGCCTGCCCTGGCATCTGCCCGAAGACCTGCGTTATTTCAAGCGCACTACGCTGGGCAAGCCGGTGATCATGGGGCGCAAGACTTTCGAGTCCATCGGCCGGCCACTGCCCGGGCGCCCCAATATCGTGGTTTCCCGCAGTGGCGGGTGGTCGGCGGCCGGTGTGACGGTGACGGATTCCCTGCAGTCTGCCCTGGCGTGCGCGCGGGCGCTGGCGCAGGAGAGCGGCGCGCAAGAGCTGGTAGTGATCGGTGGCGCGCAGGTCTACGAGGCGGCGCTGCCGCTGGCGAGCCGCCTTTACGTTACTGAAGTTCACGCCGCGGTTGCCGGCGATACCTGGTTTCCCCCGGTAGATCTCGCCCGGTGGCGGGAAATCGCCAGGGAAGAGCACGCAGCAAGCCCCGACAATCCTTATCCCTACGCTGTTGTGGTTTACGAGCGGGCTCAGGGCTAGATTCACAGTTGCTTGACGCCAACAAGTGTTACCTTTACCATCTTTTTCGCCATTCCCCGTAACCTTTCTACACGTTTCTGGAAAATGCCGGGAGCTCTGCAGAGGATTGATTGAAAATGGTGGGGTATTGAGTTTAAATTCTTCACCTCGGTTTACCGGCACGCAGATTTCCACTGATTAACGTAGTATCGTAGAACCTAGTACCGAGTCGCGCTGTCTCAGCACTGAATCACTCTTGTTGGAAATAGGAAGCACAATTCCCATGACTATGCATCGATTGAAGAACGTATTGATCGCTGCGCTGGTAGCCACTGGCACCCTCCTGGGCGCCACGGCAGCAGTGCAAGCCAATACCCTGGACTCCATTCTGGAGGTCGGGGAATCCCGCAACAAGGCTGCCCGTGAGTCGCAGGTGAAGATCGACCGCCTGGCGGACGAAACCCGTGACCTGCTGACCGACTACAAGGCGGTGATGAAGCAGGTTGATGGCCTCAAGGTCTACAACGCGCGCCTGCAGCGTCAGATAGACAACCAGATGCGCCGCATTGCGGACATCGAGGAGTCCATCAACGAGGTGACGGTCATCCAGCGTCAGATGACGCCACTGGTAATCCGCATGATTGACAGCCTTGAGCAGTTCGTCAATCTGGATGTGCCGTTCAACATAGACGAGCGTCGCGAGCGTATTGCCTTCCTGCGCAGCAACGTCGATCGCTCGGATCTGACCGTTGCCGAAAAGTTCCGCCAGGTGCTGGAAGCCTACAACATCGAGCTGCAGTATGGTCGCGGCTTCGACAGCTACAGCGACTCAATCGAAATCAACGGCGTGATTCGTGACGTGGACTTCCTGCGCATCGGTCGTCTGTCCCTGGTCTACCAGACCACCGACGGCAACGAAAGCGGCGTCTGGAACAACGAGACCAAGAGCTGGGATCCGCTGCCATCTGGCGACTATGCCAACGACATCCGCAAGGGTGTCCGCATTGCCAAGCGCCAGGCCACCATCGATCTTCTCAACATGCCCGTAGCTGCACCGGAGGCTAACTAATGAAAGCGCTTAACAAGATTTTCCCGGCCCTGGTGCTGGGTGGTGCGCTGGCCGTGTCTGGTGCTGTCAATGCGCAGGAGGCCGCCACTCTCGACCAGCTGCTCGGTCTGGTCAAGCAGGGACAGGCTACCGAAGCACGTGAAAATGCCCAGCGTGAAAGGGAATTCGCCGCCGCCAAGGCCGACCAGGCCCGGCTGCTGCGGGAGGCTGAAGCTGAGCGGACCCGGCAGGAGCAGGAATCCTCTCGCCTGGAGAACAAGTTTGAAGAGAACGAGCTGCTGGTTGCTGCCAAGCAAGAGCAGCTGCGTGAGCGCCTCGGTTCGCTGACCGAGCTGTTCGGCCACCTGACAGCCGCTTCTGGCGACCTCGCTTCGAACATCGAGGTGTCGCTGGTTTCCGCGCAGTACCCCGATCGCGGCGACTTCCTGCGCGAACTGATCAACAAGATGAGCAGCTCTGACAAACTGCCGCGGATCGAGGAGATCGAGCGCGTCTGGTACGAAATGCTGCGTGAAATCACCGAGACCGGCAAAGTGGTCAAGTTCACTACCGAAGTGGCCAGCGCAGCCGGTGAGCGCTCCGAGCGCGAAGTGGTCCGGGTCGGCGCGTTCAACGTGATCGACACCGACGGCAACTATCTCGCCTACAACAACGACACCCTGAGTGTGCTGCCCCGCCAGCCGGCCGGTCGCTTCACCGGTTGGGCCGAGTCACTGGCCAACGCCGACAGCGGCATGCACCAGTTCGGCATCGATCCCACCGGTCCCACCGGGGGCTCGTTCCTGGCTGCCATCATCGACAGCCCGACGCTGGAAGAGCGCTGGCACCAGGGCGGTTACGTGGGCTACGCGATTACCGCAGTGGGCGTGTTTGGTTTCATCCTCGCTATCTTCCGCCTGCTTGTGCTCTCTGTGGTCAGCACCAAGGTTAGCAGTCAGCTGAAGAGCAGCACCGCCAGCACCAACAACCCGCTGGGCCGCGTGCTCAAGATCCACGAGGACAACCCCAGCATGGACCCGGAGACCCTGGAGCTGAAAATGGCCGAAGGTGTCATGCGCGAAACTCCGAAGCTGGAATCCGGTCTCACCCTGTTGAAGATCATTGCCGCGGTCGCGCCGCTGATGGGTCTGCTGGGTACCGTAACCGGTATGATTATCACCTTCCAGGCCATCACCATTTTCGGTGCGGGCGATCCAAAGGCCATGGCCGGCGGTATCTCCAGCGCTCTGGTGACCACGGTTCTGGGTCTGCTGGTGGCGATACCCACGGTGCTCCTGCACACGATCGTGAATGGCCGCGCCCAGCGCATCATTCACGTGCTCAATGAGCAGGCGACCGGTATCGTGGCAGAACACTCCGAATCCAACGCTAAGTAGACAGGGGTTCGACCATGGGAGGTATATTCGAAGCCATTCTCGCCTTTATGGACAAGGGCGGGGATGTGCTCTGGCTCATCGCCATCCTCGTCTTCGTGATGTGGACGCTGATATTCGAGCGCCTGTGGTATTTCACTTTTACCTGGCGCAAGGAAGTCTTTGAGGTCATCAAGGCCTGGGAGGCCCGCCCGGAGCGCAAGTCCTGGAACGCGAAGCAGGTGCGCATGCGCCTGCTCTCCCAAAGCCGCGAAGCGATCAATGCCAACTTGCCCATCATCACCACGATGGTGGCCCTGTGCCCGCTGCTCGGTCTGCTGGGCACGGTGACCGGGATGATCGAGGTGTTCAACGTGATGGCGGTTACAGGTGGCGGCGATGCCAAGTCGATGGCCGGCGGGGTCGAGCGCTCAACGATCCCCACCATGGCCGGGATGGTTGCTGCGTTGTCCGGTCTGTTTGCCAATACCTATATCAGCCGTATTGCCGCGCGGGAACAGGAATTCCTTCAGGATAACTTGACGTCCGATCACTGAGCGAACGTCCAAAGGTACATATCAGATGCGCAGACTTGCAAAGCATAGCGAAGATGAAGGAGCGGAAATCGACCTGACGCCGATGTTGGACGTCGTGTTCATCATGCTCATTTTCTTCATCGTGGTGGCTTCCTTCATCAAGGAAGCCGGGGTCGAGATCAACCGGCCCGACAGTTCCAAGTCAGACCCCAGTGATGCCACCAGTATCCTGGTCCAGATCCGCAGCGACAACCAGATCTGGATGGAGAACCGTCGCGTTGATACGCGAGCGGTCCGCGCCAACATCCAGCGTCTGCTGGCCAACGATCCCGAGCAGGGCGTGACCATCAAGGTCGAGAAAGGAGCACGAGCCGGTGCCGTCGTCGACGTCGCCGACGCCGCCCGCGAGGCGGGTGCACCCTCGGTTAACTGGGCCAGCGAAGGGAAGCAGTAGCCATGAGCATGAGACAAGCTGGCGCGCGCAAGCCCTCCGGCAACGACAGCACCATCGACTTGACGCCCATGCTGGATGTGGTGTTCATCATGTTGATCTTCTTCATCGTGACATCATCGTTCGTCAAGGAGCCCGGGGTCGAGTTGATGAAGCCCCAGGCGACAACCACCGAGGCCTGCGAGCGCGGCACCATAATCTTTGCGGTGGATGGCCGCGGCGAGATCCACTACGACAAGAACAAGGTGTCCCTGGATCGCGCCATGCGCCTTGCCGAAGCGGCCAAGAAAGAGGCGCCGCAGGCCAACGTGGTCGTGCAGGTCGATCGTGAGACACCGGCATTTGCCGTGGAACAGCTGATTGATGAATTGCGGCCCATGCTGACAGCGCCGCCGTGTATTTCAACGGATGACGAGGTTTAATCGAAATGGGCAGTAGCTTTGTGAGGGTACTGGTCGGAGCACTGGTAGCGGTTCCCGTCGCGATAGGCCTGTTTTTCGTGATGCACAGCCTCATTAACCGTGAGTATGAGCAGCAGGAAATCGAGGCGCGGAAAATTGCGGACATCGTGGTCCCCGAGAACGAGATCGAGGTGAACGTCAAACAGGCGAAACCGGAGAAAGTGGAAGATCCGGAAGAGCCGCCGCCAGAGTTGCCTACCCCTGACCTGGACATGGACATGGACCTGAACGTGGTCAACACCGCGCCCCGGGCCTCCGTCGATGTATCGATCAGCGCGACGGGCATCAGTGGCGATGGCGAGTATCTGCCGATTGTAAAGGTGGCTCCGGTATACCCGCGCCGGGCCCAGACCCGCGGCATCTCGGGGTACTGCATCGTGGAATACACGGTGACCCGTACGGGCTCGATCCGGGATCCGCGCGCGGTGGACTGCCAGCCCTCGGGCGTGTTTGAGTCGGCCTCCATCAAGGCGGCGGAGAAATTCAAGTATCGGCCCCGCGTTGTGGATGGCGAGCCTATCGAGGTGGCGGGTGTGCAGAACTTGTTTACCTACGAGCTGGAAAACTAGGAAGGTTGGTACGTATGAAACTCCATGATTCCGGTGTCTGGCTGCGCGCAGCCCTCCTGGCTCTGCCGGTGGCGGTAGCCCAGGTCGCCGTCACCCAGGTCCAGTCCGAACTCGGCATGCGCACGTTTGCTGCGGCCCAGGCCCAGGAAGGTGAGCAGCGTGAGACGCGCCGCACCCCGGCACTGCGCAACGCCGTCTACGAAAAACTGGCAGAGGCCCAGGCCGCCGCGGAAGCCGGAGATATGGCAACCGCGTCACGTGTACTGGACGGGATGCTTGCCTCTGGTGGCAAGAACGAACTGAACAGCTACGAGCTGGCCAACGTCTACAACCTGTACGCGTTTATCCACTACACCCGTGAAGACTATAACGCGGCGCTGCAGGCCTATGAAAATGTCGCGCGCCAGCCCGATATCCCGTTGGCGATGGAGATCAATACCCGCTATACGATTGCCCAGCTGTACTTTGTGCAGGAGCAGTGGCAGCGGGGGGTCAACGCGCTGCTGGACTGGTTCAAGCTGACCGAGAATCCCAATGAGGAAGCCTACGTCCTGCTGGCCCAGGGCTACTACCAGCTGAACGACTACACCAAGGCGTTGAGCAATGTGGAGAAGGCGATTTCCCTGTACCAGGAGGAAGACAAGACTCCCAAGGAACAGTGGTACAACCTGGCTCGCTTCCTCTATTTTGAGAAAGGCGATGTCACCAATACCGTGCGGGTGCTGGAGGAACTGCTGAAGCACTATCCGGACAAGCAGTATTGGGTACAGCTGTCCCACATGTACGGTGAGCAGAAGCGTGATGGCGAGCAGCTCGCGGCCATGGAGACCGCCTATGTCCAGGACATGCTGGACAAGGGCACCGAGCAGGTCACGATGGCTTACCTGTACCTGAATGCCGAGGTGCCCTACAAGGCGGCCAAGGTGATGGACAAGGGCCTCAAGAACAAGTCGATCGAGACCAACTCGCGCAACTACGAGATCCTCGGTAATGCCTGGCGCCAGGCGCAGGAGGTCGACAAGGCCATTCCGGCCATGGAAGAGGCGGCAAAGAAAGCCGAAGATGGTGAGCTTTACGCGCGCCTGGGGAATATATACCTGGACGGCGACCGCAATGAGGATGCCATCAGGGCGATTACCCGGGGCCTGCAGCGCGGGGGCGTAAGACGTCCGGATTCCGCGAGGCTGGTGCTCGGTATGGCATATTTCAACACCAAGCAGTACGAGAAGGCGCGGGAAGCGTTCCAGGCAGCTGGTCGCGACGAGCGTTCAGCGCAGTACGCCAGGCAGTGGATCCAGTACATGGACTCCGAGATCGAGCGCCAGAGGCAGCTGGAAAGCGGCTGATCCCGCTCTGGTTGCGGCAAAAAAAAGGAGCACCAGGTGCTCCTTTTTTTATCTCCCCGAACGAGGCTCCTTAGACAGGAGTTACGTTCTCGGCCTGGGGGCCTTTCTGGCCATTGGTGACAGTGAACTGTACCTTTTGACCGTCAGTCAGTGTCTTGAACCCTTCGCCCTTGATGGCGCTGAAGTGAACAAATACATCGGGGCCGTTTTCGCGCTCGATAAAGCCGAATCCCTTGGTCTCGTTAAACCACTTAACGGTGCCGGTTTCTGTAGACATAAGTGTTACCTGTATAGCAATGGAAAGCCCTTCAGGGCCCCAGGGGTTTAGTCACTATTTATGTTCGACGTACCGAGGAACTTGAGGGAACTTCGACCACGCGCATAAATACCACTGATTTCTCAGCTTCAAGAAGTGTAGCACTGCCGCCAGTTGCTGGGATTACAGCAGGAACAAAAAATTTGGGCAATTTTACCCGTTTATAGCCGGTTGTCGTGTTTCTGTCTCAGGCCAGGGGTGCGTGCCCGGCACCCAGCAGGCCGAGGTTTGCGTGGGTGACAAGCCGCACCGGCATCCTCTCCAGATGCGTTTGCATGGGCCCGTGGTCGGCAAACCGTCGTTGGAAATCGCTTGTTTGCAGGAACGCGGGGATAGTGGGCAGGATGCCTCCGGCCAGGTAGAGTCCGCCGAAAGCGCCGCTGGCCAGGACGAAATCGGCACTCGCGGCCCCCAGCAGCGCGCAAAACTGGTGCAGGGTTGCCCTGCACAGTGCATCTGTTCCCGCCACAGCCCGGGCGGTGATATCCTCGCTGCGCAGCGGCTCCGCGGTGAGGCCTTGCAGCAGCCCCAGCGCCCGGTGGAGACGTTGCAGGCCAGGCCCGGACAGCAGCAGTTCCGTGTAGATGCGGCCGTGCTCACGCATCAATACCCGCCACAGCTCCAGCTCTTCTGCTCCGCCCGGCGCCAGGTCCATGTGTCCGGGTTCGCAGGCTACCGCCAGGTGATGCCGGTGACTGGTATCCAGCACCGCCCCGCCCAGCCCCGTGCCGGGTCCGAGGACGGCGAGGCGGGGGTAGGCGCTGGTGCCGGGCTGGATCTCGTGGCAGTCCTCCGGCTGCAGCCATGGCAGGGCGTAGGCATTGGCCTGGAAGTCGTTGATCAGGCGGACACGATCCCAGGCAAAACGCGCCGCCAGCTCGCGCCCGCTGAAGGACCAGCTGCAATTGCTCATGGTAGCGGTGTCGCCATCGGGCGGAGCGGCGACCGCGAGACAGGCCTGCCGGGGTCGGGCGTCGGGATGCTCGTCCAGCCAGCGGGCAATGACGGCATCGAGCCCGACAAACTCGCGGTTCTGGTAGCGACCTACGTACTGCAGCCTGTTGCCTGTCGCCGCGATCAGGGCAATGCGGGTGTTGGTGCCACCGATATCCGCTACCAGCCGTCCGCTCCTGTCAGTATCCGTGCTCATGGCACCGGCAGAATTTTCATGATATTGGTGGAACCCGGACTGCCCATGACGGCGCCTTTGGTTAACAGGACTGCATCGCCTTTGTGCAACTGGCCCTCGTCACAGAGGAACTCGATCGCACAGCTGTCGACTGAATCCTGGTCAAAAACGCTGGCATCGAAGAACAGCGGTACCACCCCGCGACAGAGGCAGAGGCGCTGCAGGGTTTCGCTGCGGTTGCTCAGGGCGAAGATGGGCAGCCCGGAGCTCAGCCGCGACATCAGCAGCGGCGTGGTTCCGGACTCGGTCAGGCAGGCGATGCCGCGCACGGTCTTGTAGTGGTTGGCGGCGTAGATTGCCGACATGGCAATCGTCTCCTGGGCACTCGCGAACTGCTTGTCTAGCCGATAGCGGGAGGTGCGGGCCACGGGGTGGCGCTCCGCACCCAGGGCCGCGTCAGCCATCGCGGCGACCACTTCCACGGGGTAATTGCCAACGGCGGTTTCCGCCGAGAGCATGACCGCGTCGGTACCATCGAGAACCGCATTGGCCACGTCGAAGACTTCGGCCCGGGTGGGCATGGGGCTGTTGATCATCGACTCCATCATCTGGGTCGCGGTAATCACCACCCGGTCCATCTTGCGGGCCCGGGATATCAGGTCCTTCTGCAGGCCGATCAGCTCCGCATCGCCCACCTCTACGCCGAGATCACCACGGGCGACCATGATCCCGAAAGAGGCGTTTATGATCCCGTTCAGGGTGACATCGTCCGCCACGACTTCCGCCCGTTCAATCTTGGCGATGATGGACGGCTCCAGCTGGTGGGCGCGCAGCAGGTCCCGGGTCTGGAAAATGTCCTCGGCGCTGGAGACGAAGGATACGGCGACAAAATCCGGACGCACTTCGGCAAGGCTGTCGATGTCGGCGATATCCTTGGTGGTCAGCGCCGGCGCGGCGAGTCCGCCCCCAAGGCGATTGATCCCCTTGCGGGACCCGAGGACACCGCCGACCAGAACTGTGCAGTCCACCGCGTTGCCCTGTACCTCGTCCACCCGCAACCGCAACCGGCCGTCATCCAGCAGCAGGGTGTCGCCGCGATACACGCTGGTGGTCAGCTCCCGGTAGTCCAGGCCTACTCCGTGGGCATCCCCTTCACCCTCGCCCAGCCCCAGGTCGAGGCGGAACCGGTCCCCGTTCTCCAGCCGCACAGAGCCGTTGCGAAAGCTGCTGATGCGTATTTTCGGACCTTGCAGGTCGGCCAGGATGCCGATATAGCGCCCGGCGACGGCGGCCTGCTTGCGGATGCGCTGGGCGACCTGGGCGTGCTGGGTAGCGGAGCCATGGCTGAAGTTGAGCCTGAAGACATTGACGCCCGCCGCAATGAGCCGGGCTATCATGTCCTCGGACTCACTGCCCGGGCCTATGGTGGCTACGATCTTGGTGCGCCGGTTGACTCTGGGTGTCACGATGCAGTCCTGTTGACGAAGTGCTGAAGCAAGAAATCCCTGGCGAGGTCGGGAAAGTCGGTAAACAGGCCGTCGACGCCGACCTGGTTGAAGAAAATATCCAGCAATTCTCCAAAATTGTCGATACCCGTCGGCAGCGCGTCGGCGCGGAAGGTGTAGGGATGTACCTGTAATCCGCGCTCGTGCGCCAATGGCACCAGATTGCTGAGCTCGACGCTGCCGTCGGCGCGCCTGCCGCGGTAGATCTGCATCAGCCAGGGACCGATGCCATCGGCGTAGTCGGCGACTGCGTCCAGGCCGGCGGGCGTTTGCAGGAAATCGTAGTCCACCTCGCTGTCTTCACCCCAGCTGTTATCGGCAACCAACTGGATCAGCGGCAGCGGGGTGCGCAGGGTATGGCGCAGATAGCGCAGGGTAGCGTCGTCGAAGCACTGCAGGAAGACCTGGTCCCGGCGTTGGTCATAGCCCCTCTCCACCAGCACTTCCAGCACCCGTACGGCGATATCGTGGCCCTCCAGACGGTGGAAGTTGGGCCCCTTGAGTTCAATATACAGCCCGGTCCGGCGGTTGCGGCTGCGGTCCAGCCCGGCTATGAAATCAATTTCCTCGGCCAGCGTGGGGACGCCCTGCAGCCCGGGGCCCAGTGGAAAGCGGGAGGGGAAGGCGGCGGCGCCGTCCGGCCCCGTGCGCTCGTGCACCCGCAGGCTGCGTATCTCGGCCAGGGTGAAGTCTATGGCGTAGTGGCGACCGTCCGCCCGGGCGCGGTCGGGGAAGCGTGCCGCTACATCCGTGGTGGACTCCAGATAGATATCGTGGAGGACAATCGGGATCCCGTCGCGGCTCAATACCACGTCCTGCTCGATGAAATCCGCGCCCATGGCATGGGCCATGGCCTTGGCGGCCAGGGTGTGCTCCGGCACATAGCCGCTGGCACCGCGGTGGGCAATAACAATCGGTGAGCTGGCGGCTGTGGTCATAGCCGCCCATGGTAGCAGGACAGCGGCGATCAGGGCGACAAGCTGTAACTGTTATCGTACCGCCGCTGTCCCCCGGAGCTTATTTCCGGACCTGCATGCCGATGGTCTTTTCCGTGGCCTTGCTGTAGGGAGGCAGCATTCCGCCCAGCTTGCCGACGTTGATTCCCGACTGCCGGTAGACAGACTTGGCATGGCTGAAAGTGCGGAAGCCGGCCTCGCCGTGGTAGGCGCCCATGCCGCTGGGCCCGACCCCGCCAAAGGGCAGCTCCTCCTGCATCACATGCATGATAACGTCGTTGATGCAGGCGCCGCCCGAGGTGGTGCGCTTGAGCACGGCCTCTTCCTCAGTCTTGTCGGTACCGAAGTAATAGGCTGCCAGTGGCCTGGGGTTGGCGTTGACGTAATCGATGGTCTCGCCGAAATCCTTGTAGGTGCGGATCGGCAGCAGGGGGCCAAACAGCTCCTCCTGCATTAGTTTGAGGTCATCCGCGGGTTGCGGGATCAGGGTCGGGGGAATCTTCCGGCTGTCCCGGTGGGCGCTGAAATCTTCGTTCGCCGGGTTGATCGCGATGGTCTTCAGTCCCCGCTCCTCGGCCTCCCGCAGGTAGCCGGTCAGGCGTTCATAGTGGCGCTGGTTCACCACCGCGGTGTACTCCGGGTTGTCGAGAATCCTGGGGTACATCGCCGTGACGGCCTTCTCCGCCGCGGCAATCACCTCCTGCAGTTTTTCCTCCGGTACCATCAGGTAGTCCGGGGCCAGGCAGATCTGGCCGGCGTTCAGGGTCTTGCCCAGCATGATGCGTTCGAGGCTCTGCTCGAGGTTCGCGCTGCGGGAGATGATCACCGGAGACTTGCCGCCCAGTTCCAGGGTCACCGGCACCAGGTTGCGGGCTGCCGCGGTCATGATGTGGCGGGCCACGGACGTCGCTCCGGTAAACAGCAGGTGGTCGAACGGCAGGGCGGAAAAAGCCTGCCCCACTTCCGGTCCGCCGGTAAAGATCGCGACTTCCTTTTCGTCCCAGGCCGCAGCGACCATTTCCGCCATGATTTCCGACGTTGCCGGGGTAAACTCGGAGGGTTTGATCAGGGCCCGGTTCCCGGCTGCAAGAATCCCCGCCAGTGGGCCGAAGGTCAGGTTGACCGGGAAGTTCCAGGGTGAGATCACGCCGACAACGCCGAGCGGCTGGTATTCGATGCGGGAGCGGCCGCCGAGCAGGTTGAGTGGGAACATGGTGGCCCGGCGCCGGGGCCGCATCCACTTGTGCAGGTGCTTGCGCGCGTGTTTCATCGGCGTAATTGAGGCGGCAACATCGGTCAGCAGGCTGACCTGGCGGGCCCTGCAGCTGAAATCCTCGTTCAGCGCCTCGACAATCCTGTCCTGGTACTTCAGCAGCACATCGATACCGCGATCAATGCGGTCGATGCGGGTTGTGGCGGACACGTCCCCTTCGCGCAGGTAGTCCTTGCGCTGGGCCTCCAGTACCAGCAGCATGCGCTGCCCGGTTTCCGCGGTCGGCGGGATGGATGGCGGTGCATTCATGGTGGCTATCCTCTTGTTGGCCCGGGTTGCTGAACTACTCTGCCTGCCAGCAAAGTATAGTAGTCGTGGGGGCCGAAATTAACCGGCAGCAGAGGTCTTTTATGGCCAGCCAGCGTCGGCCGCGGGGAGCGTTGTCGACGCTTCCGCCTGTTTTGGCTTGGCAACGGGATTTTCTCCTGCTACAACAGCGCCATGAAAAACCCGCCCGCCAGGAAAGACCCCCGCACGCCATCGCCGCCCTATGGCTATTCCCGGGAGTGCGACTACAGTCGCGAACAGCAGATGCACATTGTGGCGGAATTCCACGCCCACCGGATCCGTCCCAGCCGCATCGCCTACCGGGTGGGTATCGATATCGCTTTTATCGAGGCCCTGATCGCCGGCGAGCTGGAACCGGAGCGCTTCCCGCGGCTGGTGGCCCACTATCGGCGCAACCGCTATCAGCAGCGCCTTCGGGACAGCCAGCGGGAACAGGGTGTTACCCGCTTCGAGTTGCAGCAGCGGATAGAGGCGGACTTCCAGCGCGAGATCGATCTCTAGGATTTGCTCTCTTTCTGGCTGTCGATCCGCTCCACCAGCCAGGCCTCCCGCCGCTCCAGCTGTGCGAGCTGGCTCTCCAGCGCGGCCTTTTCCTCGGGACCGGCCTGCTTGAGTTGCTCGCGACCGGCCTTCAAGTCCTGGTGGATTTGCTCCCGGTGCAGTCGCAGCTCTTCCAGGCTCGCTGCTTCTTCGGCCTCATCGAAAATCTTCTCTTCAGGTGCCGGTGTCTCCACTTCGCTCGTGCCGGCGACCAGCACCGGCTGTTCCGGAATGACCCTTTGCCCCGCGTCCACCTGGCGCTGGTAGACGAAGCCGGGCGAGACGATTTCCACGCCGTTGCCATGCAGTTGCTCAAGAATCTTCTTCCGCAGGTTGGAGCGCGCGGTGAGCGGATGCTTGACCTCCTCGAGGAAGCCGCAGGCCCGGTAGAGCACGGCATGGTCCAGCAACTCCTGCACCAGTACGAAAGGTTCGGTGAGACCAGCCGCTTCGCCGGCCGCCAACAGCAGGTCCTGGACCCGGGTGTACGGCTCGTCGTAGCCGATGGAAACATCGGCGGAGATGATGGTGCCCTCCCGGTGCAGCACGGTGAAGGGCTGAGAGACCAGCAGCAGATTGGGCAGGGTAACGAGGTCGCGCATTTCACTCTGGATCTGGGTGTTGAGCAGTGCCCGGCGGGTCACCCGACCGAACAGGTCAGTCACCCGGATGTAGTCTCCGGGGCGGAAAGGGCGGGTGACCTGCAGCATGACACCGGCCATTGCGTTGGCGACGAAGGTTGTGGAAGCCAGGGCAATGATTGCGGAGAGCAGCACACCCATCAGGCTCAGCACCTGGCCCTGGGTTTCATCACTGATCGGGAGCACGACGACCAGGGCGATGATCCCCCCGGAGACAATCAGCCAGACGGCGAGCTGGAACGCAATGCTGCTCATGCCCTGGGGGCCTCGCAGTGCCACCAGCCTGGCGACGTGCACGCCCGACAGGACCAGGGCCACGGTCAGCAGGGCCGGCCAGGCCCCGCTCCAGAAGGAGGCGAGCTCGTTCATGAGGAGGTCCCCCTGCCGCACACCTGCCTGAAGCCCGCCGCAACGAAGGGAATCATGTGGTTGTAGGCAGCCTCGAAATCAGCGGAGCGGCATTTGCCGCCGGACAACTTGTCGATGCGCCCGGTCTGGGCCAGGGTCAGGGTGAGCGCCCCCGAGAGATTGTGGTAACACCAGTAGATATCTTCGTCCCGCGCCTCAGGCAGTGCCTTGCGCAGGGCGGCAATGAATTCGCCTACCAGACCGTCGAACAGCTTGGACATCATGCGCGGCCCCCAGTAGGGCGAATTGTTGATGTAGGCGATCAGCGCGAGATAGTGCTGCCAGCCCGGGTCGCCGGTCTCCTGCGCGAGTTCCAGCGGGCGGAGGAAGGCCTCGATGATCTGCTCAACACTGGGCCCCTCGCTGCCGGCCGACAGCTGGCAGGCGCGCAGCGCGTCCTGGCGCGCGCTGTTGAGCAGCGCGGCCCGACGCTCGAATACCGCATTGAACAGGTCGAGCTTCTTGCCGAAATGGTAACTGGCCAGGGCCACATCGACTCCGGCGCCCTTGGCGATCTGGCGCAGGGTCACACCGTCGTAGCCGTGCAGCGCAAAAAGCTCCTCGGCGACGTCCAGGATGCGTTCTCGTTTGGGAAGGCTGCGGGAATTGCTCATTGGCGGTATGCGTGGTCCTGACCAGCGGGACAATAGCACAGTTTAAATTTCAACGCTTGTTGAAATGTGCGCCGGATTTGTCCAGAATCCCGTCCGGACAGACACCATAACCATAATCAGGCCCCTGCCATGACTCCCGAAATTTTCAAGTATCTGATCACCGCAAGCTACATTGTGCTGGTGCTGTGGCTGTCCTGGGTGGGCATGCGCCGCACCCGCGATATCCGCGGCTTTTCCATCGGCAACAAGGATATGAGCCCCTACCTGATCGGGATTACGCTGGCGGCGTCCATCGCCTCTACCGCGACCTTCGTGATCAACCCGGGCTTCGTCTACAGCCACGGCCTGAGCGCCTACCTGCACTACGGGCTCGCCGGATCCCTGGGCATTCTCTCCGCGTTTCTGGTCCTGACCCGGGGGTTTCTGCGCCTGGGTGAAAGCAGCCAGGCCCTGACCATTCCCCAGTGGATCTTCTACCGCTACAACCACCGGGGTCTGAGCCTGTTCTTCGCGTTCATCAACCTGCTGTCGATCACTTTTGTGGTGCTCATCCTGGTGGGCTGCAGCCTGCTGCTGACCGGGCTGTTCCCGATCGACCAGAAAGTGGCGCTGATCCTGGTGCTGGTGTTTGTCTTTTCCTATGTGCTGATGGGCGGGACCTATGCGCACGCCTATACCAATACCCTGCAGGGGCTGATGATGCTGGCGATCACGGTGATCCTGTTTGTCCAGGGCTGGAAATACTTTGGCGACGACCCTCTGGCGGCGCTGCGGGGTGTGGGCGCGGGCTATGCCGATGCCTTCAACAGCGGCAGTGACCTGTATTTCGACTTTTTCTCGGTTTTTGTCAGCGGTTTTGTAGTGACTTTTGCCCTGATGTTGCAGCCGCATATTCTCACCAAGATCCTTTATCTGCGCAGCGAACGTGATATTGGCAAGTTCATTGGCACCACCGTGGTGGTGGGTACCGTCTTCACCCTGATGCTGATGATCGGTTTCTACGCCCGCCTGGCCGGGCTTGAGGTGCCGGCCCAGGACACGGTGGTCCGGGAATACCTGCTGTTTGAATTCGGCAGCTCCCTGTGGGGCGAGTACGTCCTGGTCTTTATTTTCCTGACCCTGCTCGCCGCGGGTATGAGTACACTGGACGGTATCCTGGTGTCCCTGTCGGCGATGGTGGTCAACGACATCGTCCAGCCTCTGTACGGTGACCGCTACAACGCGCTGGCGCTATCGCGGGTCGTCCTCGTGCTGGTGGGCGTGGTGGGTGTCATCCTGGCCTGGAACCCGCCGCCGTTGATCGGCCTGTTCGCCCAGAAAGGGGTGTACGGCCTGGCAGCCGCGTCTATTGTTCCGGTGCTGTTCGGTGTCCTGGTGCGGCGTCATA
Organism: Haliea sp.; assembly: GCF_040222615.1. Lineage (GTDB taxonomy): Bacteria > Pseudomonadota > Gammaproteobacteria > Pseudomonadales > Halieaceae > Haliea. The sequence continues at coordinate 57,189 of NZ_JAVKCQ010000108.1, forward strand.
TCCCTCTCTGGGTGGTGCTGGGGTCGGCCGTGCTGGGCCTGTTCTGCCACCTGGGGCTGAATCTTTCCGGGCTGGTGAAAAACCCTGCAGTGTCAGCAAGCTACGCCATCTTCCTCGCCCTGGGCTATGGACTGCTGGGACTGTTGCTGACCCGGCCCGGGCCAGCGAGAACGGATCCCGCTTGACATTTCAACAAATGTTGAATATTTTGCCGTGGAATTCAACAACTGTTGAATCCGCGCTGCAAGCGCGGTTTCAACCACACCACTCATAATGACAAAGGTGACAATAATGAAAGCACTCGCTCCGCGTTCCGCCATCGCCCTGGCTGTCTCCCTGGCCTCGCTGGCCCAGTTCACCCCCGCCCTGGCCCAGTCCGGTCCTGCCCTGGCGCTGGAGGAGGTGGTGGTGACTGCCCGGCGCCGGGCCGAGAACCTGCAGGATGTCCCCATCGCGGTTACCGCCCTGTCCGGGGACGCGCTGCGCCTGCGGGGGGCCACTGATATCAGCGAGCTGGCCCAGATCATACCCAGTGTGACTCTCGAGCCCTCCCGCGCCACCAGCACGACCCTGACCGCCTTTATCCGCGGGGTCGGCCAGCAGGATCCTCTCGCCGGCTTCGAACAGGGTGTCGCCCTGTACCTGGACGACGTTTATATTGCCCGCCCCCAGGGCGCCCTGCTGGATATTTACGATGTCGAGCGGGTCGAGGTGTTGCGCGGGCCGCAGGGCACGCTGTACGGCCGCAACGCCGTTGGCGGAGCCATCAAATACGTGACCCGCCGGCTCGGTGAGGACTTCGAAGCGCGCCTGAAAGCGTCCTATGGCAGCTATGACCAGATGGATCTCGTGGGCACCGTTTCAGCGCCGGTAACCGACACCTTCCGCGTCGGCGCCACGGTAGCCTCGCTGACTCGCGACGGCTACGGCAGGAACCTCACCACCGGGGCCGAGCACTACGACAAGGATCTGTTCGCCTGGCGCGCCAGCGCCGAGTGGCTGCCCAGTGACGACTGGCTGGTCCGTATTGCCTACGACAAGCTCAATGACAAAACCAATCCGGTTGCCGGCTTCCGGCCGTTCCCCGGCGCCGCTAGCGGCGTGCCGGTACTCAATGACCGCTACGACACCACCGCCGGTGCCTCCGACTTGATATCCACTGCAGGCATCAACGGCAACAACGAGATCGATGCCGAGGGCCTGATGCTGTCGGTAGACTGGAACCTGAGCGAAGCCACTACCCTCCGTTCCATCAGCGCCTGGCGTGAGGACCTGACCGAATCCGTGATCGACTTCGACGGCCTCGCGGTGATGGACTTTGACGCGCCGGTTATCTATGACAACGAGCAGTTCAGCCAGGAATTCCAGCTGCTGTACAACGCCGACCGCTGGAACATTGTCGCCGGTTTCTATTACCTGGATGCCACCGCCTCCAATGATTTCGACGTGGTGCTGGGGCAGATCGGCCCCGTCACGGCCTACACCGGCGGGACCGTGGATACGGAAGCCTGGTCGCTGTTCACGGACCTGACCTATCGCCTGACCGACGCGCTGTCACTTTCGGTCGGTGGACGCTACACCGAGGACAAGCGCACGGCGGACATTTTCCGCGCCAACTATCTCGGCTTCGGCTCACCTTTCCTGGGCAACGACAGCGCTATGCTGCTGGTCACGACCAGTGACTACGAGGCGAGCAAGACCTACACCGACTTCTCGCCGCGGATCAATCTCAGCTACGCCCTCAACGACGACACCACCGTCTACGCAAGCTACAGCCAGGGCTGGAAAGCCGGCAGCTTCGACCCCCGCGGTGCCAACTTCCTCACCCCGGAAGTAGAGCGTGGTTTTGATCCGGAAACCCTCGACTCCCTGGAGCTGGGCTACAAGACCACCTGGCTGGAGGGGCGTGCGCTTACCAATATAGCGGTGTTCTACAGCGACTATCAGGACATGCAGATTCCCGGCTCGGTCGGTATCGACAGCGATGGCGATGGCGTCAATGACGGTTTCGTGGGGACGGTGACCAACGCGGGGGAAGCGAAGATTTCCGGTATCGAGGTAGAGGGCAATGTGCTGCTGGGGCAGGGCTTCAGCGTGCAGCTCGCGCTGAGCTTCCTGGATGCGGAAATCAAGGAATGGCTGGTCAACGGAGTGGACGTTCCCGACCAGCGCGCGGTGCAGAACACGCCCGAGGAAATGGCTTACCTCGGCCTCACCTACACCACCGGGCTCGCAGGGGGCGACATAACCGCCAACCTGAACTGGTCCTACAAGGGCGATATCACCCAGTTTGAGGCACCGGTGCCGATTATCGACCAGCAGAGCTATGACGTCGTCAACGCGAGCATTGTCTGGCTCAGCGCGGATGACCAGTGGCTGTTCGGGCTGCACGGCAAAAACCTGACGGACGAGGCGATCAAGACCGCGGGCTACTGTATCGGATCTGGCGGCTGCCCCTCGAGACTGGGCCTGGAGGACAACACCACCGTGTTCTACGCACCGCCGAGGACCGTTACGGCAACTGTGGAATACCGCTTCTGAGCCGGGGAGTCTGAGGCGTGAAAGAGTTTGAGGCCCCGGTACCACTGTTGCCGGAAATCCTGGCGCTGCACGGCAAGTGGCGCGCGCGCAAACCGGCGGTGATCTGTGGGGACACGCGCCTGGACTGGGCGCAGTTCACGGCATCGAACCACCGGTTTGCCCATGGCCTGCTGTCCCGCGGAGTGGTGGTTGGCGATCGCGTCGGCGTGGTCATGAGCAATGGACTGCCGATGGTACAGGCCCTGTTTGGCACCCTGGCGGCGGGCGCCGTGTCGGTGCCGGTCAACCTGTCGGTCAGTGATGACGCTCTGTTGGGCATGCTCCGCGATGCCGGTATCACTGCCCTGGTTATCTCGGCAGACCAGCGGGAGCGCCTGCAGCGCCTGTTGCCGGACATGCCTGAATCCCTGCGCCTGCGCGTTACCGATGGCGCCGCCGGACCGGATTGGCTGGCGCTGGAGGACTTCTGCGCCGGGCAGTCGGCTGAGCTGCCGACCCTGGCGCTGGCGCCGGATGCGCCGCTCAATATCATCTACAGCTCAGGCACCACGGGGCAGCCCAAGGGTATCCTGCACAGCCACCGCACCCGCCGCGACTGGGCCTACGACCTGGCGATTGCCCTGCGTTACCACGGCGGCGCGCGGACACTGCTGACCCTGGGCCTGTACTCGAACATTTCCTGGGTGGCGATGCTGTGCACGGTGCTGGCGGGTGGCACCCTGGTGGTCCACACCCGGTTCGACCCCGCGGTCTTTCTCGCCAGCGTGGAGCAGGAGCGCATTACCCACACTGCCATGGTGCCGGTCCAGTTCCAGCGCGTGTGCGAACTGATGGCGCAGGGCGGTTTCGATGTCGGCAGCATGCAGGCCATGATGAGCTGTGGCTCACCCCTGCGCGAGGGTCTCAAGCGCGATATTTTCCACCATTTTCCCTGCGGTATTATCGAGCTGTATGGGCTGACCGAGGGTATCATTACCACGCTTGAAACGGAGGAGGCCGCGGGCCGCTGGGATTCTGTGGGCAAGCCGCTGATTGGCACGGATATCTGCATTGTCGATGACGACGACCGGGTGCTGGGCGCCAACAGGCCGGGCGAGATTGTGTCCCGCGGGCGTATCACCATGCCGGGCTACTGGCGTCGCGATGATGCCAATCTCGATTCCGAGTTCGTTGACGAGCAGGGCAGGCAGTGGCTGCGCTCGGGCGATGTCGGCTACATTGACGACCAGGGCTACCTGTTCATCGTCGACCGCAAGAAGGACATGATTTTGTCCGGGGGACAGAATATATATCCCCAGGACATCGAGGCGGTGCTGGTGCAGCACCCCGCCATCAGCGATGTTGCCGTTATCGGCATTGCCAGCGCGCGCTGGGGGGAAACGCCGCTGGCAGTGGTGGTCCCGGCGGTGGGTGCCGCGGAGACCAGCGACGAGCTGCTGAGCTGGGCCAATACCCGCCTGGGCAAACAGCAACGGCTGGCGGCACTGTGCTTTGCCGACAGCTTGCCGCGCAACCCCAACGGCAAGATTCTCAAGCGTGAGCTGCGGCAACAGTTTACGGGGCCTGCGCATGACTGAGTTCGCGGACATCTGGTACCACAGTGGCGATGGCCTGCGCCTCTACGCCCGCGATTATCCGGGACCGGGCCCCGCTGCGCCCGTGGCCCTGTGCATGCACGGCCTGACTCGCAATTCCGCCGATTTCGCCGGGCTGGCGCCGCATCTCGCGCGGCGCTACCGGGTGCTGGTGGCCGAGCAGCGTGGTCGGGGCAATTCGGACTACGATCCGGAGCCGGCCAATTACCACCCGGGTACCTATGTGCAGGACATGTTCGCCCTGCTGGACGGGCAGGGGGTGGAACAGGCCCTGCTGGTGGGCACTTCCATGGGCGGTCTGATGGCGATGCTGATGGCGGCCGCCCAGCCGGCACGGGTCAGTGCAATTGTTGTCAACGATATCGGCCCCGAAGTGGACCCGGCCGGGCTGGCCCGGATCAAGGCCTACGTCGGCAAATCAGCGCCGGTGGCAAGCTGGGAGCAGGCCGTGGCCCAGGTCCGTGCTGTAAACGGTGATGTATTCCCCGATTTTGATGCCGGTGACTGGCTGGCGTTTACCCGAGCCCTGTATCGCGAGGTCGACGGCCGGCCTGTGCTCGCCTATGACCCGGCGATTGCCAGGCCCATGGCCACCAGCGACGACAACGCGGTGCCGCCCGACCTGTGGCCAGTGTTTGACGCGATCCGCGCCCTGCCAATGCTGGTCATTCGCGGCGCCTGCTCCGACATACTTGCGCGCAGCTGCGTGGCGGAGATGCAGCGGCGCAATCCCGACCTGGTCAGTGCCGAGGTTCCGCATCGCGGCCATGCCCCGACCCTCGATGAGGCGGAGTCGCGGCGCGCGATCGATGACTTCCTCGCGACCCTGGGATAGCCCTGCGCCAGTGGCTCCGCGCCGAGGGCCGGGTACAGGTGGACAAGCCGGTCCGGCGGTGGCATCGTAGTTTTTGGTAACGCCCGGGAGGTACCATGTTGCAGGCGCTTGCGCAGTGGCACGAGATCGCCAGGTCAGGGGACCCAGCGCGACTGGATGCGCTGCTGGCAGAAGATTGCGTGTTCTGGTCGCCGGTTGTGCACCGTCCCCAGCAGGGGCGCGATCTCACTCGCCTCTACCTGAGCGGCGCCATGAGGGTGTTCAACGACAGCTTTCGCTATGTCAAGGAAGTCGTTGCCGAGCCCCACGCTGTCCTGGAGTTCACCTGTGACATTGACGGTATCACCGTCAACGGCGTCGACATCATTACCTTCAATGCAGCGGGCAAGATCATCGAATTCAAGGTCATGGTGCGGCCCTTGCAGGGCGTCAATATGCTGCATGCCAAAATGGCCGCGATGCTGGAGCAGCTCGCGGGCTGAACAGGGAGCCCTGCCACCAGAGCCGTACCGCCTCGCTGATGTCCCGGCCCGGTTGTGCGGAAAAATTTGGCGGCAGCTGGAACCAGCCGGTATACTGCTCCGCTGGTAATCGTTCCTGTTGTTGAGACCATGGTTTATCCCTCCACCCTGAGAGTTCGCAGTGGCCGTCTTGCCCGCATTATCGCGGTGCTGGCGTTGCTGTGTCTTACGGGTGTGCAGGCCCTGGAGGCCAGCCATGCCCACGGCTTGGGCGATGCCCCGGCAGAGTGTGTGCTGTGCAAGACCTCGGCCCCAGTGCCGCTGGCAAGTGCTCAGCCACTTCTTGTGCTCAGCCTGCTGTTCACGCTGTTCCTGACAACACCCCGGGCAGCCCGCGCCCGCAACCGCTTCCTGCCCCGCCAGACCACAGGCCCCCCCGTCCACTCCTGAGAAAAGCCCCTCTTTTTCTTTTATTCGGAGTAGACCATGAAACGTTTCATGCCTCTCGCGCTGGCGGTTGCCAGTGCGAATCTGGCGGCGCAGCCGCTGCCTATCGAACATGTGCTGGTGTCGGCGCCCCTGCAAAAACAGGAAGCGGAGACCGCCCTGCCGGTCACCGTGCTCAGTGGTGACGACCTGCGCCGCGCCGCCCGCGCTACCATCGGCGATACCCTGGGTGACATCCCCGGCCTGGCCAATGCGTCCTTCGGGCCGGGGGTCGGGCAGCCGGTAATCCGCGGCCAGCAGGGCCCAAGGGTGACTGTGTTGCAGAACGGCACCAGCAGTGCCGATGCCTCGGCAGTCAGTGCCGACCACGCGGTCTCGGTGGAAACCCTGTTGGCGGACAGCATCGAGGTCCTGCGCGGGCCCGCCACCATGCTCTACGGTGCCGGTGCCATCGGCGGGGTGGTCAATGTCACCGACAACCGGATTCCGCGGCAGCGGATCGACGGCTTCGAGGGCGGCGCGGAAATGCGTCACGACTCCGCCTCGGACATGGACACCACGGTGCTGCGTGGCGATGCCGGCAACGGCGACATTGTCTTTCACATCGATGCGCTGTACCGCGACTGGAACAACCTGGATATTCCCGGCCTGGCGGCCCGTGAGCATGAGGACCACGACCACGATGAAGACGGCCACGAAGACCACGAGGAACCCGAAACAACAGACGGTTATATCGACAATACGGGTGGTCGCACCCGGGCCCTGACCCTGGGCTCCAGCTACCATTTTGACCGGGGACTGGTGGGGCTCGCGGTCAACCGGCTGGAAAACAATTACGGCATTCCCGCCGGCGCCCACGATCACGAAGAAGATCATGAGCACGAGGGGGAAGAGCACGATGACCACGGGGATGACGGGCACCTGGATGAGGAGGGCGGCATCCGCCTGGAGGTCGAGCAGACCCGATACGACCTTGCGCTGGAGCTGACCGAACCGCTGCCCGGCTTCGAGTCACTGCGCAGCACGCTGACCTACACTGATTACGAGCATGCCGAAATCGAGGGCAATGGCGAGGTGGGTACCCTGTACAGCAACGAAACCTGGGAAACCCGGGTGGAGCTGGTGCACGCCGAGGTCGCCGGGTTTCGCGGCGCCCTGGGCCTGCAGGGCAGGGTCGGTGAATTCAGTGCCCTGGGTGAAGAGGCATTTATTCCGGTTACGGATAGCCGCGATCTCGGCCTGTTCCTGATCGAGGACTGGCGCAGGGGTGACTGGATATTCGAAGCTGGTGTGCGGCTGGATCGCGATGAGCGTGACCCCGACGCGGCAAACTCGGGCAAGCAGGATTTCACCTCTGTGAGTGTCTCCGGCTCCGCGATCTGGAATGCCGGCGACGACTGGCAGCTGCGCCTGTACCTGGCCCGGTCGGAGCGCGCGCCGTCCATTGAAGAGCTGTTTTCCAACGTGGACGGTCTCGACCCCGAGGACTGGATCGAACACGCGGCGACCGCAGCGATCGAACTGGGCGATCCGGAGCTTGATACCGAGGTGTCGCGCAACGTGGACCTGTCCCTGCACTGGCACAATGGCAACAAAGACCTCGAGATTACCGTTTACTACAACGACTTTGCCGACTACATCACCCTGATGAACACCGGTCTGGAAGTGGATGAAGTACCGGTGCTGGCCTACGTCCAGGAGGACGCGAAGTTCTACGGCGTGGAAGTCAACGGCCAGTTCGGCCTGGGCAGCTTCGCCGGGGGTGAACTCCAGCTCGGGGTATTTGGTGACGTCACGCGGGGCACGCTGGATGGCGGCGATGCTGTGCCGCGCCTGCCGCCACGACGCATCGGCGGGCGCCTGAGCTGGGGCAACGATGCCGTCGAGCTGTGGACGCGGTTGGTGGCGGCGGCCGGCCAGGATCGGCCCGGGGTCAATGAGGAGCCTACCGACAGTTATACGCGCTGGGATCTCGGCGCCGACTACCGCCTGCCCTTCGGCGACAGTGAGCTGACCCTGTTCCTCGCCGCGCGCAATCTTGCGGATGAGGAAATTCGCCTCAGCACCTCCTTCCTGCGCGATGTAGCGCCGGAAGCGGGACGCTCCTTCGAGGCCGGGTTACGCTACCGGTTCTGAGGCTTCCCAGCCATACAGGCAAAGCTCTTTGTCGTCAGGCGTGAGCTGCACCATGCGCTCATGCCTGAAACCGAGACTTTCCAGCAGCGCCCGGGAGGCTGCGTTCGGCGGAGCGACGATGGCTACCAGCCGGGGCAGCCCCAGGGTGGTGCTGGCGTATTGCAGCACCGCCTGCGCCGCCTCTCTGGCCAAGCCCTGGCCACGTGCCTGTGGCAGCAGCGCGTAGCCTATATCCACATTGTCGAGCACTGGCCGTCGCACCAGGCCACAGATGCCTATGGTATCCCCGCCAGCGCGCTGGCGCATGGCCCAGAGCCCGAAGCCGTGCTCGCGGTAGCTTGCCAGCGGACCCTCTTCCAGGTAGCGCCTGGCGCCGACCTCGTCGCGGATGCCGCGGTCGGCGATGTTGGCAATGAAGTCCGGGTCGTTCACCAGCGCGAGGATGAAGGGGGCGTCGTCCAGGGTCAGGGGTTCGATGGTGAGGCGGTCTGTATGCAGCATGGTTGTCCGGCTTCTGTCTGTGCAAGGCCACAAGCGTACTACAGGACGGCGCCAATGGCGCCCGGGGGTAAGTGAAATCAGGCGGGCGTACTGGTAAAGTGCGGGGTCGTTTCGGCCGGCGAGGCAGGGCATGTCACAGCGCATCATTATCGGGATCAGCGGCGCCTCCGGGATAGTCTACGGAGTCCGCGCACTGCAATTGCTGCGCGACTGCGGGGTGGAGACCCACCTCGTCATGACCAAGTCGGCAGAGCTTACCCTCCACTATGAAATGGACCTGTCCAGCGACGAAGTGAAAGCCCTGGCCACCAAGGTGCACCCCATCCGCAATGTCGGCGCCTCCATTGCCAGCGGCTCGTTCCGGACCGCCGGCATGCTTGTTGCCCCCTGTTCCATTCGCAGTATGGCGGAGATTGCCACGGGCGTGACTTCCACCCTGCTGACCCGGGCCGCCGATGTCGTGCTCAAGGAGCGCCGCCGGCTGGTGCTGATGGTCCGCGAGACTCCGCTACACACCGGCCACCTGCGCAGTCTGACCCAGCTGTCGGAGATGGGCGCGGTGATCGCGCCGCCGGTACCCGCGTTTTATGCCAGGCCCGAGTCCCTGGACGCAATGGTCACCCAGACGGTGGCACGCGCGCTGGAGCTGTTCGATATCGATACCGGACGGGTGATGCGCTGGCAGGGCGACTGAGCATGTCCCGGCGCGCGATCCCGGTTTTCCCGGCAATCGCCTGATGCCAATCCTGTTCGGGGTTGTCCTGCTGGACCTGATTGGCTTCGGCATTGTGATTCCGATCCTGCCGTTCCTGTCCCCGCAGCTCGGTGCCGACAAGGTCGATATCGCCCTGATCATCGTCAGCTATGCCGCCTGCGCCGGTATCTCGGGCCCGTTCTGGGGCAGGCTGTCCGACCGCCTGGGGCGCAAGCCGGTGATCATGCTGTGTCTGGGCGGGGCGGCTGTGTCGTATGTGATGCTGGCCCTGGCTTCGCAGCTGTGGATGATATTCGCGGCCCGGGCTTTCGCCGGGATCATGGCGGGCAATCTCGGCGTGGCCTCTGCCATGATGAGCGACATCACCACCCACGAGGGGCGCGCCAGGGGAATGGGGTTGATCGGCGCGGCCTTCGGCCTCGGGCTGGTGTTGGGGCCGCTGCTGGGCGGGCTGCTGGCAGGTGACAGCGGCAGCTTTACCTTGCCCTGCCTGGTGGCAGGTTGCATGTCCCTGCTCGCCATTTTTGCCGCAGCGCTGTTCCTGCCGGAATCCGTGACGCCGGAGCGGCGCGCCGCCAACCTGCGGCAGCACCGGGACGGCACCCGCCCTGCGACCCTCAGGATGCTGCGGCAGACCGGTAGCCGGCTGCTGGTGCTGCAATACGTGCTGCACGCAGCGGCGATCAGCTCGATCACCTATCTGGTTCCGCTGTGGCTGGGCGACCTGCTGGGCTGGGGTGCACGGCAGGTGGGCATCGTGTTCGGTATCCAGGGGGCAATCATGGTGCTGTTGCAGGGTGGCCTGCTGGGGCCGCTGGTGCAGCTGACGGGGGAGTGGCGACTATTGCGGATCTGCATCAGCTGCCTGATGCTCGGCCTGTGCCTGGCCGTGTTCGCAGGCAGCATGCCCTGGATGCTCGCGGCAATCTACCTCGCCATGTCGGGCGCGACCCTGTGCATGCCATTGCTCAACACCATAACCAGCCAGCGCACCGCCCAGCATCTGCGCGGGCAGATGCTGGGCACCACGTCTTCCGCCGCTTCCTGGGGCCGGGTGATCGGCCCGCTGCTGGCGGGCGCCAATCTGACCCTGTTTGGCTATGCCGGGGCCTGGCTGGGGTGCATTGTGCTGGTGCTGTTCTACCTGGCCTGGGCCCTGGGGGCTCCGCCATCGCGGCATCCCGCCGCGGCGCCTACAGCGGCAGAACCTTGATCAACAGTGAAGGAGAATCCAAGGCATGACGACCAACTTGTTTGACCTGAACGGGCGCATTGCGCTGGTGAGCGGCGCCAGCCGCGGTATTGGCGAGGCGATCGCGCGGCTGCTGGCGGAACAGGGCGCGCATGTGATCGTGTCCAGCCGCAAACTCGACGGCTGTACGCCGGTGGCGAACGCCATCCGCGAAAGCGGCGGCAGCGCTGAGGCCTTCGCCTGCAATGTCGGGGATATGGGTGACATACAGGCCCTGTTCGCCCATATCCGCGCCTCCCACGGGCGGCTCGACATCTGTGTCAACAACGGCGCGGCCAACCCCTATTTCGGCCATGTGCTGGACACCGACCTCGCCGCCTTCCAGAAGACGGTGGACGTCAATATCCGCGGCTATTTCTTCATGTCGGTGGAGGCCGGCAAGCTGATGCGGGAGCAGGGCAAGGGCGCCATCGTCAATACCGCTTCGGTCAATGCGCTGCAGCCCGGTCCGATGCAGGGGATCTACTCAATCACCAAGGCCGCGGTAGTCAACATGACCCGGGTCTTCGCGAAAGAGTGCGGCGGTTTGGGTATTCGCTGCAATGCGCTGCTGCCGGGGCTCACCAAAACGAAGTTTGCCGGCGCCCTGTTCAGCAACGACGAGATCTACCAGGCCGCCATCGAGAAGATCCCCATGCAGCGCCACGCCGAGCCGGAGGAGATGGCGGGGGCTGTGCTGTACCTGGTTTCGGATGCGGCCAGCTACACCAACGGCGAGTGCATCGTGGTCGACGGCGGCCTTACTCTGTAGCGGTTCAGGGCGCGCTGCGCAGGTAGCCGAAGCCGCCCTCCTTGATATAGAGCTCGCAGTACTCGTTGCTGGTGGGGTGGATGGAGCCGCCGGCGGGAATACGCAGCCAGCAGTGGGTGCGGTAGTCGCCCCGCTCATCGCTGAAGCTGCCCTTCAGAACCAGGATCTCGGCGCCCTGGGGGAAGTTGATCTGGCCAATGGCGGCCGGCGTGTCCCAGCTTTCCAGGCGCATGAAGTCTGTGTAGGGCTCCTGGGCGTAGAGTTTTTTCCAGCTGGTGTTCTTGCGCACCGACGGTTGCCAGGGCCGGGCCGGGGTGTTCACGACTACGTGCTCCCGATCGGCACCCGGGTACTGGCGCAATTTTACAAACAGCAGACAGCCCTCGTTGGAGAAGGGCGCATGGCGGAATCCCTCCGGGTTGAGGAGGTAGGTTCCCGCCGGCCAGTCGCCGTGTTCGTCGGAGAAGACACCTTCCAGAACCAGGATTTCCTCCCCCTGGGGGTGATCGTGCGCGGGAAACCGTGCGCCGGGCTGGTAGCGTACCAGGGAGGTCACCTGGCCGGATTCTGCCTGGCCCACCCGGTGCAGGCGCTTGCGCAATACGTGGCCGCCAGGGCTGGGTGTCCAGTCCATGGCCCCGGTATCCACGACGACATGCCGGGAGAGGTCGCCGTTCAGTGCAGCACTGCTGTCATTCATGTTCTGGCCTGTGAGGTAAAGTCGGGTCTGCGATGGCAGGGGGCTTCGACTGCCGGGAGGGGCGGTTGTTCCCCCGGCGCAGGCACACATCATAATCCGATTGGGAGTCTGCAGAAACCACAGCAGCTTCCGCCGATTTCCCCTGTCCGCGCTGTTGCCGGTCGCCGGGTTTGCGGTATGCTCGCTGCCATGGACAGGAAAGTTTTTGTTACCCACGAACTGCCGGGCTGCCGCATCCACGAGCTGTCGGAGCTCTGCGATGTCAACGTGTGGCTGGGTCCGGGACTGCTGCCCGCAGCCTCGCTGCGCGAAGAGCTGGGTGGCTGCCAGGGGCTGGTCTGCCTGCTCACGGATCGTATTGACCGGGAGCTGCTGGACGCGATGCCCGGGCTGGAGTTTGTCTCCAGCATGTCCGCGGGTGTCGATCATGTCGATGTGGCTGCGCTGACGGCGCGTGGCATCCCCCTGGGGCATACCCCGGGAGTGCTGGCGGACACTACCGCGGATACCGCCTTTGCCCTGCTGCTGGCAGCGGCCCGGCGAATCTCCGAGGCGGACCGTTTTGTGCGCCAGGGCGCCTGGCGGCGTGAGAACCGCTGGTCGCCGGACTTCTTTACTGGCAAGGATGTCAGCGGCGCCACCCTCGGTGTGATCGGTCTCGGCGAGACCGGGCAGGCGGTTGCGCGCCGGGGGGCGGCCTTCGGCATGGACGTGGTGGGCTGGAACCGCAGCCCCAGGGACGTTTCCGGGATCGAGCAGCTGCCACTGGAGGAGCTGCTGGCACGCAGCGACTTCGTCAGCGTGCACCTGGCGTTGACCGAGGACACCCGTGGCATGCTCGGCGCCGCGCAAATCGCCGCGATGAAACCGGGTGCCGTACTGGTGAACACTGCCCGCGGCGGGATTGTCGATGAGCAGGCACTGGCGGCGGCGCTCGCCAGCGGCGCCCTGTACGCCGCCGGGGTCGATGTTTTTGCCGAGGAGCCGGTGCCGGTGGACAATCCGCTGCTGGCTCTGCCCAATGTGGTACTGGCACCGCACATCGGCAGTGCCACGACCCGGACCCGGGCGCGGATGGCGGATATCGCCGCCGCCAATGCCATCGCCGCCCTGCGCGGGCAGCCCATGCCGCACTGTGCGAATCCCGAGGTCTACGCGCGCTGAGTTGCGGTCGCGGGCCGTGTCGACAGTGGGGCTATTTACGCACCGAACTGCGGTAGGCCCGCGGCGACAGCCCCACGGTCTGCCTGAACAGGCGCGAGAAGTACAGTGCATCCCCATAGCCCACCGCAGCCGCGATGGCTTTCACGCTCAGGTCGGAGCTGTCCAGCAGCTGGCAGGCGTACTCGATTTTCATGTGCAGGAAGTGCTTGATCGGTGAGTAGCCGGTCAACGCCTTGTAGCGGCTGGCAAAGTGGTACTTGGAGAGATGCGCGACTGCCGCTAGCTCCTCCAGCTCCAGGCTGCCGTGGATCCTGTCGTGCATAATGCCCTGGATCGCCTCCAGGTCCAGCCCGGTGGTGTGGGTTGCGCGCTGGCGGTTGGCTTCCAGTACGATCTGGGTGAACAGATGTCGGCACTGGTTGGCGGCGTTGATAAAGGCGCTGCTGCTGTAGCCGGTTCGGTTGACCGCCAACAGGGTGTGGAAGGCGGCAATCAGCCCGGGGGCAATACCGGCGTGGATAACCGCCCGGCCTTCCCGGTAGCCGAGATACTCCATGAAGATCCGGCTGCTGATACCCTGGAAGTGGATCCAGTACAGGCTCCAGGGGTCTTCCTGGTCGGCGCTGTAGCTGTGGCCCAGGCCCTGGGGCAGCAGGATCAGGTCGCCGGCGCCTATGTCCTGCCGCTGCCCGCCGATGCGCAGGCGGCCCCGGCCGTCGACACAGTACAGCAGCAGATTGTCGTCGTGGCGCGGGCGCCGCATCCGGTGTCCGCGCGCCTGCGGGTAGTAGCCCATCGCGGTGGGATAGCAATCCCGGGTAAGCGGGTGGCGGTGCAGCTGTTCCAGCATGAACGCCGGGGTCAGGAAGCGCACCCCCTCGGCCGGCAGCGGCCACTGTGAGGTACTGCTCACGGCAAGCCGTTCAGGCGCCCGGAGTCCAGCGTTTGCAGGCGGTCAAAGTCGTAGGCGCTGAGGGTGAAGAACAGGTCGTAGCGCTGGTCGTGGATAAAATGCTCTTCTTCCAGCAGGTAGAACGCAAGTTGCAGCGATTCCCCTGCGGTTTCGATGTCCAGGCTGAAAGCCGGTGCCGATACCGCCAGCGTGCGCTGCTGGTCTTCCGTGGCGATACCGTCCACCTGCAGGTTTGCCAGGGAAACCAGCAGGGCGTCCAGCTCCCTCGGTTCCGGCGCCGCACCGTTTGCTGCCCGCCAGTCCCCGTTGTCCAGGCGGGTCAGGGCGAAGCCGTCGCCACCGCGAATCTTTTCTGGTGTCGGTACCTGCAGCAGGCTCCGGTCCAGCCAGGCGTTATCGGTGGCCGGGGCGTCAAAGCTGTTGAAGGCGATGCTGAAGATGGCGTCGTCCGCGGCGCTGCGGGCATGGATACGGCGAAACGCGGGTGCCGTGCCGAGGAATACAGTGCCCAGCTGGGCGTCGTCGGCGCCGATCAGGGTCACGCTGCGCTGGAAGCTGTAGCTGGCGACCTCAAATCGCTGCCTGGCTGCGACACTGGTGGCGACCGGGTAGCCGTGCCATTCCACTGCAAGCACCTGCAGCAGGCGCTCGACCAGGGCGCTGTCCGCGGGCAGGTCCTGCTGTGCCGGCAGCCGCCAGCTCCCCTCAATGCGCTGCAGGAAAGCTTCGTTCCCCTGGTCGTCGGCGAGCTGGATCGCGCGGACTTCGGCCGGGTCGATCGCCAGTAGCGGGGCCGCGGGATCCGCAACAAGCTGCGCCTGCTGCGGCCAGTAGACCACTGCGGTCAGGAACAGCTGGATCACCAGCACCAGCAGCAGGACACCGTTGCTGCGGGTCACAGGGCCAGACTCCGGCGATAGTAGCGCCGGCGGAACATGGCGCGGAGCCAGTGCACCCCAGCCAGCAGCAGTAGCCAGGCCACCGCCAGGCCATAGTTCAGGTACTCGATGAATTGCTGTGCCTCCCGGCTCATGGGGGGCAGGGTGCGATTGAAGTGGGCCCGGGAGCGGATTTGCAGCAGGGATTCATCCTGCAGCGACCACTCCAGGGTATTCATGAACAGCTCCAGCGGTCCGAGATACTGGGTGCCTGCGGCGGCCACCACGGCTTTCAGCATCTGGTCGTCCATGAAATCATTGGAGGCGAACACGATCAGCCGCGCGGATTCCGGCGAGCGCTCAAGCACGGTCCGCACCCCGGCGGTGGCATCGTCGACCAGTGGCGGTGCCTTGCGTCCCGCGAACCAGGAACTGAACCGGCCTTCCAGGGCCACGCCCAACTGGAACTGCTGGCGCTCGGCCGCGGGCGTGAACAGTGGCGCGTCGCTCCCGTCCTGGCGCGGCAGGACGTCGCGCTCGGTGGAGGTCCAGGCCTCCGGCGAGCTGCGCAGCAGGCTGGTCAGCCGCAGTCCCGGCGGCGGGTCGGCGGTTACCGGGGAGGCCCAGCCCATGGTCAGCTGGGGCAGGTTGTCGGTTATCGGGTGCTCCGGATTCAGCCCCGGCGGGCGCAGGTCGATAAAGTAGGGGTAATCGATCATCTGCACATCGCGGAACTCGTACTCCCCAATCGTGCGCAGTATCGGTGCCGGGAACGCGGCGCTTTGCGGATCCAGCACCAGGCTCCGGTCGATGCTGATACCGTGGGATCCAAGCCAGTCGTCAAGGCCGCTGCTGTAGTCGAGCAGGCGCATTTCTCCCGCGGTCAATTCAACGCTGAAGGGCGACGTTGCCAGCACCACGGTACCACCGCGCATCAGGAACTGGTCGATCGCGAACAGGGCGGCCCGGTCCAGATCCCGGGGAGCGACGACAGCCAGGATGTCCGCGCCGGGGTCGACCTGCCCGTCCGCAAGCTGCTCCAGGCGGATGCTGTAGTCGCGGGTTATGGCCTGCTCCAGATTGGCGAAAGTGGGTGCGCCCAGGTGATAGCGGGCCATCTGCTCGTTGAGTTCCGGCGCCGCCAGTGCAACGGTGCGGGTGAAGCCGCTGGCGAAGCGCTTGATACCCGCATCCAGCATCGGCACGAAATCCGCGGGATCGAACTCCTCCGTGGGCAGCTGCACCACCTGGTGATTGTCCTCCAGGGTCAGGTAGAACCAGAACTCCTGTTCCTCGCCCAGGGCCGAGATCATCGGCCGGAAGCCCCAGTCCTCGCCGAGCTTGCGGGCGATTTCACCCCCGTTTGCTTCCGGTTGTACGAAGCGGTAACTGAACATGCCGCCGGACTGGGCGACTTTCTCTTCCAGCTGGTTGACCATGGCGTTCCTGTAGTCGCGCAGCAGGTCCGGCAACTCTTCCTCGGCGGAAACATAGGCCACCAGCTCCACCGGCCGCTGCAGCCCCTGGAACAGGTTGCCGCCCAGCTGATAGCTGTAGAGCACCTCGCGGACTGCCCGGGTGAGGTCAAACTCGGGGTTGCGCAGGCGCACTTCGGCTTCGGTATTGCCGGCGGTGCGGACGTCGATCAGGTCGGTAAAGCCCAGGGTCGCAAACTCATCGCCATAGCTGACCAGGACGTGAAACCAGGCGTTGACCAGCGCGGACTGGTAGCGGTCCGCAACCTGCAGCGGCGTCGCACGCATCTGGTAGCGTTCGTTGGCCTCCTGCTCCAGCTCCGGGTGTGCGGCGGGATCAATGAACTCGACCCGTACCCGGTCACCCCCGGCGATGGCGTACTCCTGTATCAGGTCGCGCAGCTGGGGCACCAGCGGTGCCAGCAGCGGGTGGGTGCGGGCGCTGAAATAGCCTCGTATCAGCAGAGGTTCCTCCAGTCGCGCCAGCAGTTCCCGGGTGGGTGCGGAAATGGAGTACAGGCGGCCCTCGGTAACGTCGAGGCGCAGGGCCGGCAGCCGCTGCAGCCAGATGTTCGCCAGTACCAGGTTCGCGAGCAACAGCACCAGTCCGATGCGCCAGCGTCTCTGGCGCGCGGTGCGGGCATCCCGGGCCCAGCGCTCGCGTTCCAGGCTGTAGACATTGAGTGCCAGAAAGCCGCCCACCAGGGTGAGGTACCAGGCCAGGTCGCGCAGGTCGAGAACGCCGCGGCTAATGCTCTCGAAACGGGAGCCGGTGCCAATCAGCCGCAGCAGTTCGCCGCTGCGGTCGTCGAAGAAGCCGGTGAGGGTGCTGCTGCCCAAAAGGTACAGCAGGCCGCAAATGGCGACGGTGCCGATCAGGCTGACGATGGGGTTGTCGGTGCGGGAGGAGACGAACAGGCCGATGCTGAGATAGGCGGCACCCAGCAGGGCGGTAGCCAGGTAGCCCGCCCCTACCGGCCCCCAGTCCAGATCCGCCATCAGGCTTGCGGTCACCGGCAGGGGCAGTGTCGCCAGCAGGGCCAGCAGCAGAAGGCTGAAGCAGGCGCGGAACTTGCCGAGCACGAAGCGCCAGATGCCGGCGGGCTGGATCAGCACATGCTCCAGGGTGCCGGTTCGTCGCTCCTCGCTCCACATGCGCATGGTGAGGGCGGCGCTGAGAGGTATCAGCAGCAGTGGCATCCACTCAAACAGCGGCCGGACATCGGCGATGTTGCGGGCGAACCAGGATTCGACCCAGAAGAAGATGAACAGGGTTACCGCGGCGAACACGGCCAGGAACAGCCAGGCCACGGGTGAGCCGAAAAACAGGCGCATCTCCTTCTGTGCCACCCGGCGGCTGACGCTGCCGGTGCTCACGACGCGGCTCCTTCGCCGGTGGTGGCCTCGCGGAAGATGCTGTCCAGGTCCCGCACCACTGGCTGTAGCTGATAGAGGCAGGCACCGGCTGCGACAACGCACTTGGCGATGTTGTTGGCGGCGGTGTCGATGTCGGCGCGCTCGTGCAGCTGCAGCAGCCAGGTGCCGCTGCCGGGCTCGCCCCGGTCACTGGTGACGCTGGCGATCTGGGGCAGTCGCCGCAGCCAGGTTTCCAGTGCCGGTTCCTCCAGCCCGGCCCTGAGCCTGAGAGTGCGGCTTTCGCGCAGGGCGATGAGTGGCTGGTCCAGCACCAGCCGGCCGGCGGCCAGCACCAGCACCCGGTCACAGACCGCCTCCACCTCCTGCATGATGTGCGTGGAGAGAATCACCGTGGCGCGCTGGGCCAGGCGCCGCAGCAGCTCCCGCATTTGTGCCGTCTGCTCCGGATCCAGGCCGTTGGTGGGCTCGTCGAGGATCAGCAGGCGCGGCTGCCCGAGGATGGCCTGGGCGACACCGACCCGCTGGCGCAGTCCCCGGGACAGGCGGTAGATCGGATCCAGTGCCCGCTCGCCGAGGTCTGTTGCGGCGATAGCCTCGCGCAGGGCCAGGTGGCGGTCCGCCGCCGCGATACCCTTGAGGGTTGCAGCATATTCCAGGTAGTCCGCTACGGGCATTTCCGGGTACACCGGCAGGTGTTCCGGCAGGTAGCCCAGCTGCATCTGCACCTCGCGTGCCCGGGTCGCCATGTCGGCGCCGGCAATGGTGATGCTCCCCGCCGAAGGTTCCAGAAAACCGCTGAGCATGCGCATGATGGTGGTTTTGCCAGCGCCGTTGTGGCCCAGCAGCCCCACCACCTCGTTGGCGCCGATGCGGAAGCTGACGTTGTCCACCGCCGGAGTGGCCCCGTAGCTGCGTGACAGCGAATCGACTTCGATCATGGCGCCTTGCCCGGGTGGCTCAGTCTTCGGTCCAGGGTTCGCGCATGGTGACGAATTCCTCGGCCGCCGTCGGGTGAATACCAATGGTGGAATCGAATACGGCCTTGGTGGCACCGGCGCGCAGGGCGATGGCGATGCCCTGGATGATTTCGCCGGCATCCGGCCCCATCATGTGTACACCGACGACCCGGTCGCTGGCCTTGTCCACGATCAGCTTCATGAAGGTCTGTTCGTCGCGACCGCTGATGGTGTGCTTCATGGGCCGGAAGTTGGACTTGAACAGGCGTATATGGCCGAACTTTGACCGCGCTTCCTCCTCGGTGAAGCCGACAGTACCGATGTTGGGCTGGCAGAAGACCGCGGTGGGTATGAAGTCGTAGTCGACCTGTTGGCCGGGTTCGCCGAACTGGCGCCGGGCGAAGGCCATGCCTTCGGCCAGGGCCACCGGGGTCAGCTCCATGCCGCCGATGACATCGCCGACGGCAAAGATGCTCGACTCGCTGGTGCGGTAGTGCTCGTCCACTTTGATGGTGCCGAACTCGGTGAGCTCGACATCGACGTTCTCCAGCCCCAGGCCTTCCAGATGAGGCACCCGCCCGGTGGCGTAGAGCACCGCGTCGGCGGTGATTCGTGTGCCATCGGTCAGCTGCAGGTCGAGGCCATCGGCGCCCCGGCTGATGGACTCCACATTGACTTCAAAGCGCAGGTCGACGCCGGTCTTGGCGATTTCGCGGGCGGCATGGGCCCGGATATCGGGATCAAAACCGCGCAGGAACAGGGGGCCGCGGTAGAGCTGGGTAACCTGGGCGCCGAGACCGTTGAAGATGCCGGCGAACTCCACTGCGATGTAGCCGCCGCCAACAATCACCAGCCGTTCGGGGAAGTAGTCCAGATCGAACACTTGGTTGGAGCTGATGGCGAGATCGCTACCCGGGAATTCCGGGATGTGCGGCCAGCCGCCGGTTGCGATCAGGATCTTTTCCGCGCTGTACTGCTGGTCGCCCACAGCGACGGTGTGGGCGTCCACCAGCCGGGCCCGACCTTCGAGAACATCGGCATTGGCCCCGCCCAGGAGCTTGCGGTAGATCGCATTGAGGCGCGAGATCTCGGTTTTCTTGTTGTCCCTGAGAGTGGCCCAGTCAAAGGCTGGCTTGCTGCTGTCCCAGCCGAAGCCGCGGGCATCCTCGAACGCCTTGCCGAATTCCGAAGCGTAGACGTACAGCTTCTTGGGGACGCAGCCGACATTGACGCAGGTCCCACCCATATAGCGGTCCTCGGCGATCGCCACCCGGGCGCCAAAGCCGGCAGCCATTCGCGCGGCGCGTACACCACCTGAGCCGGCGCCGATGACAAACAGGTCGTAGTCCTTGGTGCTCACAATCGTCTCCTTTTCGCGGGGGCCACCAGTCTAGCAGTGTTCGCGTGGGCGCAGAACCGATGGAAATCCGGTATTATAAGCCCCTTCCCCCCACTACAAGGAGCCACTTCTGATGGCGTGTACTTTATTTCCTGTTGGCAAGCTGACTCTGGCCCTGACGGCACTGGTTGCTGGCCTCGCCACGGCCAACGCGATGGGCGCCCCGGACGAGCTGGTGCTCAAGAACGGGTCAAAAATCATTGGCGTGGTCAAAGGGATCCGCGACGGCCTGGTGACAGTCGAAACAGAATTCGCCGGCAGCCTGAAGATCCAGCAGGACCAGATAGTGAGCCTGCAGTCCGACGGGCCCGTGGTGCTCAAGCTCAAGGACGGCGAGGTGCTTACCGAGCCTCGCCTGGAAGTGACCCGGGAACAGCTGGTGTTGACCTCCGGGGACGCGCCCGCAGGGGGGGGGTACTCTCTGCGTGACCTGGCGCTGAGTGATCCTGAGCCCTGGGAGCTGGGGCGCGGATATCGCTGGACCGGCCAGGCCAGCGCGGCCCTCGGTGCACAGCGTGGCAACACCGATACCGATGAGTTTGACTACCGTGTCGACAGTGTCTGGCGCAGCCTGCAGGATCGCTACACCGCGGGCCTCAATGGCGAAATAGACGAGGCGAACGGCGTCAAGAACGCCGAGAACTGGGCTGCGCTGCTCAAGTATGACCGCTTTCTCGAGGGGCCGCTGTATTGGGGCGTAAACGCCTCCGCCGAGCAGGACACGTTCGCCGACCTCGACCTGCGCTACTACCTCGGTCCCTACCTGGGCCGCCAGTTCTATGAAGAGCCCGTGTTGACACTCTCCGGCGAGGCCGGCCTGGTATTCGTCGATGAGGATTTCATGATTGCGGAAGACCAGGATTACCTCGGTGCCAACTGGACCGTGGACGCCAGCAGCAACTATCTGGGGGACAGTTCCCGGCTCTACCTCAAGCACACCGGGATCTGGAACCTGGACGAGACGGACAATGTGGTCCTTCACCTCGTCATGGGGCTGTCGTTCCCGCTGCTGATGAACATCGAGGGCGCAGCCGAAGTCTTGTTCAAGTACGACAGTGCGGTGCCCAGCGAACTGGAGAAGCTGGACCAGAGCTACCGGTTCAGGATCGGTTACTCCTGGTAAGCGGGCTCAGCGGCGGCGCTTTACCGACGCCGCCAGCTGCGCCAGCAGGGGCAGTGTAGCCTCGAGCGACAGGCAGGCATCGGTGATGCTCTGGCCGTAGGTCAGCTGGTCCCTGGCGGCGACCGGCTGGGCGCCGCCGACCAGGTGGCTCTCCAGCATGACGCCGCGGATGGCCATCTGGCCCTGCTCGATCTGGTCGCACAGTGAAGACACGACCGCCGCCTGTCGCTCCGGGTCCTTGTCGCTATTGCCGTGACTGCAGTCGACGATGAGGGAGGCGGGCAGGTCCTTCGCGGCCAGCGCCACCGCCGCTGCCTGTATCGCCTCGGGGTGGTAGTTGGGCCCGGATTCACCGCCCCCGCGCAGGATCAGGTAGCAGTGCGGATTGCCGGTGGAGTGCAGGATGGCGGGGGTGCCCTCCTTGGTCAGGGACGGGAACCAGTGGCTGTGGCTGGCGGAGCGGATGGCGTCAATTGCCACGGTGATATTGCCGTTGGTGCCGTTCTTGAAGCCCACCGGCATCGACAGGCCCGAGGCCAGCTCGCGGTGAATCTGGCTTTCCACCGTGCGCGCGCCGATGGCGCCCAGGCTCACCAGATCGGCATAGTACTGGCCAAAGGTGGTGTCGAGAAATTCGCTGGCCGCCGGCAAGCCCAGGGTGGCGATATCCAGCAGTACTTTGCGCGCCTGCCGCAGGCCCTTGTTGATGTGGAAACTGCCGTCCAGGTCCGGGTCATTGATCAGTCCCTTCCAGCCAACCACTGTGCGCGGCTTCTCGAAATAGACCCGCAGCACCGGCAGGATGGCATCCTGCAGCGGCGCGCAGGCCTCCTGCAGGCGGGCGGCGAAGTCGAGCAGGGCGGCCGGGTCGTGTACCGAGCAGGGCCCGACGACGACCAGCAGACGGGGGTCCTCCCCGCGCAGTACCGCCTCCAGTTCGCGCCGTGCCCGGGCGATGCCGCGACGCTGGGCGTCGGCCAGCGGCAGCTCCTCCGCCAGTACCCAGGGCGTGATCAGGGGCTGGGCGCCATGGATGCGGACATCATCGGTGCGGTCCGTCGCACTGCGGACAGTCGCACTGCGGTCGGTGGGGCTGGATTCAGTCATGCTGTTCTCGGCGGCGCTCAGGCAGGGCATTTTGCCCCAGGGGCCGCCGCCCGGCAACGGCTCCCCCGGTTGGCTGCCCGCCAGTGCCCAGGCCGGCCTACTCGGCCAGGGCGCGCCGGGCGGCAATCTTGGCCTGTACTTCCTCCACCCGGGCCTGGCTGGTACGGATGCGGGAAATGATCCACAGCGCCACCAGCAGCGGCGGGATAACACCCAGTCCCAGCGCATACACCAGACCGTGCAGCGTTTCCAGGGGAACCTCGCCCGGGCGCATGCCGGTCTCCAGCCCGATGACGTCCAGCGCCAGGCCGCCGTACAGCGGGCCGGCGACAGTCGCCATCTTGGCGACGAAATTGCTCACCGAGAAGAACCCGGCTTCCTGGCGCACGCCGTGGTCCAGTTCATGCTCGTCGGTCAGGTCCGCGACGATGGACGTGCTGTTCACGATCCGCAGCATGAACAGGTACATGAACAGCAGCATGAAGATGAAGTTCAGGCCGAAGATCAGCGTGTCGCTGTCCTCGGGCAGCAGTTCAAGCATCTGCAGTGGATACAGCCACAGGCAGTTGAGGATGAGCCCCAGCAGCGACAGCTGCACCAGGCGCTGCTTCGACAGGCGCCTGCCCAGCGGGCCCATGGTAGCCACCGCCAGCAGTACCGCCAGCAGCGTCGGGGCGGAGAGGATGATGGAGATCTGGGCAGCCGAGAATTGCCAGAAGAACGTCCACACCAGCATGTTCAGGCTGCTGATGGCGCCGTAGGCCGTGGTGGCGGCGATGTCATAGGCAATCAGGTAACGGAAATTCCGGTTGCCGAGGGTGCGCCAGAGATCCCGCGTCAGGGCCAGGAAGGTCGTGCGGTCGCCGTTGTCGCCGCCGGGCCGCGGCGCCTCGGGCCGGATATGGTGGCGGGTTCCCAGGGTGCTGAGTGTGGCCATGATCCAGACCACGGCACAGGACAGCATTCCGTAGAGCGGGTAGCGCGACTGCTCGAAACGCCCATCGATACCGTTCTGTTCCGGAAAGACCAGCAGCAGGGCCGCCGCGGGCAGGAGCACGGCAAACAGGAACATGAGCCCCATGCGGGCGCCCAGCACCTGGGTGCGGTCGTGGTAGTCGGTGGTGATCTCCGCGGACAGCGCCAGGTGGGGAATGGTGAAGGTGGTGACGAATGTCCGCACCCACAGGGACCAGAACAGCAGCCAGGCCGCCAGCAGGCTGCTGTTGTCGATCACCGCCAGGGGCGGTGAAAACAGCCCGATGAAACCCAGGCCGAGGGGCAGGATGCTCAGGGCCATAAACGGATGGCGGCGGCCAAAGCGGCTGCGCAGACGGTCGGAGAGGGAGCCGACCAGGGGGTCGGAAATGCCGTCCCAGATCAGGCTGGCGGCGATGATGAGGCCGGTGACCGTGCCGCTCAGGCCCAGGACCTGGGTATAGAACAGCAGGATAAACATGGTGTAGGCCGCTTCCTTGGCGGCTGCCACCGCGCCCCCTGCACCGTACAGGAGGCGGGTTCCGACGCTGATCACAGTGCCCGGGTCAGGTCGCTGCGGGTACTGGGCCCGGTATGTCCGGGAGGCTCAGCGTCCGCCCTTGATCAGGCTGCGGAAGCGGTCGACCAGGGTTTCATGCTTGTAGTCGGTGAATTCCCCGGCGTCCATGAACATGCCGTGCTCGCTACAGGTTTCGTACCAGATGTGCTTTTGCTTGGGATCGGAGGTTTTCTCCATGTCCTTGCCGCAGTGCGGACAGGCGATGTCGGCCACGTCGTCCCACTTCTTGCCCTCGGTGCGAGTCCCCAGGTCGAGGGCGTCGCCCATCCACCTCGATTTCAACTGGTCCGCCTCACCGGTATCGAACCAGAGGCCCATGCAGTTGGTGCAGCGGTCAATGGTGATGTCGCCGTAGGTAACTTCTTCCATGCCATGTCCACACTTGGGGCATTTCAGGCTGTGTTGATCGGGGTTGTATTCCATCGCTCGTCTCTGTCAGGTCGGTGTATTCGGGCCTCTGCCGCTGGTCCCGCGGAACAGTCCAGCAGCGAGTCTAGCGCAGGGCCGCGGTTTTGTCCTCCCCCGTTGCTGTCCGCCGATGGCCGGTCCGCATTTTGTTCCGGCCAGGAGCGTGCCGCCGCATACTCCGGGCGGCAAAAAGCTGTTAGATTTCGAGTTTCCAATTGTTTGCCGGGACCAGCGTGATGCGTTTGCTCTTTATACCCCTGCTGGCAGTGCTGCTCGCCGCGCTGCCGGGTGCGGCCACGGCGGCCGCGGATATTTCCGCCGCGGACCTGTACCAGCCCTGTGCCGCCTGCCACGGCGCTGATGCCGGAGGCAATGCGGGCCTGCAGGCTCCGCGCCTCAATCATCTGCGCCCGGTGTATATACTGGCCCAGCTGGACAAATTCCAGCGCGGCCTGCGGGGCGCTGGAGGCGCCACGGCGGCGGCGCAGCAGATGGCCGCGAGTGTCTCCATGCTGCCGCCGCCGGAGCGCTGGCCGGACCTGGCAGGCTACATCAGTGAACTGGCAAGCGGGCCCTCGACAGCGACCCTGGCGGGTGGCGATGCGGCCATGGGTGGCGATTACTTCAATCAATTCTGCGGGGCCTGCCACGGCCCCGCCGCAGGGGGCAACGTGGCGCTCAACGCACCTGCGCTGGCGGGGGCGGATGACTGGTACCTGGCCGCCCAGCTGCAGGCGTTCCGCAGCGGCCAGCGCGGGCAGCACCGCGAGGATCGCACCGGCCGGCAGATGCGCAATATGGCCAGGGTACTGCCCGGCGAGCAGGCAATCCTCGATGTTATCGCCTTTATCCGCAGCCAGCCGGAATAGGTTCCTGCGGGCGGTCGCCTGGCCGCTCGGGTACCTGCTGCTCGTTGGCGGGGCGTGGGCCGAAACGGGCCGGGAAGCGGGCAGCTTCCGTCTCAGCCCCAACTGTCCGCCGGGATTCGAGCTGGCACAGGGCGGCTGCAGGCTGCGCAGTCTTTACCAGCGCTATGATTCCCTGCAGGGCGCCGGGGTCGGCGGCCTGAAGACCGGGCTGCCGACCTGGCGGGACGGTTTTACCCCGCAGCAGATTGACCTGGGGCGCTACCTGTTTTTTGATCCGCTGCTGTCCGCGGACCACACCCTGTCCTGCGCCAGCTGCCACCAGCCCGACCGCGGGTTTGCCGATGGCATGGGGCGCAGTGTGGGCACTGGCGGCCAGCTGGGTGCGCGCTCTGCGCCCAGTCTGTGGAACGTCGCTTTCCTGCAACGCTTCTTTTGGGACGCACGCGCCGACAGCCTGGAGCAGCAGGTACTGGAGCCGCTGTTCAAAGACACCGAAATGGCGAATTCACCGCTAGCCCTGCTGGCCAGCCTGCGCGGATCCGGCAGCTATCGCGCGCTGTTTGCCCAGGCCTTCCCCGACCACTTCAGCAAGCCCACTGCCGGCATTGAGCTGAAACAGGTGTACACGGCTCTCGCTGCCTTTCAGACGTCGCTGGTTTCCCTCAACAGCCGCTACGACCAGTACGCCCACGGCTACAGCGATGCCCTGAGCGAGCGCGAGCAGGCGGGCCTGAACGTGTTCCGGTCCTTTGTCGCCCGCTGCGCCGAATGCCATACGCCGCCCCTGTTCAGCAACCAGCAGCTCGCGGTGATAGGCACTCCCGAGCCCGAGGGTCTGCCATTTGATCCCGGCGCCGGGCCCGGCCGTGGCGAGCCCAGCCTGCGGGGCGCATTTCGCACGCCCGGTTTGCGCAATATTGCCCTGACCGCGCCCTATATGCACTCGGGCCGCTTTGCCACCCTGCGCGAGGCTGTCGCGTTTTACACCGGTGGCCGCGGCCACGCAGTACCCGCCGGCGAGAATCTCAGGCTACATTGGCATATCTGGGAGCCACGCTTGACCGATGACGAACTGGATCAGCTGGTGGAATTCCTGCACACGCTGACTGATGAAAGCCTCAAGCCTGTCACGCCCGTGGCAGTGCCCTCGGGACTGCCGCTGATGCACGGGCCGGTTACCCCCACAACAACTGGGAGCGCACAATGAAAAGGACCCTGGGATTTGCCACCGCCGGAGTACTGCTGCTTGCCGCGGGGTTTTACCTCGGCCAGCTACGCCAGCCACCCCCCACTGTGATCCAGGCGCCGGCGGCGCCCAGCGCGGCCTTCGAGCCAGCGGACATCGCCCCGCCGGCAGCGGGGCCGGTGCGGACCCTGGCCACGCCGACCAGTGGAGAACTGATCCTGGTGCGGGATGGCGAGTCGATCCAGGCGGCGGTAAGCAAGGCGGCACCTGGCGCGGTCATCAAGGTGTTGC
This sequence comes from Haliea sp., assembly GCF_040222615.1. Taxonomy (GTDB): domain Bacteria; phylum Pseudomonadota; class Gammaproteobacteria; order Pseudomonadales; family Halieaceae; genus Haliea. The sequence goes on from NZ_JAVKCQ010000108.1 coordinate 83,824, forward strand.
CGGGCACCTATCGCGAGACCGTCTATATCGACAAGGACAACATCACCCTGTCCGGGGTGATTGAGCGCGGCGCCTATCCGGTGCTGGATGGCGAGGAGTTTCGCAATGACGCCGTACTCTACTCGGGCAATGGTGTCACCATCGAAAACCTGTATATCACCCGCTACAAGGGCAACGGGATCATGGGCCAGGCGGGGAACAACTACATCATCCGCAACAACGTCATCGTCGATACCGGGGTCTACGGCATCTTCCCGCAGCTGGGGAAGAACGGCATAGTCGCGCACAACGTGGTGTCGGGAATCGAGGATGCCGCAATCTATGTCGGCATGTCGGACAATGTCGATGTAGTGTTCAACGAGGTATTCGAGAGCGTCGCCGGTATCGAAATAGAAAACAGCCGCGGCGCCCTGGTGGAAAGCAATTTCGTCTATAACAACACGGGCGGTATCCTGGCGTTCATCACCCCCGGACTGCCGATCAAGACCTGCGGCGATGTGATCATCCGCAACAACTTCATCTCCGGCAACAATCACGAGAATTTCGCCATTCCCGGTTCGCTGGTGTCCAATATTCCGTCTGGCACCGGGGTGCTGGTCATGGCCTGTGACGATGTTGTGCTGGAGGGCAACATCATTACCAACAACGATTCCGTGGGTATCGCCTTCACGGATTTCTCGCTCGCTTCCAATGCCGCAGTCGACCCGGAGTCTGATCCGTATCCGAATCGCCCGGTGATTCTCAACAACATCATGCTCAACAACGGCGGCAACCCGGCGCCGGCCGTGCGGGCTATTCTGGCAGCCATGCTGGAAACCCGCGGCCCGGATATTGTCGACACCGTGGGTATGGACGACGGCTGTATTCTCAACGCCGAACGGTTTCGCACCATCGGCCTCGACCAGTACAGCGATTGCGCTTTCGCGACCACCGCCAACGTTGCAAGCTACACCCTGCCGCGCCCTGTGCCGGCGCGGGACCTCGCCGATGTGGACCCCGGGCGCCTGGTGTACTACGGAATCTGTGCCGGCTGCCACGCCTATAATTCCCGGCTGATCGGGCCTCCCGTGCAGATTGTGCAGGCCCTGTACATGGACGACCCCGAAGGTATTGCCGCCTACGTTGCCAAGCCGGAGCGCAAGCGGCCGGACTATCCGGAGATGCCGCCGCAGGCACATCTGGACGCTGCGACTCGCCTCGCTGCAGCGGAATTCATGTTGCAGCTTGAGAACTGAATCGGAACGGGCTATCCCTTGCTGCAGATCAAAAATTAGACGTTGCGCGCGGCGCTTTTCCGCCTACACTTACGTTGCGGTATCCGTTAATCCACGAGAGTGAAAACGCCCATGTTGGAAAAAGAGATGGCCCAGGCCGTGAAGATGGCAGAGCAGGCGAACAAGAAGGTGGCGCAGCTGCAGAAGAAGCTGTTGTCTGAAACAGAAAAGGCGCATGCCAAGGTCAAGACTGACCTGACCGCCGCCAGGAAGAAGCACACGGCGGCCAACACGCGGCTGAAAAAGGCGCGCAATGCGCTGCGCGGCAAAGCCAGCAATGCCAACCAGAAGCACGTAGAGGAGCTGGTCAAGCAGGTTCAGGATCTGGCGGAGTCCGTGGCGAAAGTTGCGAAGACAGCCTATACCTCGTTCGAGAAACTGTTGCCAATTCAGGCGGACCTCGCGCTGGAGTCGCGCCGCGCCCAGGCGGCCGACAAAGCCGCGTCGATGGTCGAGAAGGCTGCCGAACGTCGCAGCAAGGTGCAGAAGTCAGGGTCCGGCAAGAAAGCTGCGGCGGCGAAGAAGAAAGCCGCGGCGAAGAAGAAAGCGGCACCCAGGAAGGCCGCTGCAAAAAAAGCTGCGCCGAAAAAGAAGGCCGCTGCCAAGAAAAAAGCGGCGACCAGAAAGGCAGCTCCAAGGAAGGCCAAGGCCGCTCCCGCCAGCTGAGGCGCTGACAGTTTTGCCCTCGCCACCCTGCGCGGTGGCGGGGTCGATCATTGCGCCGGCCTCACCCGCAGCAATGCACCGTCTTCGTGATCGGTGAGCAGGTAGAGGAAGCCGTCATTACCCACGCGAATGTCGCGGATACGCGCGTCCAGTTCACTGAACAGCGTGGACTCGGCGGTGATGCGACCGTCCTGCAGCGTCAGCAACCGAACTTCCTTGTCGACCAGGGCGCCTGCCAGCAGTTTGCCGCGCCAGTGGGGGAACTGGTCGCCGTCGTACCAGGCCATGCCCGAAGGCGCGATGCTGGGCACCCAGACGTGGAGCGGGGCGGCCATGCCCGGCAAGTCGCTGAACGGTGAAACATAGGCGCCACTGTAGTCGACCCCGTGGGTTGCCGCGGGCCATCCGTAGTTCTCTCCCGCGCGCAGCAGGTTGACTTCATCCCCGCCCCTGGGGCCGTGTTCGTGCAGGTACACCGCGCCGGAATCGCCGGCCAGCACCAGGCCCTGGGGATTGCGATGGCCCAGCGTCCATACCCGCTCACTGCCGGGTTCGCTGAAGGGGTTGTCTGCAGGAGTGCTGCCGTCATCCATGATCCGCAGCACCTTGCCCAGCTCGCTGCCGGGGTTCTGGGCCTGTTCGCGGAAGTCGAAACCATCCCCGGTCGCGAGCAGCAGGCTGTTGTCGGGCAGGAACAGCAGACGACCGCCGTAGTGCTGGGCGGTGTTTTTCTTGTCTGCCACCCACAGAATGTCCTTGCCATCACGCAGGGCGTTTCCCTCCAGCCTGGCGCGCCAGATGGCGGTGCCGTTGGCGTCCTTGTCGCCTTTCGCGTAGGCGAGGTAGACCAGCCGGTTCAGGCGAAAATCCGGATGCAGCACGATGTCAAAATATCCGCCCTGGCCAGCGACCCAGGTTGCGGGTGCACCGCTGATGTCCCGGCGCTGGCTGCCATCGGCACTGATCTGCAGCAGCTTGCCGCGACGTTCGGTAACCAGCAGGCTGCCGTCGGGCAGCTGGACCACGGACCAGGGATGATGCAGGCCGCTGGCGACCGTCTCCAACTGGTACTCCGCCGCCACGGCGCTGAGACCTGTCAGCAGGAACACTGTGGCCAGTGCGCGACGGGCAATCGCTGTTGCGTTCATGGACTTTTCCTTTGCCGTTTGTGCGATCATTATAAACAGACACAGCGCGAGAGGTAGTCGTCCATGATTCGTGTGCTCAAGGCATTTTTCCCCGCGGTCATCGCGGCCTATGTGCTTGGCTGCCTGCTGGCAACCCAGGTAGTACTTGGCAACCTGGCTGATATGGGTGTCGACATATCCCTCACCACACGGCTGCAGGCCAGCCTTCACGACGTGCTGGGGATGACCGCTTACCTGCTGTTGATCCTGGTGGCGTTTGTGATCGCCATGCCGGTCGCCGCCGGCCTGGTGCGCATCCACGTGGTGCCGGGGACTCGGGTTTTCTGGTTCAGCCTGGCGGGGTTTGTGGCTCTGGTGGTCCTGCACCTGGTCATGCGCCAGCTGTTGGGCCTGTATCCCGTGGCGGCGGCCAGGGAGTGGGGCGGCTTGTTGCTGCAGGGGTTCGCCGGTGGCGTGGGCGGTTTTCTCTACAATCTGATCAGCAGCGGCCATCCCCGGCGCTGAGATCAAATGATTCGCGAGAAGCGATTGCCGGACAGCTGGCTGCGATCGATATAGGCGTCAAATTCCATGCAGACGCGCCGGACCAGCAAGCGTCCCGGGGGTAGCACCTCGATACCCCCGTCGGTCAGCCTCAGCAGGCCGTCCGCTGCAGGTGCCGGCAGGCGCTCAAGCTCGGCAGCGAAATAATCTGCGAAACAGATGCCGTACTCCTGTTCAATGGCCCGGTAGTCGAGGGCGAAGTTGCAGATCAGTTCGTTGATCACGGCCCTGCGGATGGTGTCGTCCCTGGACAGGGTGATCCGCTTCGCCAGCGGCAGCTTGCCGGCCTTTATGGCGGCGCTGTAGGACTGTTCGTCCTTGAAATTCTGGAAGTGGTTGTTGCCCAGGGAGTTGATCGCGGAAACGCCGAACGCCAGCAGCTCGCAGTCCTTGTGGGTGGAGTAGCCCTGGAAGTTGCGGTGCAGGTTGCCCTGCATTTGTGCCAGGGCCAGCTCGTCGCCGGGGCGGGCAAAGTGGTCCATGCCGATGTACTCGTAACCCTCGTGCAATAACCGGTCTATGCTCTGCTGCAGGATTGCCAGCTTGACCCCGGCTGCGGGCAACTGTCGTTCATCCAGCTGGCGCTGGGTCTTGAACAATTGCGGCATATGCGCGTAGTTGAACAGCGAGAGCCGGTCCGGCTGCAGGCGGATGACCTGGTCAAGGGTTCTGGCGAAGGAGCGTTCACTCTGCAGCGGCAAGCCATAGATCAGGTCCATGCTCAGGGATTTGAATCCCGAAGCGCGTACCGCCCTGACCAGTGCAGCCACTTCGCCAACGCTGTTGAAACGATTGACTGCCCGCTGCACCTCGGGATCAAAGTCCTGCACGCCCATGCTGATACGGTTGAATCCCAATTGGCGCAGGTGCCGGATGCGGTCGGTGGCCATGCCGCCCGGATGCACTTCAATCGAGAACTCACTCTGGTCATCGTTGGCCAGGCGGAACTGTTGCCGGATGACTGCCATCAGCGCCTGCATCTCGCTGTCGCTGATGTAGGTTGGCGTGCCGCCTCCCCAGTGCAGTTGACGCACAATACGCTCCGGATTGACGGCGGCGGCCTGCAGCTCGATTTCGCGGTGCAGCAGTAACAGGTAATCGCTGGCCCGCTGGCGGTTGGCGGTGATGATCTTGTTGCAGGCACAGTAATAGCAAACGGTGCTGCAGAAGGGGATGTGAAAGTACAGCGACAGGGGTGCGCTGACTTCATTGCTGGCGGCCACTGCCTCCCGCCACGGTCCCTCACTGACCTCATCCCGGAACTGGGCCGCCGTTGGATAAGAGGTGTAGCGCGGCCCGGCGAGGTTGTAGCGTGTGATCAGGGCCGGATCCCACAGGGAGGCCGAAGTGAGTGCCTGAGTGGATACCGCAGTTCGGGATGCCATGGTGTGTCCGCCTCTCCTGATGAGGCCACCATTCTACTGCGCCGGCGCCTCTGGGCTGTTGACCTGCGTCAAGCGGGCAGCCGGCTCTCAGGGCTGGCGGGGCAGGGCCTGTCGCGGTGTCGGTGCCGTGGCCGTCGCAGCGGCATTGGGCAGGCTGATCAGGTACTCGGCGGGAAAGTCGATGTCAGTCCGGTCCCGGTCCAGATCGATCACCGCCGGCTGGTCCGTGGTCAGCCAGGCACCACAGGCTTCGCCGGCGTCACAGATGAACAGGTCATTGTCGGCATCGGAGCCGGCGAATACCTGGTACAGGCCGGCGGGCAGGGCCGGGAAGCTGAAGCTGTAGCGGCCCTCGCGTGCCCGGGCCGCGGCCTGCTCCACCACGTCATCGATTTCCGGGTCGTAGACAAGGATGTACACCACTCCCACATCAGAGCCCGCCACATTGCCGACAGACACCAGGGCGCGGATCTGCAGGCTGTTGGCGCTGGAACGCGCGGTGACGGTGGCTGCAAAAAGGCCTTCGTCCAGCTGCCCGCGGTCTACGTTCAGCTGGTAACGGCCCAGGCCGAGGCCGTCAACCTCGACGGGGAGGACCTGCAACCAGGGCACGTCACTGTCCACCGCGGTCACTTCCAGGATCCCGCTGCCGCCGTTGCTGAGAAACAGGCTGAGACTGTCCAGGCCGGTACCGAAATTCAGGTTCAAGCTGGAGGACTGCAGCGATGCGGGTGCAGTGAACTCGGCGCCGATACTGTCCAGAGCGGCCTGTACCGCCCGGCCCGCGTTGATCAGGCCGTGGCCGTAAAAATCATCGCGCCCGGGCTCTCCCAGGTCGTCCGTCAGGCTGCCGCTTTGCAGCAGGGTTGCCAGCTGCCCCGGGGTGAGATCCGGATTGATGCTTTTCATCAGGGCGATGACGCCGGCAACGTGCGGTGCGGCCATTGAGGTACCACTCAGGAATACATAGGCAAAGTCGATGCCGGAGCCGGTAGCGGTGCCGCCGGTGCTGAGCACGCCATCGGGATAGCCGTCGCCGTTGATGTCGGCGCCGCTGTCGCCGCCGGGTGCGGCCAGGTCGATGGTTGTACCGCGATTGCTGTAGGAAGTGATCTGGCGCTGTATATCCACGGCGGACACCGAAATCACGCTGTCAAAGGCGGCGGGGTACCCCGGCGCGGTGCTGGCCTCGTTGCCGGCGGAGGCGACAACAAAGATGCCCGTCTCGCGCAGGTCCCGATACAGCTGCTGGTTGATCTGGCTGAAGCCCTCGCCACCGAGACTGAGATTGATGATGTCCGCCCGCCGGGCAGGCAGGGTGCGGGAATCGTTGGCCAGGCCGGCTGCAAAACGCACGGCCTGGGCGACATCGTAGGAGGTGCCACCGCTGGCACCCAGGGCGCGCAGGGGCATCAAGCGGGTGTTCCAGGCGACACCGGCGACGCCGCTGGCATTGTTGCCGCGGGCGGCGATGGTGCCCGCCACGTGGGTGCCGTGGAAGCTGCTGGCGGCGGGGTTGCTGCGGTCACCCGGGTCTTCGGGATTGGAGTCGATACCGTTGCCGTCACCGGCCGCCTCCGGATCCCGGACAAAGTCGTAGCCGGCTACCAGTTGCCCGGCGAGATCGGGGTGTCCTGACAGAATGCCGGTGTCCACCACCGCGACGATCACGCCCGGGTCCCCGGTGGTCACGTCCCAGGCCGCCGGCAGGGAAATCAGCGGGTAGTGCCACTGCAGGCGGTAGCCGTTGTCATTGGGCCGCAGGGACGCCTGAACACGGTAGTTGGGCTCCGCCCAGCGCACACCCGGAGTGCGGCGCAGCGACTTGATACTGACCAGCGTCTCCCAGCGCTGTTGCTGCTCTTGATCGGCGAACTGGTGCCGGCGGGCCGCCGCGGCACCGAGGCGACGCTGTTCCGCCTGGCCCGCACGCAGGGCAAGTAGCCGGGCGCGGCCAGCAGCACCGGCGCGTTGCTCCATTCCCATCTGGTCGGCCACATCTTCCAGCGAGGGGGCGGCCGGTTCCGCCGCGGCATCCCGGTAGTCGACGACGAGCTCTCCCGGAACGATCTCCGGCTGCCAGCCAGAGCCCTCCAGGGCCTGGTTGCCAACGGCCATGATGTAGTTGGTGGCACCGCTAAAAGCCGTGACATTGGCGAACCAGATCCCGCTCTCGGGCGCGGTCACGGTTTCAATCTCGCCCGCCTCGATGGAAAAATCGATGATTTCGCCCTGCTCTGAATACAGGTAGAGATCCGCATCCGCGGTCTCGAAGTCGGCAACCAGCAGGGTAACGGACTGCCCCGCCAGCAGCCGCACGCGGTAGTAGTCATCGATGTCGCCGGCTACCTGGGAGC
>NZ_JAVKCQ010000109.1:0-7991 GCF_040222615.1 Haliea sp.
CTCAGGAGGTCGTGGGGGAACGAATGAGCGTGGGCGAACTGCAGGCGTACCAGGTTGTCCACCGCGGCCCAGTCGGCATTGGTATCCGCGTAGTACTTGTGGTAGTCCCGGGCTTCTTTCTCGCTGGGCCGGCAAACTACATAGGAAAAGGTCAGGACATCCACATCCCTGCCCGCACTGCTTGCCTGCGCCTTCAACTCGGCAAGCTCATCCCGGGAGCGCGCCAGGTCGATTGCGGGCGTGAAGAGAAAATCGGCGTTTTTCACCGCAAACTCACGCCCCTGGGGGGAGCCAGCCGCGTTGACTATCGGGGGTAAATTCGAAATCGGTTTGGGATCGGAATGTACGCCCTTCAGCTTGAAATACTCGCCATTCCAGTCGAAAGCTCCACTGTGGGTCCACAGTTTTTTGACGACATCAAACCACTCCTGGGCATATCCGTACCGGGTTTCGTGGTCATCCGCCAACTGCAGGCCCATGGCATCGTACTCGGGCTGGTTCCAGCCGGCGACGATATTCAGCCCGGCGCGACCGGCACCTATCTGGTCGATGGTGGCAATCTGTTTCGCCACCACAACCGGGTGATTGAACGCCGTGTGCATGGTTGCGATCACCGAGATGCGCTCGGTGATGGCGAGAAGCCCTGCAGCCCAGGCCATGGTCTCCAGGACGTTGTAGTGGAAGTTGGTCTCGCCACCGTAGCCGATCCAGCGAGCGATAGGCAGCATGAAATCGAGTCCAGCCTGGTCGCATTGGTGGACGAGGCGGGCGTTGTTTTCCCAGGAATTGACCCAGCGTTCCGGCACCTTGGTGACGGCCATCCCCGAGGAGCAGTTGGCGGAAAACGTGCCAAGCTTGAAGTGGTTCTTGCGAAACATCCGGTTTTCTACCTGGTTCATGGCGACCCCTCCGAGGGTTTGTCGATGTTATTATCGAAATTACGTTTTAAATTAAAGCTTATTTAACAATATAAAACTGGAATGTCAACCTGTACGCATCGATCTGTGAGAAACTCTCGGCCTGCCGCCCGCGCGGGTCTGACACTGGATTGTTGAAGGAGGGACTATATGCCAAAAAGTAAAACTCCCGGGTCCCCGGGTTTGCCGAAGCGGTCGAGGGGCCCGGAGTCTGCTGCTCCGGATCTCGCCATCGTGGGCAACGCGGAGCATGGTGGGCTGACGCTGGACCGGCGCTGGCATCTCGCCGAGACCCCGCATGAAGTCGCGGTCAGCGAGCTTGAGTACGCCATCATGCGCTGCAACGAAGCCTTCACCCGCTGGCAGGCCGAGTGCCTTGCCGCGGTCAGTGGTATCGACGTGGGCGGTGGCGACAACGCACTGCTGCACGTGATTCGCATGAAGGAGCGAGCCAAGGGGGTCAAGGAGATCGCCCGGCTGATGAATCGTGACGACATTCCCAACATCCAGTACTCGCTGCGCAAGCTCCTGAAGGCGGGCCTGATCGAGAAGAGTGCACAGAGTTCGCACCGCCAGGGTGTGACCTACCGCGTCACCGACAAGGGCTACGAGATTACCGAACGCTATGCGGGTCTTCGGCGCAGCCTGCTGCTTGATTTCACCGGCACTGTGCACGAATTCGTGCCGCAAATGACCGATGCGGCGCGCACGCTTGACCTGATGTCGGGGATCTATGAGCAGGCGGCGCGAATCGCGGCCACCCATCGTATTGACCAGCCTGACTAGACGGCGACACAGAGCGGGCAGCTGGGGTTGCGCGGCGCAATGGCCGTCAGCCCGATGCCCGCCGGGCCTATACCAGGTAAAGCGCGGTAGTGTTCATGTGCAACACGTCTACAGCGTCCTGGCGATGCAAGTGCACGTCCGCAATGACCACTCCCCGATCCGGCTTGCTGCGGCTGAGGCGGGTTTCCTGGATCCTGCACTGCCCGGTTAATACGTCCCCCGGGCGAACGGGGGCGAGCCAGCGCACATGGTCGACCCCGGGAGCCGCGACCGAGCTGGAATCGGTGATGAAGGCGTCACACATCAGGCGCATGGCGATGGCACAGGTGTGCCAGCCGCTGGCTATCAATTCACCCATTGGTGAGTCTTCCGCGGCCGCTGGACTGGTATGCATGGGTTGAGGGTCGTAGCGGGTGGCAAACCCTATTATCTCGTCTGCTGTCAGCTGATATTTGCCCAGCTGTATCAATTGTCCTGCCGCGAAACTCTTGAAGCGCCACATCTACTGTCTCCCACCGATCAGAATCCACACTGTTGAAACTTCTCCAGTCGGGGTGTTTACAATCCCGCTGACTAGTCCTACTATCAAGTTAACTTTAAGCTTAAAGTTTTATCGCGAAGAGGCAGTGTATGCGAAATGCCCCGATCTACAACAGCAATAAGTTTCTCTTCGGTGGCTGTTTCCCGAATGCCCGGGGGCGATCCCTGTGACCGGGGTCGGCCGGCACTGCAGCACGGCAGGGTTCGACGTCGTTGGATGTGACCCGCTGCCGGCGAATGCAGTGCAGGGTGCCGACGCCTCGTTATCGTTTCTTGATTGCGCACGAGAATTCCGTTTGTTTCCCGGCAAGGCCGCTCCAGGTCCTGCGGCGACGTGCCTGCCCAAGCCTGCTGGCTGCAGCATGGGCTGAGTTTTTCTGGACAAAACATGTTCATTTTTCAATTCCTGTAGGGGGATATTGTATGAAGAGGAAGATGGGGTTCAAGTTCGGGTCTTTGTGCGCCGCTTTGGCTGTTCCACTGACCGGCGTCGCGCAAAACCTGCTCGAAGAGGTCACTGTCACTGCCCAGAAGCGCGAGCAGAATCTGCAGGATGTCGGGATTGCGATCACGGTTTTCAGCGGTGACCAGGTGCGCGCACTGGGTGTCCAGCAGAGTTTTGATATCGCCGGATTTACTCCCGGGGTTCACATAAGCGGGAATATTGCCGGCCAGAATACCCAGTTCTCGATTCGCGGCGTAACCCAGAACGACTTCAACGATATCATCGAGGCGCCCAACGCAGCGTATCTTGATGAGGGGTACCTGGCAGTGGCGCAGGCCCAGACCTTCGCGGTCTACGATATCGAGCGGCTGGAGATCCTCAAGGGTCCCCAGGGTACGCTGTTTGGCCGCAACGCAACGGGCGGCCTTGTTCATTACATATCCAACAAGCCAAATTTCGATGGCACTGAAGGATACCTTGATTTTCAGGTGGGTGAGATTGATACCCCGGCCAACGCCAATCAGATGGTCATTGAGGGGGCTCTGGGTAGCGCGCTGACAGAAACCGTGGCCGGGCGGGTGGCCTTTCGCTACAAGGACCAGGACGGCTATCTGAAGAACCTGTACCCGGACGGCGCCTTCCTCGGACCCCCGGGGCCTGGTGCCGGGGCCGATTTGGGCGGTCAGGAAGACAAGTCCGCGCGCGGCACGCTGCTGTTCCAGCCGGATGACAGGACGCAGGCCATGGTTTCGCTCAATTATTCCAAATCCGAGCTGTCTTCGGGGCCCTACCAGAGCAAGCCCACTATCGGGGTACTCGATGACAACGGCGAGCTTGTCAACGTCATTGATATGCCGGCCGGAGAAACACGTTTTACCATCCAGGGTGATCAGGACGGCGGCGGCAACGCAATTGACGGCAGCAGTTTTCTCCCCGGTGCCGGCATTGGCTTGCCCAGCCGCCTGGCCCCCGGTGGTGATTTTTTCGGCTATCTTGATCCCGACGGCGAGGATTTTACCTTCTCCGGAGATTTTGCCTTCGAGGACCAGGCCTTCACCGAGACCTGGGGTATCAACGTCAACTTGCAGTATGAACTGGCAAGCGGTGTTCAGTTCACGTCAATTACGGACTTCAAGGACTACGAGAAGCTGCTTTTCATTGATGTCGACGCCGCCCCCGCGAATCAGCTGGCGAACTATGCGGGGGTCGACGCAACCAGCTTTACCCAGGAATTCAGATTCAACGGCGAAACGGAGCGCTCGCGCTGGGTTGCCGGTGCCTTTTACCTGAATATCGATACGACGTCCGACAATGGCCTGAAAGCACCGGTGAACAGTATTGCCGGCAGTCCGCCCTTCGCCCCTGTCGATATCGGTGTGGTGGCTGATCTGGAGACCAATTCCTACAGTGTTTTCGGGCAGGTCGATTATGACCTGAGCGAAACGCTCACGCTGACCGCAGGTGCTCGCTTGATCCAGGAAGAAAAGGACTTCGACCTGTTGATCGCCATCTTTCCCTCCTTTGACAGTTTCTCCGTCAATCGGGGTGAGCCGATTCCCAACGCCTTCGGGGCCGGGTCACCCTTCACCAATACGGATGACAGTTCCGACACTCTCTGGACGGGCAAGCTGCAATTGGACTGGCGTTACACCGATGACCTGTTGTTGTACGCCGGGATAAACCGCGGCGTGAAAGCGGGCAGTTTCAACGCACCGTTGCTGGGCGCGTTTCTCGGCGCAGGCGGCGACGAGAGCCTGCCCTACGATGAAGAGGTTCTGGTGTCCTACGAGGGCGGTTTTAAAAAGTCTTTCGCTGGCGGCATGACCCGTTTGAACGGTACGGCGTTTTACTATGACTACACCGATTACCAGTCTTTCCTCTTTGTAGGTGTTGGCGGGGTGGTGCAAAACAATGATGCTAGCACCTATGGTGCGGAGCTCGAGTTGCAGACATCGCCCATGGATGGACTCGATATCATGCTCAGCGGTGCCTGGTTTGATGCGACCGTGAAGGACGTTCCCCTGCGCAGGGGGTCGCCGCTGCCGCCACGTGACGTCAAGCCAACCTATGCGCCCGAGCTGCAGGCCGCAGGCCTGATTCGCTACCAGTGGCCCGCGCTCGGCGGCAACCTTGCAGTACAGGCGGACTTCTCTTACTCGGACGAGTTTTTCTACAACCTTCGCAACTTTGATGCCGACAAGTTCGACAGCTACACGATTTACAACTCGTCGATAAGCTGGAGCAGCACCGACAGTCAGTGGCAGGCAACACTGGCGGTGCGCAACCTGACGGATGAGAGGGCGGGGACCCAGGGTTTTGACCTGGCTTCCCTGTGCGGCTGCAACGAGATTGCGTTCCGCGAGCCTCGCCTGTATTCCATCGCCTTGCGCTACGAGTTCTGACGCTGATGGAGGCCTTGCAGCAGCGGCGCAGCCTCCTCAAGGGGTTGTTACTGGCGTATCCGCTGATATCCGGCGCGCTGCTGTTGTCACCCGCACAGGCTCGGCTGCGCAAGCTGCCGCTCACTGTGCTGGCGGATGAAGAAGCCGGGGACCTGGAGTCGGTTATAGAGGCACTGGTGCCCGGCTCCGCCGAGGCCGGCGCAGTGCACTTCATCGATTACCAGTTGGCGAAGCCCGCCGCCGATAGCCTCCTGATGCTGAAGTACCTGGGCGTGGAGCAACCGCATCTGACTTTTTATCGGGGAGGCCTGGCGGCGCTTGCACAGCATTCCATTGCGCGTTTCGGCAAACGTCCGTCGGCGCTGCCCGCGCTCAAGCTGGACCATCTGATTGCAGATTTGATAGCGGATGAGACTCCGGGATGGTCAGGGCCGCCGGCGTCGTTTCTCTATTTTGTCTGGCGCAGCGATGGCATTGATGTGACCTATGGCAGCGAGGAGGGTATGGCAATGCTGAACACGCCCTATATGGCGCATATCAGGCCGGAGCAGCCGTGGTAAGGGCGGCCGACAAGGTTGACTTGCTGGTGGTTGGCAGTGGTGCCGCGGGGAGTGTCTTCGCTGCGGAGGCGAGCGCGGCAGGCAAGCAGGTTGTGCTGCTGGAGGCTGGCCCAGCGCGTACGCCGGATGATCTGTTCAGCTCCCAGCTCTGGGCGCGCAGGCAGAAGTGGGGCGGGGCGCATGTAGAGGAGGAAGGGAACCACCGGGTCGGACATAACTTTAATGCCGGGTGGGGAACCGGTGGCAGCACCATGCACCACTATGGTGTCTGGCCGCGGCTGCATGAGAATGATTTCCAGACATTCACCGAGTACGGTCGAGGTCTGGATTGGCCTTTCCGGTATGCTGAATTGAGACCTTACTATGACCGGATACAGGGCGCTGTAGGCCTCAGTGGGGATGCGACACAGGAGCGCTGGAGACCACCCGGCGATGCCTATCCGATGCCGCCGGTTCCTGTGTTTGGCCAGGGGCGGCTGCTTGCCGCGGGGTTTGCCCGGCTGGATATGCACACTGCACCTTTACCGCTGGCGATTAACTCGGTTCCCTACCGCGGCCGGCCGGCCTGCCTGTATGACGGCTGGTGTGATGCAGGCTGCCCTATCGGTGCTCTTGGCAATGCCCAGACTGTATTTCTTGCCAGCGCGTTGAAGTCGGGTGCGACGGTTCGAAACGATGCGACCGTAACCCGCCTCCTCACGCGCAAGGATGGCAAGCGTATCGAGGGTGTTGAATATCGCACGGCGGACGGCGCGCTGCATCGGCAGTACGCGGATGTTGTGGTGCTCGCGGCATTTACTGTCCAGAATGCCCGCCTGCTGTTGGCCTCGGCCAATAGCCATCATCCCCGTGGACTGGCGAATAGCAGCGGGCTCGTGGGTCGTTACCTGATGACTCACCCTACGGTCAGTCTGTACGGAATGTTCGATGAGGAAACCCAGCCCGGGTTTGGTCCCACCGGAGGGCAACTGATCAACCAGGATGGTTACGACAACAAGCTGGGCGTGAAGGACGCCTATGGCAGTTTTCAGTGGATCATTGCCAATGCCGTCAAGCCAAACGGCTTGCTGGGGATCGCCAACAGTCGCGCTGATATTCATGGGTCGGAGCTCAAGCCGTTCTTGCAGCGAGCAGTGAATCATCTCGGGGTAATGACTCTTGTCGCCGAGGATGTACCGCGGGCTGAAAACAGGGTGGAACTGAGTGACAAGCGCGATGCCTTCGGCGTGCCACTGGCCCGCGCGGTGCATAACCTTGACGAGCCCGGTGCCGCGCTGGTCGCTCACGCTTTGCAGCAGGGGAAGGCTGTGCTGGACGCAGCCGGCGCCCGGGAACAGTGGCGGGGACCACAAGCCGGAATGCATATTTTGGGGGGCACGGTTATGGGCGTAAACCCGGCAAAGTCTGTGACCAACAGCTATGGCCAGAGTCACGATATCGAGAATCTCTACATCGCGGGACCTGGTCTCTTTCCCGGTTCCGGTGCAGTCAACCCCACCTTCACGATACACGCCCTGGCACTGCGGGCAGTCGAGCAACTGCTCCGCAATTGGCCCTAGCAGGGCACATCGTCAAGCTGTCACTGCAGTCCGGTTAGCGACTGCGCCCCGGGAACAGGAGGTTCAGCCGGCAACCAGCCTTTTCACTCGCCCCTGTCGTGTTCGCGATCCTGTCAGGGGGTCGTAGGCGGGAGGGTGTGCCGATGTTATTCTGGGCAGCCGGCTATTTCACGATAACAAGAGGGTCGCCATGCTTCCCCGTCATCTGCCCGCCCTGGCCCTGAGTCTCGCCCTCGCAGCCTGCAGCGACTCCAGCGACCGGCCTCCGGTATCCCCGCCCGTGCCACCCGAGCCCGAGCCATCATTCACCTACTCTGCGGAGGTGCGGCGCACGGAATACGGCATCCCCCATATCAAGGCGGATGACTGGGGCAGCCTTGGCTACGGCTTCGGCTATGCCTATGCCCAGGACAATTTCTGTGTGGCGATGCGGGAGATCGTGTTTGCCACCGGTCGCTCCGCGGAGCTGATGGGCGAAGAGATGGGCAGCGTGGAGTCGGACTTCCTGTTTCGCTTCCTCAACGGCGACAAGGAAGCCTTCGCCGAGGAATTTGTTTCCGCCCTGCCGCAGTTCGCCCGCGACCTCGCTGAAGGGTATACCCGCGGCATGAACCGCTACCTTGAAGAGACCGGCAGCGACAAGCTGCCCGAGGGCGATCTCGGTTGCCGCAATGCGGAATGGGTGGCTGCGTTTGACAGCGTTGACCTGTTTCTCTTCCTGCGCCGGGAGGCCTTGCGGGGCAGCTCCGAGCAGGGCATTTTCCGCCGCGCGATTCTGGCTA
>NZ_JAVKCQ010000110.1:0-8946 GCF_040222615.1 Haliea sp.
CAGGATCAGGCCGATCAGCCGGTCCGGCCGGTCCAGCAGCTTGCTGGCGCGGCGGGCGCCCTTGTGGTTCTGCTTGCGGAGATGTTTCAGCCGATAGCGGTTGAGGGACATCATCCCGGTTTCCGAGCTGGAAAAGAAACCGGATAGCAGAATGAGGACTACCAGGACTGAGTATAGGAGACCCAGCGGTGCTTCGTTCAAAGCGGGGGCGGACCTTTGGCATGAATGGACCGGCTATCTTGAAGAAAAAGCCCGGCGGGAGCAAGCCCCGGGAGGTATCAATTGCAGGCGGCTCAGCTGCGTTGCAGCACCAGTTCCAGCACCAGTTTCGAGCCGAAGAAGGCCAGCATCAGCAGGGCGAAGCCGCCCAGGGTGAAACGCACCGCGGTCTGGCTGCGCCAGCCCAGCTGGTAGCGGCCCCAGAGGAGGGTGGAGTAGATCACCCAGGCCACCAGGGTCAGCACGGTCTTGTGCACCAGGTGCTGGGCAAAAATGTCGTCCAGGAACAGGAAGCCGGAGGCGATGGCGATCGTCAATAACACCACGCCGGCCCAGAGCAGCTCGAACAGCATGGTTTCCATCAACTGCAGGGGCGGCAGGAAGCTGACAATGCCGGTGGCATGGTGTTGCTTGAGCTGCCGGTCCTGCACCGCCACCAGCGCGGCCTGCGCTGCGGCGAGAGTCAGCACTGCATAGGAGAGGATGGAGGCCGCAATGTGCAGCAGCAGTCCCCGGCCCAGGGTTTCGGGGGTGGTGCCGGAATGGGGTGCGAAGGCGGAGATCAGTACCGCTGCCGCTGACAGTGGCATCAGGGCCACCAGCAGGTTCTGCAGCGGCCGCCGCACCAGCCAGGCGAGGCAGGCGATATTGATTACCAGGGAGATCAGCGCCAGGATCTTGTAGAAGCCGAGGTGAATGGCGTGATTGTCGAAAATGCTGAACCAGGCAACCATTGCGTGGCAGAGCAGGGCGACAGCGCCCATGCCGATTACCGCCCCACTGAGCCGTGGCCGCCGCCGGAGGATGTGCGACAGGTGCAGGCCCGCGGCAGCGAAATACAGCAGCGCGGCGACAATGGCGAGCAGGGGCAGCGGCATGTTTGGGGGTTGGACCCGGGTAACGTATACTGCGCCCCTTTGTACCGATTTGTCCGGCCATAATCAATAGCGCCGGCCGCTGCCGAGAGTCATTCCAATGTTTGAGAGCCTTTCCGATCGCCTGTCGCAGAGCCTTCGCTCGATCACCGGCAAGGCACGCCTCACCGAGGACAATATCCAGGACACCCTGCGCGAAGTGCGGATGGCGCTGCTTGAGGCGGATGTAGCCCTGCCCGTGGTGAAGGATTTTGTCGAGGCGGTGAAGCAGCGCGCACTGGGCCAGGAGGTAATGAAGAGCCTGAGCCCGGGCCAGGCTTTCCTGCGCATCGTGCAGGCGGAACTGGAAGCCGTCATGGGCACCGCCAACGAGGGCCTCAATCTCGCGGTGCAGCCGCCCGCGGTCATCCTGATGGCGGGCCTGCAGGGCGCGGGCAAGACTACTTCCGTGGCGAAGCTGGCGCGCCTGCTCAAGGAGCGGGAGAAGAAGTCGGTGACCGTGGTCAGTGCCGACGTCTACCGCCCCGCGGCGATCAAGCAGCTGGAGACGCTTGCCGCCGAGGTCGGGGTCGATTTCTTCCCCAGCCAGCCCGACCAGAAACCGGTGGATATTGCGGTCGCCGCCATCAATCACGCCCGGATCCGCTTCAGCGATGTGCTGATCATCGACACCGCCGGCCGGCTGGCGATCGACGAGGCCATGATGGCCGAGATCGCAGAGCTGCACCGGGTCAGCAAGCCGGCTGAAACCCTGTTCGTGGTCGATGCCATGACCGGCCAGGATGCGGCCACCACTGCCAGGGCCTTTGGCGAGGCGCTGCCCCTCACCGGGGTTATCCTGACCAAGGTTGACGCGGACAGCCGCGGCGGCGCGGCGCTGTCCGTGCGCACCATCACCGGCAAGCCGATCAAGTTCCTCGGCGTTGGTGAAAAGACCCAGGCCCTGGACCCGTTCCACCCGGACCGGCTCGCGTCTCGGATCCTCGGCATGGGCGATGTCCTGTCGCTGATCGAGGAGGCGGAGCAGAAGGTCGACAAGGAGAAAGCCGAGCGCCTGGCGCGCAAGGTCAAGAAGGGCGGCCGCTTCGATCTGGAGGATTTCCGCGACCAGCTGCAGCAGATGAACAACATGGGCGGGATCACCGGCATGCTGGACAAGCTGCCGGGCATGGGCAATGTGGCGCAGATGGCGCAGCAGAACCTGGACATGAAAATGTTTGCCCGCATGGAGGCGATGATCAATTCCATGACGCCCCGGGAAAGGCGCAACCCCGACCTCATTGTCGGCTCGCGCAAGCGCCGCATTACCCAGGGCTCAGGCACTCAGGTACAGGATCTCAATCGCCTGCTGAAGCAGCACAAGCAGATGCAGAAGATGATGAAGAAGATGAAGGGCGGCGGCATGGAGAAAATGATGCGCGGCCTCGGCGGGATGATGCCCCCGGGCGGCGGCTCCGGCGGTGGCTTCCCGTTCCGGTAAGTTGTTAGAAGCACTGAAAATTTCCGCCCGCAAGGGCTTTTAAAACCCGCTGAAGTTCCGTATGATACGCCACCTTTGCGGCCGTGGTGCCGGTATTTGCCGTGGATATGGCGGAAGATTGGCCGCAGATCCCGACTCATTTTCAGGAAATAACGGAATATGGTAACAATTCGTCTTTCTCGTGGTGGTGCCAAGAAGCGCCCGTTCTATCACCTGACGGTCACTGACAGCCGCCAGGCACGTGATGGTCGCTTCATTGAGCGCGTGGGGTTCTTCAACCCCGTCGCCCGCGGCCAGGAAGTGCGCCTGCAAGTGGACGCCGAACGTATCGCATTCTGGCAGGGCCAGGGCGCGCAGCTGTCCGATCGCGTGGCCAAGCTGGTCAGGGAAGCGGGCGCAGCAGCCTGAGTCGGTGCGGGTGGCATGAGTGAGCCCGCCGCCAGCCCCCGTCTCGTTATCGGCCGGATAACCGGCTGCTACGGGATCAAGGGCTGGGTCAAGATACACTCCTACACCGAACCGATGGAGAATTTCCTCGATTACGGTGGCTGGAAGGTGCAGCGCCGAGGTGGCCTGGAGGCCATAGACTTCGACGCTGGCCGGCGGCAGGGCAAGGGCCTGGTGGCCCACATCCGCGGGGTGGACGACCGCAACCTGGCGGAGACCTTTCAGGGGCTGGAGATCAGCGTGGACGGTGATGTGCTGCCGGAGCTGGAAGAAGGCGATTATTACTGGCACCAGCTGCAGGGCATGCAGGTCTGGTGTGGCACGGAAGAAGGCCAGGTGTTGCTCGGTGAAGTGGACTACCTGCTCGAAACCGGTGCCAACGATGTGCTGGTGATCAAGCCCTGCGAGGGCAGTATCGACCAGCGGGAACGGCTCATCCCCTGGCTCCCCGGTACGACGGTGAGGCAGGTAGACGAGGCGGCAGGGCGAATTGAGGTGGACTGGTTCCCGGAAGACTAGGGAGCGAGCTGGCGGAGGCAGGTGGGCGCATGCACATTGCGGTAGTGACCCTGTTCCCGGAAATGCTCGGCGCCATCAGCGAGCACGGGATTACCGGCCGCGCGGTGCAGCAGGGACTGGTGGGCTTCAGCCACAGCAATCCCCGCGAATTTACGCATGACCGCCATCGCACGGTGGACGATCGCCCCTTCGGTGGCGGCCCCGGCATGGTGATGAAGATAGCCCCTCTGGAGCAGGCCATAGCGGCGGCGAAGGAGCATGCAGGTGAACGCAGTCGGGTGATCTACCTGTCGCCCCAGGGGCAGCGGTTTGATCACCGCAAGGCGGTGAGCCTGGCGCAGGAATCGGCCCTGGAGCTGGTGGCGGGGCGCTACGAAGGCGTTGATGAACGCCTGATTGAGGGTGAGGTCGACGAAGAGCTCTCTATCGGCGACTACGTGCTGAGTGGCGGCGAACTGGCCGCGATGGTGGTGATAGACGCGGTAATCCGCCAGTTGCCCGGGGTGTTGGGGCACGAGTTGTCGGCGCAGGAGGATTCCTTCGCCGACGGCCTGCTGGACTGCCCCCACTACACCCGCCCCGAGGAGTACCGGGGCAGGACCGTACCGGAAGTATTGCTCAGCGGTGATCACGAGAGGATTCGCCGCTGGCGCCTCAAGCAGGCACTGGGTCGCACGCAGGAGCGGCGCCCGGATCTGCTCGAGCAAAGGGCGCTGACGCCCGAAGAACAGGAGCTGCTGGCGCTGTACCGCCAGGAGCGCGATTTGGCTTAATTCGCTAGCTGTGAAGCTAGGCACGGTAAACGACAGGAGCGCACCATGAGCACCAACAAGATTATTTCTCAGCTTGACGCTGAACAGATGCAAAAGGATCTGCCCGAGTTCAGCCCCGGTGACACCGTGGTGGTTCAGGTCAAGGTCAAGGAAGGCAACCGCGAGCGTCTGCAGGCCTTTGAGGGTGTCTGCATCGCCAAGCGCAGCCGTGGCCTCAACTCCGCGTTTACCGTGCGCAAGATCTCCCACGGCGTCGGCGTAGAGCGTACCTTCCAGGCCTACAGCCCGCTGGTCGACAGCGTCACGGTCAAGCGTCGCGGCGATGTGCGCCAGGCCAAGCTGTACTACCTGCGCGAACTGTCCGGCAAGGCGGCGCGGATCAAGGAAAAGCTCAGCGCCCGCTAAGGCGCAGGGTATTCCCCGGAAAGCGGCCCTCGGGCCGCTTTTTTGTGTCCGGGTTTTGTGGCTTGGGTGCCAGGGACCGACCTCCCGCAGGTCCTGTCGCCAGCGGGCCGCGAGGGTGCCCAAGCCGCCGCCCGGAGAAACGGCCAGGGGCTGGCTGGACACGCCGTAAATACATCCATGTAGGCTCGGATGCGACATCCATGTCGCATACGGTCCAGCCAACCCCTGGCCGCTCCTCCGGGCTATCCTCAAGAGTCTCCCGCACCTCAGTCCCCAGTCCTCCCTGCCAGCACTTCCGTGGTAATCTTGCGCGATGCCCGCCACCCACCCTGACATTGAGCACTATATCGACGCCATGTGGATGGAGAAGGGGCTCAGCGACAATACCCTCAGTGCCTATCGCCGGGATCTGAGCCAGTACCAGCAGTGGCTGGCGTCTCGCGACAGCAGTATTCTGCGCGCCGACCGCGCCGACCTGCAGTCCTACCTCGGTGCCTGCCTGATGAAAGGGCAGTCCCAGCGCTCGACGGCGCGCTTTATGTCCTGCGCCCGCAGTTTCTACCGGTTCCTGCTGCGCGAAGGGCGGCTGCAGGTGGATCCCACCCTGGACGTGGACAGCCCGAAGCTGGGGCGCCCGCTGCCCAAGTCCCTGTCCGAGCAGGACGTGGACCGGTTGCTGGCGGCACCGGATACGGAACTGGCGCTGGAATTCCGGGATCGGGCCATGCTGGAAATGCTCTACGCCTGCGGCCTGCGGGTATCGGAACTCACCGGTCTGCAACTGGTGCAGGTCAGCCTGAACCAGGGCGTGGTGCGGGTCTTCGGCAAAGGCAGCAAGGAGCGCCTGGTCCCCATGGGTGAGGAGGCCCTCAGCTGGCTGCAACGCTATATGGCTGGCCCGCGCGCGGAACTGCTCAAGGGCATACCCAGCGATGTCGTCTTTCCCAGCCGCCGCGGCACACAGATGACTCGCCAGACCTTCTGGTATCGTATTAAAATCTACGCCCGGCGTGCGGAGATCAACAAGCCGCTGTCCCCGCACACGCTGCGTCACGCTTTTGCGACCCACTTGCTGAACCACGGTGCGGATCTGCGGGTGGTGCAAATGCTGCTGGGACACAGTGACCTGACCACCACGCAGATCTACACCCATGTGGCGAAACAGCGAATGCAGGAGCTGCATGCAAAGCATCACCCGCGCGGCTGAGGAACTTGTGGTTCCCCGCGTGCTCCAATCAGGCGCGGCGAGTCGAATCCTGTCGGCCCGGGCCATAGCAACCAGAGGATAGTTCATGTTCAAGCGAGTTTTCATTGGCGCGGTGCTTGTTGCCTTCACCGCATTCTCTCTGCTGACCCGGGCAGCCGAGCCGGTGCCGGCCAACGTGCAGGATTCCCTGCGGAAAATGCTCGAGAGCCCCGCCAACGGCCTCAAGGTCGCCACCATCGAAGCCAGTGAGATTGCCGGCATGTACGCCGTCCAGTTCCAGGAGGGGCCGCTGGTCTATGCCAGTGCCAGCGGGCAGTTCTTCATTGTCGGCGACCTCTTTACCGTGGGGCCCGCTGGCTATGTGAATCTGGCGGAGAAACGCCGCGACGGCATGCGGGCAGAGGAAATGGCCGCCGTGTCCGCGGAGGACATGATCATCTTTCCCGCCGAAGGGGAGACCCTGTCCCACATCTCCGTGTTCACCGATGTAACCTGCTTCTACTGCCAGAAGCTGCACCGTGAAGTGCCTGAGTTGAACAAGCGTGGGGTGGAAGTTCGCTACCTTGCGTATCCTCGCGCTGGCCTGGAGTCGGAGGGCTACCGGAAACTGGCCACAGCCTGGTGCGCCGAGAATCCAGCACTCGCTCTGACCCGCCTGAAAAACGGCGAATCCGTGCCCGACAACGTCTGCACCGGGAGCCCGGTTGCGGCCCAGTATCAGCTGGGACAGTCCCTCGGTGTGCGCGGTACCCCCGCAATCGTCACTGCCACTGGGCAGATGATCCCCGGCTACCAGTCGGCTGATGAGCTGATGGTTACCCTCGGCCTGCGCTAGCGGCCTCTGCGTCAGCGGTGCCCTCCGGCAGGCTTGCCCGGAGGAGCCGTTGACAGTGCCGGGCGTACTCAGTACTGTTTGCCACCTTTTTTAGTTCGCGGCCCCGTAGCGGCCGCCCAAGCGAGTTCCCTAGCCGTGGAAGACCAGTTCCAGCGCATCCAGCGCCTGCCGCCCTATGTGTTCAATATCATTGGTGACCTCAAGCAGAAGGCGCGCGCGGCTGGCCAGGATGTCATCGACTTCGGCATGGGTAATCCGGACCAGCCGACGCCGAGTCACATCGTCGAGAAGATGATCGAGACCGCGCGGCGCGGTGACACCCATCGCTACTCTCAGTCCAAGGGGATACCGCGCCTGCGCAAGGCGATCTGTGACTGGTACCAGCGGCGCTACGACGTCACCCTGGATCCTGAGAGCGAAGCTATTGTCACCCTGGGTTCCAAGGAGGGACTGGCCCACCTGGCGCTGGCGACCACGGGCCCCGGCGATGCCATTCTGGTGCCCAACCCGGCCTACCCGATTCACCCCTACGGCTTCGTCATCTCCGGGGCGGACATCCGGCATGTGCCGATGGGCAATGAGGAGGAGTTTTTCCAGGAACTCGATAGTGCCATCCGCAACAGCTGGCCGCGGCCGAAAATGCTGGTGTTGAGCTTCCCCTCCAACCCCACCGGGCAGGTGGTCGAGCTGGATTTCTTCGAGCGCGTTATTGCCGTGGCCCGTGAACACCAGATCTGGGTGGTGCAGGATCTCGCCTATGCGGACCTGTGCTTCGACGGCTATGTCGCTCCCTCCATCCTGCAGGTAGAGGGCGCGCGCGAAGTCGCCGTCGAGTTCTTCAGCATGTCCAAGAGTTACAACATGCCAGGCTGGCGGGTCGGGTTCTGTTGCGGCAACAAGCAGCTGATCGGCGCACTCGGGCGGATGAAGTCCTATCTGGACTACGGCATGTTCACGCCGATCCAGGTCGCGGCAATCGCCGCTCTCGAAGGTGACCAGACCTGTGTCAAAGAAATCAACGCCATGTACAAATCCCGGCGCGACGTACTCTGCAGCGGCCTCAACGCCCTGGGCTGGCCGGTGACTCCGCCGCGTGCCACCATGTTCGTCTGGGCGCGGATCCCGCCTGCCTACGAGGCATTGGGTTCTATCGAATTCAGCAAGAGGCTGCTACAGGAGGCCCAGGTGGCGGTGTCACCGGGCGTGGGGTTTGGCGAGTACGGCGAGGGCTATGTGCGCTTTGGCCTGATCGAAAACGAGCACCGCACGCGGCAGGCCCTGCGTAATATCAAGCGCATGTTCCGCAGTGACGGCCACGCCTGAACCCATGACCACTACCGAGACAATGACAGGGAATACGAACGTGCAACCCGTGAGAATAGGTATCTGCGGCCTGGGAACTGTCGGCAGCGGCACTTTCAACCTGCTGCGCGAGAATGCCGAGGCGATCGCGGCGCGGGCCCAGGCTCCGCTGCACATCGTTCATGTCGGCGCCCGCCGCGACAATCCTTCCTGCGACCTCAGCGGCGTAAAAGTCAGCCGGGATATTTTTGCGCTGGCGGCAGATCCGGATGTCGATGTACTGGTCGAGCTGATCGGCGGTACCACGGTGGCCAGGGAACTGGTGGAGGCCGCGATCCGTGCCGGCAAGCACGTGGTCACAGCCAACAAGGCCCTGATCGCCGAACACGGCAACGAGCTGTTCGCCCTGGCGGCGGAAAACAACGTGGCGGTGCGCTACGAAGCGGCGGTGGCCGGGGGCATCCCCATCATCAAGGCCCTGCGCGAGGGGCTGGCCGGCAACCATATCGAATGGCTGGCGGGTATCATCAACGGCACCGGCAATTTTATCCTCAGCGAGATGCGCGAACACCGGCGGGAGTTCTCCGATGTGCTCGCCGAAGCGCAGGCGCTGGGCTATGCCGAGGCGGATCCGACCTTCGACGTGGAGGGCATCGATGCCGCCCACAAACTGGTGATTCTGGCGTCCATTGCCTTCGGCATCCCGCTGCAGTTCGATTCGGTCTATACCGAGGGCATTTCCGCATTGACCCCCCAGGACCTCGATTATGCCGAGGAGCTGGGCTACCGGGTGAAGCACCTGGGTATCGCCAAGCAGGGCGAGCGGGGCGTGGAACTGCGGGTGCACCCCACCCTGATTCCCGAAGACCGGCTGCTGGCCAACG
>NZ_JAVKCQ010000111.1:0-12616 GCF_040222615.1 Haliea sp.
CCCTGGTAGCTGCCCTGCCAGGTGGTCAGGTGGCCGCGATCCAGTTCCGCGATGCTGGTAGCCACGTTCTGCAGGAAGCGGCGGTCGTGGGTGATCAGCACTATCGCGCCGCGAAACTGCTGCAGCTGGGTTTCCAGCCACTGGATCGCGGGAATGTACAGGTGGTTGGTGGGCTCGTCCAGCAGCAGGATGTCGGGGTCCGCAACCAGCGCCTGGGCCAGTGCCACCCGCCGGCGCCAGCCACCGGAGAGCTCACCCATTTTCGCGTCCTGGGGCAGCTGCAGCTGGGTGATGGTAGTTTCGACCCGTTGCTGCAGGGTCCAGCCGTCAGCGGCCTCGAGTTGTTGCTGCACCTTTGCCAGGCGGTCGAAGTCGATGTCCGCATCCTGCAGCAGGTGGTGGTATTCCGCCAGCAGCTTGCCGGCCTCCGCCAGGCCCTCGGCGACCACGTCGTAGACGCTGCTGTCGTCGGCGTCGGGCAGGGTCTGCTGCAGGCGTGCAATACGCACACCCGGGCGCAGCCAGCGCTCACCCGCATCCGGCTGCTGTTCCCCGGCGAGGATTCGCAGCAGCGTGGTCTTGCCGGTGCCATTGCGGCCGAGCAGGCCCCAGCGCTCGCCGCGGCGGATGGTCAGGTCCACGTGGTCGAGCAGCACCTGGGTGCCGTAGTGCAGTTGCAGGGATTCTAGACGTAGCAGGGGCATGGCATGACTTCGTTGGCGGGAGGGTGGTCAGGTCGCGCATTGTAGCAAAGGGGAGGGGGGGCAGGTCTCCCATTGTGGTGGTCGAATTTCGCTAAATCTCCAGCTCCCGGGCGCTGGACGCTTGTTCCAGCTGCTCGCCGGCATAGTGATCGCGGAGAATACTGACCAGCGCGCTGGCGGGTCCTGACAAGGGGTAGCGGCGGCGGGTGACGATGCCTACCCGGCGCTCGATGACCGGTGCCAGCAGGGGGCGGGTGTGAACTCCCAGTTCACGCAATTGCTGCCTGCACAGGGTGGGCATCGCGCTGACCCCGAGGCCCGATGCCACCATGCGCCCGATGGTGACAAGATGGTTGGTTTCCACTTCAATCCGCAGGCTTATGCCGCTGGCCGCCAGCGACTGCTCCAGCAGTGAACGGATACTGGAGGGGTGCTGCAGGGCAATAAAGGGCTCCTCGCCGAGCGCGCTCCAGCGCAGTTGCCGGCGGCGCAGCAGTGGGTGACCGGCGGGCAGGGCCGCGACGAAACGGTCGCTGAACAGCGGCGTGAACTGAAGATCCTCCGCCATGCCGGGGTCGAAGGCAATCCCCGCCTCCACCCGCCCGCTGCGCACCATGGCGACCACATCTTCGGCGATGACATCGTGGACGGTGATGTTGATCTCCGGGTGCAACTGGCGAAAGCGCTGCAGCAGGTCCGGCAGCGTGGTGCTGGCGAAGGAGGGCATGGAGGCGATGGCAAGCCTGCCCCGGCGCAGGGCGAAGGTGTCGTGCAGATCCTCGAGGGCGGCACTCCAGTCCGCCAGCAGGCGCTGGGCCACAGGCAGAAACTGGCTGCCCTCGGGCGTCAGCGCCAGGGTGCGGGTGGTGCGGGCGAGCAGGCGGCCGCCCACGGCCTCCTCCAGATTGCGAATGGTCACGCTCAGGGCGGGCTGGGACAGGTTCAGCACGCCGCAGGCTTCGGCAAAGCTGCGGCTGCGCGCCACGGCGACAAAGGCCCGGAGTTGCTTGATGGTGATGTCCATAAAGGATCCCGCGATTATTGATAAACATAATAGAATAATTTGTAAAATAATTATATTTGTTAAATATAACGCTCTGTAGGAAGCTGGCGCTCGCATTGTCGGCCACACTGGCAGTGGGATGGGCAACGGCAGCTGACAAGAGAGGAATCACGATGGCCGGATTCGACAAGGTGGTGGGCAGTTACGCGGAGGCGCTGGCGGGCCTGGAGGACGGGATGACGGTTATTGCCGGCGGCTTCGGGCTCTGCGGCATCCCGGAAAACCTGATTGCCGAGATCAAGCGCAAGGGCACCCGCGACCTCACTTTCGTTTCCAACAACTGTGGCGTCGACGGCTTCGGGCTGGGTGTCCTGCTGGAGGACCGGCAGATTCGCAAGATGGTCTCGTCCTACGTGGGGGAGAACAAGCTGTTCATGGAGCAGCTGCTGGCGGGTGAGCTGGAAGTGGAGCTGACACCGCAGGGCACCCTGGCGGAAAAAATGCGTGCGGGAGGTGCCGGCATACCGGCATTCTTCACTGCCACCGGCTACGGTACCCCGGTGGGCGAAGGCAAGGAGGTACGCGAGTTCAACGGTCGCCACTATATCCTGGAGGAGTCCGTCGTCGGCGATTTCGCGATCGTCAAGGCCTGGAAGGGCGACCGCTACGGCAACCTGGTCTACCGTCACACGGCAATGAACTTCAACCCGGAAGCGGCTACTGCAGGCAAGATAACTGTCGCTGAAGTGGAGCAGCTGGTGGAGCCCGGTGAGCTGGAGCCCAGCCAGATCCATACCCCCGGGATCTATGTCAACCGCCTGATCCAGGGCAGCTTCGAGAAACGCATTGAACAGCGCACCGTGCGCGCAGGTTGAGGGAGCACAGCAGATGGCACTATCCCGCGAACAAATGGCGCAGCGCGTCGCCCGCGAGCTGCAGGACGGCTTTTACGTCAATCTCGGTATCGGTATTCCCACCCTGGTGGCGAACTACGTCCCGCCGGGTATCGAAGTGATGCTGCAGTCGGAAAATGGCCTGCTTGGGATGGGCCCGTTTCCCACCGAGGCGGAGCTGGATCCGGACATGATCAACGCCGGCAAGCAGACGGTCACGGCGATTAGCGGAGCCTCGATTTTCTCCTCCGCCGAGTCCTTTGCCATGATCCGCGGGGGGCACGTGGACCTGACGGTGCTGGGTGCGTTCGAGGTGGATGTGGCGGGCAATATCGCCTCCTACATGGTGCCCGGCAAGCTGGTCAAGGGCATGGGCGGTGCCATGGATCTCGTGGCTGGAGCCGACAATATCATTGTCACCATGACCCACGCCTCCAAGCACGGTGAGTCCAAGCTGCTGGAGCGCTGCACACTGCCGCTGACCGGCGTGGCCTGCATCAAGCGGGTGGTCACCGACCTCGCCTACCTGGAGGTTGCCGACGGCAGGTTCTGGCTGCGGGAGCGGGCGCCCGGGGTGAGCGTGGACGACATCGTACGCCTGACGGCGGGGGAGCTGGTGGTGCCCGAGACGGTGCCGGAAATGACCTTCTAGGTGCGGTTTGAGCAGGTTTGGGCCAGGTTCCGCCCGCTAACATCCGCCACCCGGCGCCCATTTCGGTTATCATTGCCGGCCTCTGGAGACTGCGGGCCGAGGCAACGCGATGGTGCTTTTTCGACAAGCTGACTACGACCGCCAGATCGCCGCCTGGCTGATTCTTTGCGCGGCGGTGATCTTCGGCATGATCCTGCTCGGCGGCGTCACCCGCCTGACCAATTCCGGGCTGTCGATAACCGAATGGCAGCCCATTATGGGCATAGTCCCGCCGCTGTCCGACGCGGCCTGGCAGGAGGCCCTGGACAAGTACCGGCAGTCCCCCGAGTACCTGCAGATAAATCGCGGCATGTCCATGGACGCGTTCAAGGTGATCTTCATGTACGAGTACCTGCACCGGGTGCTGGGTCGGTTGATCGGCGTGCTGTTCTTTTTCCCCATGCTCTACTTCGCCCTGCGCGGTCGGGTCCGGGCGGGAATGATGCCCAAGCTCTGGGGGCTGTTCATACTTGGCGGCTGCCAGGGTTTTCTCGGCTGGTTCATGGTGAAGAGCGGGCTGGTCGATGTGCCGCATGTGAGCCAGTACCGGCTGACGGCGCACCTGGGCCTGGCGGTCATTATTTATGCCTGCATGCTGTGGCTGATCCTCGACCTGCTCTCGGGGCGTCACCCGCGCGGCGCAGTGGCACATCCACTGGCCCCCTGGGGGCTGCTCCTGGTCGTGCTGGTGTTCCTGATGATTCTCTCGGGCGGACTGGTGGCGGGCACCAAGGCGGGTTTTGCCTACAGCACCTGGCCCCTGATGGGTACCAGTTTCATTCCGCCGGGGCTGTACTCGGGGGAGCCGGCCTGGCTGGACGCCTTCGAGGATATCACTGCGATCCAGTTCAACCACCGGATCTTCGCCTATGTTCTCTTTGCCCTGGTGCACATCTTTGCCTTTCGCCTCTGGCGCTCCGGCCTCGGGCAGCGTGCCCGGGTGGCGGCGGTGTTGCTGGTGCTGGCCCTGTGGGTCCAGGTCATGTTGGGAATCAGCACGCTGCTGCTGCACGTTCCGGTGAGCCTGGCGGCGGCGCACCAGGGCGGCGCGGTGCTGCTGCTGTCGGCGATGCTGTATGCGGCACACGTATTACAGAGGGGGGAAGCGCATGTATGAACGATTCCAGGAACACCTGGCGGGCCAGCTGGCGGAGATCGAATCCGCCGGGCTGTACAAACACGAACGCCTGATCACCACTCCCCAGGGCGCGCATGTGGGGGTGCGCGAAGGGGAAGTGCTGAACCTCTGCGCCAACAACTACCTGGGTCTGGCCCAGCATCCCCAGGTCAATGCCGCGGCGGCGCAGGGCCTGCATGACTGGGGCTACGGCATGGCATCGGTGCGCTTTATCTGCGGCACCCAGACCTTGCACAAGGAGCTGGAGTCCACGCTGTCCGCCTTCCTGGGCACCGAGGATACCATCCTCTACCCCTCCTGCTTCGATGCCAACGGCGGCCTGTTTGAAACCCTGCTGGGGGAGCAGGACGCGGTCATTTCGGATGAGCTCAACCACGCCAGCATCATCGACGGTATTCGCCTCTGCAAGGCAAAGCGCTTTCGCTATCGCAACAGTGACATGGCCGACCTCGAAGCCCAGCTGCAGGCAGCGGACGCCGCCGGGGCACGGTTCAAGCTGATCACCACCGACGGCGTGTTCTCGATGGACGGGTATATCGCCCGCCTGGACGAAATCTGCGCTCTGGCGCAGCGCTACGATGCGCTGGTGCACTTCGATGACTGTCACGCCACGGGGTTCGTGGGCAGCGGCGGCCGTGGCACGCATGAACTGCGCGGCTGCATGGACCGCGTCGACATCATCACCGGTACCCTGGGCAAGGCGCTCGGCGGTGCCAGCGGCGGCTACACCGCGGCACGACAGGAAATTGTCGACTTGCTGCGACAGCGTTCACGTCCCTACCTGTTCTCCAATACCGTGGCGCCGCCGGTGGTGGCGGGTGCGATCAAGGCCGTGGAGCTGGTGGGCGCCGAACCCGCTTTGCGCCAGCGACTGGCGCACAATACGGCGCGTTTCCGCTCAGGTCTGGAGGCGCAGGGCTTCGAGCTGCTGCCCGGTGAGCACCCGATTGTTCCGGTTATGCTGCACGATGCGGGACTCGCAGCGCGCTTCGCGGAAGCCATGCTGGCCCAGGGCGTCTATGTCGTGGCATTTTCCTTTCCGGTGGTGCCCAAGGGCAGGGCGCGAATCCGCACCCAGATGTCGGCGGCACTCAGCGATGCCGACATTGATTTTGCGCTGGAGGCCTTTGGGCGCGCCCGGGCTGAAGTGGGGCGCGCCTAGGGTCACCAGAATTTCGGCGCCTTGTCTTCTTCCCGGCGTCCAGCCTGGTCGCGGCGTTCCGGTTGCTTGATATCGAAACGCACCGCGCCGCGACGCTCCTCGTTTCGCCGGCGGTGGCCCCGGCGCCGCTCCGGCCCGGTGTAGTGTGTTTCACCCTTGCGGTCCTTGTACACGGGGGGCGACAGGTCCCGGGCTTCAAACGGGGAATGCTTATCAGACATGAAGATATCTCCTCTGCCGATTGGGGCGCTCAATACCAGTCTGGCTGATTTTCCAGGCTTTGCGTAGCCGTGGAGTGCTCCAACATAACATTTATTACGGCTTTGTGATGTGTGTCACTTGGTAAATACCCTCCGCAGGCTTATGCTCCTCCTACATTGAAAATCTACGATATTCAGTATCTTAGACAATATTTGTAAACATTCGCCCAAGATTGGGCCAGTAGGGGTAACTGCCTGAAATGACTGCCAGTTCCGAAGACACGCTGCTACAGAGCCTGCTGGCGCTGTGCCGTTATCACGGCAACGCATCCACCGGCGAGGCTCTGGTCGGGGGGCTGCCGCTGGAAAATGGATGCCTGACTCCGGCCCTGTTCGAGCGCGCCGCCAGCAGGGTTGGACTGGTCAGTCGCATTCTGCCGCGCAGCGCCCGCGACGTGGAGCCCGCGCTGCTGCCGGCGGTGGTGCTGCTGAAGAATGATCGCGCCTGCCTGCTGGTGGGCTGGAGCGAGGACGGCGCCACCGCCACCGTGATTTTCTCCAGCCTGAACGAGGCGGCGGTGGAGCTGCCCGCCGCAAAGCTGTTGAGTCAGGAGAGTGGCCAGGTCATCGTTTGTCGCCCCCGCTTCCGCTTCGACCAGCGCACTCCCCGCACCGGGAACACCGGTCGCGGTCACTGGTTCTGGGACGCTATACGCGCCAATATGCCGGTCTACCGGGACGTGCTGCTGGCGGCATTCTTTATCAATATCTTCGCTTTGGCACTGCCCCTGTTCACCATGAATGTCTACGACCGCGTGGTGCCGAATTACGCAGTGGAGACCCTGTGGATGCTGGCAGCGGGGGTGATCATCATCCTCGGCGCCGACATCGTCCTGCGTACCATGCGCGGATATTTTCTCGATCTTGCCAGCCGCCGGGTGGACATGCGCCTGTCGGGGCAGATCATGGAGAGGGTGCTGGGCTCGCGGCTGGAGCACCGCGCGCTGTCGGTGGGCTCCTACGCGGTCAATCTCCGTTCCTTTGAAACGGTGCGCGATTTCATCACCTCGGCCTCGATCACCACCCTGGTCGACGTGCCCTTTGCGGTTATCTTTATCGCGGTGATAGCCTGGATAGCCTGGCCGGTTCTGGTTCCCCTGCTGATCGGCCTGTTGCTGGTACTGGGATACGCGCTGGCTACCCAGGGCAAGCTGCGGGAACTTTCGGAAACCACCTACCGTGCCAGCGCCCAGCGCAACGCCACCCTGATCGAAAGCCTGGTCGGAATCGACACCATCAAAGCCATGGGTGCCGAGTCCCGGATGCAGCGCAAGTGGGAGGAGGCCACGGCGTTCCTCGCTCACGTCGGCGTGCAGCTGCGGCTGGTCTCCAACTCCACGATCAATGTGACCCAGTGGACCAACCAGATGGTCACCATGTTCGTGATTATCACCGGCGTTTACCTGATCACCGCGGGCGAGTTGAGCATGGGCGGCCTGATCGCCTGTACTATGCTCAGCGGCCGGGCCATGGCGCCTTTCGGGCAGGTGGCGGGGCTGATCACTTCCTGGCACAACGCCCGCATCTCCCTCTCCTCCCTGGAAGAGGTGATGGCCAAGCCCATGGAGCGTCCGGAGGGGGCTCAGTTCCTGTCCCGGGAAATCTTCCAGGGCGACATCGAGTTCCGTGGAGTTTCCTTCGCCTACCCCGGAGCAGAGATGAATTCCCTGAACAACGTGTCTTTCCGGATCAAGCCCGGGGAGCGGGTGGCCATCCTGGGGCGGGTCGGTTCGGGCAAGTCCACGCTGCAGAAGCTGGCCATGGGCCTGTACCAGCCGACCGCCGGCGCAATCATGATCGACGGTATCGATCTGCGCCAGCTCGATCCCAGTGAGCTGCGGTCCCGGGTCGGTTATGTGCCCCAGGACGTGACCCTGTTCTACGGCAGCCTGCGCGACAACATCGCCCTGTCCCACGCCAATGTCAGCGATGCGGCGCTGGTGCGGGCGGCGGAAATAGCCAATCTTTCCGATTACATCAACCGGCATCCCAAGGGCTTCGATATGCAGGTCAGCGAGCGCGGTGACTCGCTTTCGGGTGGCCAGCGCAAATGCGTGGCGCTGGCCCGGGCGGTGGTGCACGACCCGCCGATCCTGCTGATGGATGAACCCACCGGATCCATGGATCATTCCACGGAAGTCGCGGTCAAGCAGCAGCTCACGGACTATATTCAGGGCCGCACCTGGGTGGTGGTCACCCACCGCAATTCGCTGTTGGAGATGGTGGACCGGATCATCGTCATAGACAACGGCAGGCTGGTCGCCGACGGGCCGCGGGACAGCGTGATCCAGGCCCTCCAGCAGGGCAAGATAGGGGCTGCGAAATGAGTCGGGAAGCGCCGTCAACACCCCCCGAAGACCAGTCCCTGGAGGCCCCGCGCAAGCGTTATCTGGCGGACTTCATCTTTGCGCCCTGGCTCAAGGATGCCGCAGATGCCCCCCGCAGCTGGGAGCAGGACGCGCACCGCGCCTATATGGAGCAGCAGCCCCTGCGGGCCCGCGCACTGCTCTATATCGTAGCCGTGATAGTCGTCGCCCTGGTGGCCTGGGCCGCCTTCGCCGAGATCGATGAGGTCACCCGCGGTGAGGGCAAGGTCATTCCCTCGCGCCAGATCCAGGTGGTGCAGTCCCAGGATGGCGGCGTGGTCACCGAGATCAACGCCCGGGCCGGCGATATCGTCGAGGCGGGACAGCTGTTGGTGCGCCTTGACCAGACCCGATCCGAGTCCAACCTGCGGGAGAACCAGGCCGAGTTCCAGGCCCTGTCCGTGCGCACGGCGCGCTTGAGCGCCAACCTCGCGCGCACAGAATTTGTCGTTGCCGCCGAGTGGCGACAGCAGGTGCCGGAGATCGTGGTGCAGGAACAGGCTCTCTACGAGTCCAGCCGCGCCCAGCTCAACCTGCAGCGGCAGATTGCCGAGGAGCAGTTGGAGCAGCGTCAGCAGGAACTGGAGGAAGTAAATGCCCGCTCACGCCAGCTTTCCCGCTCCCTGGACCTGAGCCGGCAGGAGCTGGGCGTTACCCGGCCTATGGTGGCCTCCGGCGCGGTTTCCCAGGTGGAAATCCTGCGCCTGGAGCGCGAGGTGAACCAGCTCAGCGGCGAGTTCGAGCAGTCCCGGGCGCAGCTGAAACGCCTTGAGTCCGCTATCCAGGAGGCGCAGCGCCGCCTGAGCGAAGTGGAAGTCGAGTACGAAAACAAGGTCCGGGAGGAACTCACCGACACCATCGCCCGCATGAACGGCCTGCGGGAGGCGGGGTTGGGCCTGAGTGACCGGGTGCGACAGACCGAGGTGCGGTCACCGGTCAAGGGCACGATCAAGCGCCTCTATCACAACACCATCGGTGGCGTGGTCCTGCCGGGCAAGGAAATTGTCGAGGTTGTGCCGCTGGATGACACGCTTCTGGTGGAGGTGCGTATCAGGCCCAAGGATATTGCCTTCCTCATTCCCGGCCAGGAGGCACTGGTCAAACTGACTGCCTATGACTTTGTGGTCTACGGCGGGCTCGAGGGCGTGGTTGAGCAAATTGGTGCCGATACGATCATGGATGACGAGGGTAACCCCTACTACGAGGTGCACGTGCGCACCAGGGAGGCCGGATTTGGCGATGACATGCCGATCATGCCCGGGATGACGGTGCAGGTGGACATCCTGACCGGCAAAAAAACCATTCTTGCGTACCTGATGAAGCCGGTCCTCCGGGCCAAGCAGTACGCCATGACGGAGCGTTGATGAAGCACCTGTTTGCAAGCCGGGAGGGCGCGCTGCGGCGGCGCTGGAAAGTGGCGTTCCCGCAGGCGGCGGTGATTGCCCTGGCCCGGAGCGAGCAGTGTGTGCGTCAGTTGCCCGGGAACAGTCTGGTCTGGCTCGCGTGCCCGGATAGCCTCGACTCCCTGCGCGCTCCTCTGGCCGCGGCGCTGGCAGCCGGCAACCGGGTGGTGGTGATGTCCGGCACTCCGGCAGAGGCCGAGGCATTCCAGGCACTGAAAGCCGGCGCCTCGGCTTACTGCCACCTCGAAGCCGCCCCCGAGCAGCTGCGCGAGATCGCCCTGGTGGTGGGGCACGGGGGCCTGTGGATGCCGCCGGGCCTGGTGCAGCGCTTGCTGGCGCTGTCCCTGCGCACCGCCCCCGCGGAATCCGCCGCAGCGGTGCCGGACCTGGCGGCATTGACCGCGCGGGAGCGGGAGGTGGCGGCGCAGGTGGCGCAGGGTGCCAGCAACAGCGAGATTGCCGCCGCGCTGGGTATCACCGGCCGCACGGTCAAGGCGCACCTGTCGGCGGTCTTCGCCAAGCTCGGGGTGCGCGACCGGGTGCAACTGGCGCTGGCGATGCGAGCCGCCGGCGCGGGGCTGGAACCGTGAACCGGGGCCGCTCGTCGCCCTCGTCGACCGTTTATCGAGTCGGCTTTGCGGTGGCGCCCGGGGCCGGGTTAGTGTCGCTATCAGGTTTTAATGCGCGAGGTGCGTTTTGATTCGAAGTGGTGTCTGGAGGAGCAGCACCTGCCACGGGTTTACCCTGGTAGAGATGCTGGTGGTGCTGGCCGTGCTGGCTGTGACGCTGACTCTGGTTGCTCCCGGGTTCACTGATCTGATCCGGGACAACCGCATGATCAGCAGTGTCAACGGCCTGCGTGCGGCTCTGCATACGGCGCGCTCCGAGGCGATTGCGCGGCGTGCCCCGGTTCGGGTCTGCGCCACCAGCAATGGCACGGCCTGCGACGGTGCCGCCGATGCCTGGGCAGAGGGCTATATGGCCTTTGTCAACGCCGGGGGCGGCGGTGCCCCGGACGAGGCGGACGCTGATCAGGCGCCGTTGCTCTGGGAGCGCGGGGCAGTGACGGGGGTGATCGCAACCCACGGCGCAGGAGCGGTTGTGGACTTCGACGCCACGGGCGCGGCCCGCGGCACCGCCGGTACCATCACCTTCTGTGATGACCGCGGTGACCTCCGGGCCCGGGCCCTTGTGCTGCTGCCGATTGGCGCGGTCAATTCGGCCCAGGATACGGATGATGACGGTATCGTCAACGACAGGAATGGCAATGTCAGTTGTGACTAGAAGGATCGGCCTGCGCGGCCGCCAACGGGGTGTGACGCTGATCGAGGCGCTGGCGGCGTTTGTCATCCTCTCCATCGGCCTGCTGGGCATTGTCAGTCTGCAGGCGCTTTCCAAGAGCGCCCAGCACCAGGCTGTGCAGCGCAGCCGTGCGGTCACCCTGGGGAACGACTTGCTGGAGCGCATCCGGGTCAATCCCGCCGGTCTTGAGTTCTACGTTGTGGCGGACGATGCCCCCGTCGGTGGCGGCACCTTTGAAGAAGCCCCGGATACCGACTGCGCCGCCGCTGTCTGCACTCCCGAGGCCCTGGCGGCATACGATCTGTGGCGCTGGGAACAGACCCTCGATGGTGCCGCTGTCACCATCACTGAGGACGCCGTGACCGCCAATACGGCGGGCCTGATCGATCCGCGCGGCTGTACGGTGTTCGAGGCGGACCCGAACAAGGACCGCACCGGGACCATGAACGTCATTATCCAGTGGCGCGGTCTCAGCGAGAGCACCGATGCGGTCGCCGTGGGGGAAATTGCCTGCGGCGGTGCGGTGTCCGGCTCCGATCCCTTCCGGCGGCAGGTGATTGTCAGCAGCTATGTGATTGATGAGGACGAGATATGCAACGTCACCCCCTGCTGAAAACCCGCACTGGCGGGTTCTCGCTGATCGAGTTCATGGTGGCGATGGTGCTTGGCATTATTCTTATCGGTGGTGCCGTTTCCGTCTATCTGGCTTCCAAGCGTTCCTACACAGAGGTAGAGCAGGTCGCCGCGCTGTCCGAGAACGGTCGCTTCGCCCTGCAGATACTCAACGACTCGCTGCGCCATGCCGGTTTCTTTGGCGCGGCCAATCCCCGCGACGTCCGTCCCGATGGCGGACTGGCCGGGATCGTGAGTGACTGTACCGGTGATGCCGCCGCCCTCGACACGGGGCGGTTTCTGGTCGCCACCAGTGCCGACGTGGATGGCGATGCCTACGGCTGCGTAACCGATGCGCTGCCGAATACCGACGTGCTGGTAGTCAAGCAGGCCCTGCCCCGGCCCCTGCGCGACAGTGACCCGAATGACGCAACCGACATCCCCGACGGGGTTATCGATTTTCCCACGGCGCTGTCGGACCAGGACATCTATATCATCGCCAACAGCGAAGCGGGCTTGATCCTGGACGGCGCCGATACCCCGCCGGATGTGGCGCCCGGCGGCGAGTTCGCGCTGGCGGAGGCCTGGCCCTACCGCGTCTATGTCTATTACGTGCGGGACGCCGAGGTGCCGACCCTCAGTCGCCGTGAACTCACCTGGAACGGCGCTGCGCTGGCCATGGACGAGCCGCCCGAAGATCTGGTCGAGGGGGTTGAAAACTTTCGGGTCATGTTCGGGCTCGCCAATCCGGCCACGCGTGAAGTCAACCGCTGGGTCAATATGGGTGGCGTCGCGGACTGGGACCGGGTGGCGGCGGTGGAGGTATTCCTGCTGCTGCGAAGTGCGACCACCGATACCGACTATCGTGATGAAAAGGCTTACCAGCTTGGAGATCTCGTGATCACGCCCGCCACTGACGCAAACTATGATGAAACGACCCGCCGGGCCCGGCGCCTGCTGGTCCACAGCGCGATAAGCCTGCGCAATCCCAAACTGGTATTGCGGGGAGGGGCCTGATCATGCGCGCGGTCTCGGTACAACGGCAGCAGGGTATTGCCCTGGTGGTGTCACTGCTCTTCCTG
>NZ_JAVKCQ010000112.1:0-15028 GCF_040222615.1 Haliea sp.
CGCCTCCCCCACCCCAGCCCTGCCGCCTCGGACAGCGCGAGCATCGGGCAAGGTTCTCTATTCGAGATGCAGAACGGAAGGACGTGTTGGAAAGCATCAAGATTCGCGGAGTGCTCAAGTTTCCGTTTTGAGGACTCGCAGGCAGTATGAGCCACGAGACTTGATACACGCACAGAGGGCGTGCCGGGCGGTGTGGGGTTTGCTGGACCGTATGCGACATGGATGTCGCATCCGAGCCTACATGGACGTATTCACGGCGTGTCGAGCAAGCCCCACACCGGTCGGCGCGCCCGGAGCCAAATCGAAGCACCGTTAGAGATTCAACGGTCTGGAACACCAGCCCAGATACGAATTCAGGAGAGCAAATGATGAACCTGCAAGGCAAGAAGATCACCGTCCACGACATGTGCCTGCGCGACGGCATGCACCCCAAGCAGCACAAGATCACCGTCAGCGAGATGGTGGACATCGCGGTGGCCATGGACGAGGCCGGTATTCCGATGATCGAAGTTACCCACGGTGACGGCCTCGGCGGCGCCTCGGTCAACTACGGCTTCCCCGCCGCCAGTGACGAGGAATACCTCACCGCGGTGTGCAAGGCGGTCAGGAAGACCAAAGTCTCGGCCCTGCTGTTGCCGGGCATCGGTACGGTGGATCACCTGAAGATGGCAGTGGACTGCGGCATCGGTACGATCCGGGTGGCGACCCACTGCACCGAGGCGGATGTCTCCGAACAGCACATCAGCATGGCGGCGCAGATCAAGGGCCTGGATACCGTGGGCTTTTTGATGATGGCGCACATGATCGAGCCGGAGGAGTTGCTGGTGCAGCTCAAGCTGATGGAGTCCTACGGCGCCAACTGCGTGTACATCACCGACTCCGCGGGCTACATGCTGCCGGACGATGTGGCGGCGCGGGTCAAGCTCGCCCGGCAGGAGCTGAAACCGGAGACGGAGCTGGGCTTCCACGGCCACCACAACCTGGGCATGGGCATTGCCAATTCGCTGGCGGCGGTGGAGGCGGGCGCCAATCGCATCGATGGCTCCCTGGCGGGCCTGGGTGCAGGCGCGGGCAACACGCCGCTGGAAGTGTTCCTGGCGGTGTGTGACCGCATGGGCGTGGAGACCGGGGTTGACCTGTTCAAGGCCATGGACGTGGCCGAGGACCTGATTGTGCCGCTGATGGATCATATTGTGCGGGTAGATCGCGACTCACTCACCCTGGGCTGGGCGGGCGTTTACTCCAGTTTTTTGCTGTTTGCCAAGCGCAGTGCGGCCAAGTACGGCCTGTCCTCGCGGGATATCCTGGTGGAACTGGGGCGCCGCCGTACGGTGGGCGGCCAGGAAGACATGATCGAGGATTTGGCGCTGGATATGGCGCGGGACCGGGACGCCGCTGCTGGCTAGGCGCGGGCGTCGGGAGAGGCCCGTGCGGCGCTCCCGGGCGCGGCAAGCACAGTGCTGGCCTCGCCGAAAGGCAGCCTGTCAGTGCCGTTTGTCCTTGCGCGATCGGCGCCCTTCTTCTGCTTCCCTGCTGTTTTCGTAGCGATCCAGCAGGCCCAGGTCCAGAACCGGGGAAGCGTCGATATGTTCCGCGTCCATCATTTTTGCAATGCGCTGCAGGGACGAGATAATCATGGTCTGCTCCCACTCGTGCAGGTCCCCGAATTGCCTGGTGAATTGCTCCTGCAACGGAATCGGCGCGTTTTTCAGGATCTCCTGTGCTTCCGTTGTGAGATGGGCGTGAACCTTGCGCTTGTCCTCATTCGAGCGCTTGCGATATACCAGGCCCCGCTTTTCCAGGCGGTCCAGAATCGTGGTTACCGTCGCCTGGCTCAGGCTGATATCTGTCGCAAGTTCGCCGATGGTCACCTCGCCGCGGTCGCGAATTGTCTGCAGTAGCAGGATTTGCGGGGCGGTAAGGCCGGTAGTCTTGGCCAGATGGCGGGAGTGCAGGTCGGTTGCCCGAATGACCCGCCGCAGGGCGACAAGTACCTCATCTATCCTCCCCAACAGTATCTCCCCCCTGGTTGCATAAACCAGCACAGTGTACCTCCGGGCCGCTTCACGGCGTTAGTGATGAACGCGGACTTTGACCGCTTTCAGGATCGTGGCGCAATGCTCACTTTCGGCACAGTGTAAATATTTAGTGCACAAAAAACAAAAAACACAGTGATTATTGCCTAAAATCGGCCAAAATCATCTATATACATTAATTGCAAGGTTAATATCTGCGCGCTCGCTTGTTATAATGTTTAGCGTACTAAACAATATGGAGGCAAGTATGAGTCTTGACCTGACACTGCGCCCGCCAACGCCCACCGACGGCATGGCTGTGCACCACCTGATCGCGGCCTGTCCGCCACTGGACACCAATTCTGCCTATTGCAATCTGGTGCAGTGCACGCATTTCGCCAGTACTTCCGTAGTCGCGGAGGCAGCCGGTGAGGTCGTCGGGTTTATCTCCGGCCACCGGGTTCCAGCGCGCCCGGACACACTGTTCGTGTGGCAGGTGGCGGTCAGTGAGAAGGGCCGTGGCCAGGGCCTGGCCGGACGTATGTTGGCTGCCATTCTCGACCGGCCGGAGAATGAAGATATCTGTTTTATCGAGACCACGGTGACCGCTGACAATGCAGCGTCCTGGGCTTTGTTTGAAAGCTTTGCCCGCAAGAGGAATACCGAGCTGGTGCGCAGTGTGCTGTTTGATCGCGACCGCCACTTTTCGGGTAGCCATGATTCGGAGCTGCTTGCCAGGATCGGGCCCTTTCGGCAGCAGGCACTGCGCGCTGTAGCGCACTGATGATTTACAGCAAATTTGACGTTTAATGGAAAAGGACTATTTGATGAAAATTTTTGAAGAGATCGAATCCGAAGTGCAAAGCTATGCCCGCTCTTTCCCGCGGGTATTCAACCGCGCCAAGGGCGAGTTTCTCTACGACGAGGACGGCAAGGAATATCTGGACTTCCTCGCCGGCGCGGGGACCCTCAACTACGGACACAACAACCCCGTGTTCAAGGAGAAGCTGCTGGCCTACATTGAGGCAGACGGCATCAGTCACGGCCTCGACCTGCATACCCGGGCGAAGGCAGAATTCCTCGAGGCATTCAACGAAAAGATCCTCAAGCCGCGCAACCTGGAGTTTGTGGTCCAGTTTACCGGGCCCACCGGCACCAATGCGGTTGAGGCCGCACTGAAGCTGGCGCGGAACGTGACCGGGCGCGAAAATGTGATTTCCTTTACCAACGGGTTCCACGGGGTCAGCCTGGGCTCGTTGGCAACGACCGGCAATTCCCACCACCGGGGTGCCGCGGGCGTCAGCCTGGGTGGCAGCAGCCGCATGCCCTATGACGGCTACCTTGGCGATGGTATTGACACTACTGCCTATCTCGACAAGGTGCTGTCGGATTCCAGCAGTGGTATCGACATGCCTGCGGCGGTACTGGTGGAAACGGTTCAGGGTGAAGGTGGCATCAATGCCGCGGGGTTTGAGTGGCTGCGCAACCTGGAGGCTGTCTGCCGCAAGCACAAGCTGCTGTTGATTGTCGATGATATCCAGGCAGGCTGTGGCCGCACGGGCACCTGGTTCAGTTTCGAAGAGGCAGGTATCTCCCCGGACATCGTGACCATGTCCAAGTCCCTGAGCGGCTACGGGCTGCCCTTTGCGGTAGTGCTGATCCGCCCGGAACTGGACCAGTGGAAGCCCGGCGAGCACAACGGCACTTTCCGCGGCAACAATCTGGCTTTTGTCACGGCCAAGGCCGCGATAGACCATTACTGGTCGGACGACAGCTTTGCGAAAGAGGTGCAGGCCAAGGGCCGCTATGTCTCCGGGCGCCTGCAGACCATTGTCGCCCGCTATGGCGAAGGCAACTTTACTACGCGCGGCCGCGGCATGTTCCAGGGTATCAATTGTGTGAACGGCGATATTGCCGCCCGCATTACCCGCAAGGCGTTTGCCAAGGGCCTGATGATCGAGACCAGCGGCGCAGACGACCAGGTAGTGAAATTCCTCTGCCCGCTGACCATTTCCGACGCGAACCTGAAGCGTGGTATCGACATTGTCGAGCAGGCGATTGCCGAGGTGTGTGCATCCCAGGGTGAGATTCCTGAAACAGTGGATTTCTTCGAGGATACCTACAGCGTCTCTGCCGAGGAGCGCTTCCGCAAGGCGAGCTGAGCTGATGACGGCAGGCGGGGGCCGGATTACGCCCCCCGCTTCATCAACCCCCCGACACGATTGAGGAATAGACAATGATAGTTCGAGACATGGAAACTGCTGCCCGTGAAGGACGTATGATCAAGGAT
The DNA here is from genome assembly GCF_040222615.1 of Haliea sp. Taxonomy (GTDB): domain Bacteria; phylum Pseudomonadota; class Gammaproteobacteria; order Pseudomonadales; family Halieaceae; genus Haliea. Next base: position 4,306 of record NZ_JAVKCQ010000112.1, read on the forward strand.
CCCGGTGGTAACTGGGACAGTACCCGCTTGTTGTTGAAGGACGACAAGATGGGTTTCTCCTTTCACATCACCACCATTTATGAGGGTGCCGATTTTCGCATGCACTACCAGAATCATCTGGAGTCGGTGTATTGCATGTCAGGCGAGGGTGAGGTGGAAACCCTCGCCGACGGCAAGGTCTACCCGATCAAACCCGGAACGATCTACATTCTGGACAAGCATGACGAGCACATCCTGCGCGCGCGCAAGGAAATGAAGATGGCCTGTGTCTTCAACCCGCCGTTACATGGCACCGAAGTGCACAACGCCGAGGGCGCCTACGAACTGGATGCCGATCCGGTAGGGGAGTAGTGGCCGTGACTGGTGTAACGCAAATTACTGCCGGACAAAAACTGGAGCGGAACGGCCGCGAGACGAGAGGGGGAACGGTGAACAGGCATACTGTGGAAAAGATCGGTGGCACATCGATGAGCAACTACGCTGCCGTGCGTGACAGCATCGTGTTTGGCCAGTCCAACGGTGACACCCCGTACCAGCGCGTGTTCGTCGTATCCGCCTATGGTGGCATGACCAACAAACTGCTTGAGGACAAGAAGGACGGCAAGCCGGGTGTGTATGGCTTGTTTGCCAGCAGCTTCCAGGACAGCAGCTGGGAAAAGGCCTTGGATCAGGTGCGCCACGACATGTTTGCCATCAACGCCGAGCTCTTTGTTGATCCGGAGTCGCTGGCGGAAGCGAATACTTTTATCGGCGAGCGTCTCGACAATGCCCGCAAGTGCCTTGAGGATCTGCAAAGCCTTTGCGGTCACGGCCATTTCCTGGTGGAGGATCACCTGGTCACGGTTCGCGAAATGTTGTCCAGCGTTGGCGAGGCCCACAGCGCCTGGAATCTGGCCAGGTTGCTGCGCCGTGACGGACTGAACGCGACCTTCGTGGATTTGTCGGGCTGGCAGACCACGGGCAACATGCCTCTCGACGAGTGTGTGCAACAGGCCTTTGCCAAGGTCGATCTCAAGAGTGAGTTGCCGATCGTAACCGGCTACGCCTATTGCAGCGAAGGCCTCATCACCCAGTTCGACCGAGGCTATAGCGAAATGACCTTCAGTCGCATTGCGGTGCTGACCGGCGCGCGCGAAGCAATCATCCACAAGGAGTTCCACCTCAGCAGTGCGGACCCGCGCCTGGTGGGAGAAGACAACGCCGTGCCCATCGGTCGCACCAATTACGATGTGGCTGATCAGCTGGCCAACCTGGGCATGGAGGCTATTCATCCGAAGGCGGCCAAGGGTTTGCGCCAGAACGATATTCCGCTCCGGGTCAAGAATACCTTCGAGCCGGAGCATACGGGTACCTTGATCACCCGCGACTATGTCAGCGATGTCGCCTGTGTCGAAATTATCGCGGGCTGCCGGGGTGTCTACGCACTGGAACTGTTCGACCAGGACATGGCGGGTATCGTTGGCCAGTACGACACGGAAATCCTGCGTAATGTGCAGCGCTTCAAGGCGCATATTGTCGGCAAGGATATCAACGCCAATACAGTGACCCACTATCTCGACACCAATCTGAAGACGGTGAAGCGGATCAAGACTGTATTGCAGGACGCGTTTCCGGAGTCCGAGATCCGCGAGCAGAAGGTTGCCATAGTTTCCGCAATCGGCAGTGATATGCAGGTTCCCGGCTTGCTGGCACGCACGGTGGCGGCGCTGTCCAACCATGACCTCAGCGTATTGGCTATTCACCAAAGCATGCGCCAGGTCGATATCCAGTTTATCGTCAATGATGACGATTATGAGCTGGCGATCAGGAGCCTGCACGAGACTCTGGTCGAGCCCCACGACCATGGCAGGGCCATCCGCCTGGCCTCCTCCTGAACTGAGGCTGGATCCAGGGCTGGCGCGTGTGACTCGCGCCGCCCTGTGCGAAAGACTCAGGGCTTGACTGACATCAATGCGTAGAACCAGTCCCCTCCTTACTATGGGCGCCGGGTGAGTTGTTCACCCGTATCCATAGTGAGGAGTGAGACATGAAACAGGTAACAAGCCTGGCCCTGGTGGCCTTGCTGGCGGGTGTTGCGGTCAACGCCGGTGCCTATGAGGAGGGCGACTGGGTTCTGCGACTGGGCGCCACGACTGTAGCCCCGGATGAAGATAGCGACAGGATTGTACTGCCCACAGCGCCGGCGACGGTTTTGCCCGGGGTTTCGATTGGCAATGACACCCAGCTGGGTATTATTCCTGTGTATATGCTCACCGATAACTGGGGCATGGAACTGCTGGCGGCAACCCCGTTCGAGCATGATGTGAAGGTCAAGGGTGCTGGCATCAAGGCCGGATCTGTGACCCATCTTCCCCCGACCTTGAGCCTGCAGTGGTATCCGCGCGGCGGGCAACGCGGCTGGCAGCCCTATGTAGGGGCCGGATTGAATTATACCCTCATCTACGATGAAGACGTTGACCCGCAGTTGGCGGGTGCGTTGGAAGGTCTGCTGGGCGCCAGTGAAGCTGACCTGTCACTCGACGATTCCTTCGGCCTTTCCGCGCAGGCCGGCGTCGATATTCCCCTGTCCGGTAACTGGGCGATCAACCTGGCGGTCTGGTACATCGACATAGACTCAACGGCCAAGATCCGCACCGATGTTGGCACGGTGGAGTTTGACGTTGACATTGACCCGTGGGTCTACAATGTTGGTATTGCCTACCGCTTCTAGCGCGGGCCGCGAGCGGGCGGCCGAGTGCGGCCCGTTCATGACTTCTTCGGCTTGCCGATCAATGATGATGTTTTTCCTGTCCCGGAGCGACTTGTTCCTGCGGGGCAGCGCCGCCATGTCCCGCGTGGCTGTCGTGGTTGCCATGACTCAGTGTCAAATATAGCGTCCACAGTCCGGACAGCATCAACAGTACGCCCAACACAACTTTCAGCCCCTTGCGCCGCAATACTGACTGCACAGCGCCGGCACCGAAGCTGGTGGCGAGCATGGCCGGCAGCGTTCCCAGGCCAAAAAACAGCATCATGAGTGCAGACAGCCGGGCATCCTGGGCGGTGGCAGCCCAGGCGAGACTGCTGTAGATCAGTCCACAGGGCATCAGCCCCCAGCACAGCCCCAGCGCGGCGCCCTGGTACCAGTGGCGCAGCGGCAGCAGCCTGCCGGACCAGCGCTGCACCGGCCGCCAGAGCAGGGCGCCGCCTCGCTCCAGCCACTGCAGTGCTCGCCACCAGTCGGCGATATACAGGCCCATGGCTACCAGCAGAATGCCGGCCAGGTAACGCAGCCCCATCGTCCAGGCGGCAATATCGATACTGCCCGCTGCGAAGCCCAGCGCGGCGCCGAGGAGGGTATAGCTGGTGATGCGACCTCCGTGATAAGCCAGGGTCATGCCGCTGCCCTTGGCACCGCCCAGTTGTAGCGCAGCGGCGATGCCGCCGCACATTCCCAGGCAGTGGCCTGCTCCTGCCAGCCCCAGCGCAAATGCGCTGCCGAGTTCAGTCAGCACAGTCGCTTCCCTCTTTTGGCTTGGATTTCTGCCCGCCGGTGTCATCCTCCATGAGAATGCGGGAGGCCTCCTTGTCCAGGTCCTCATATTGGCCACTGTCTATCGCCCAGATCAGCAGGCGGATGACGATGACGCAGAACACCAGGGCAATGGGTATCAACAGGTACAGACTTTCCATAGTGGGCGCGGCCTCAGTCGCGGGACTTGTTAAGGCGCAGTGAGTTCATCACCACGATCAGTGAACTGAGCGACATCCCCAGAGCCGCGACCCAGGGCGGGATGAAGCCCATGGCAGCCAGGGGAATCCCGCTACAGTTATAGGCCAGGGCCCAGGCGAAGTTCTGCTTGATGATGCGAGTGCATTCCCGGGCCTTGCGCAGGCTGGTTATAACAGCGGCAAGATTGTCACTGTCGACCACAAAGTCAGCCTGGGCACGAGCCAGGTCAGTGGCGCCGGCGACCGCGAATGAGGCGTTGGCCAGGCTCAGCAGCGGTGCATCGTTGAGCCCATCGCCCACCGCCATGACAATCTGCCCGGCATCCTGCCAGGCCCGCACCTGCTGCATTTTACCCTCCGGCGACAGACCGATACCGATATGGTCGAAGCCGAGTTCGGCTCCCAGCTGGTTGCCGGCGGAGGAACTGTCACCGGTCAGCAGTGCCAGAGCCATGCCGGCCTGGCGGGCGGCGGCAATCACCGCGGGCGTCTCAGCACGAAGCTGGTCGGAAAGCCCCAGCCAGGCCAGCGGCCGGTCACGAGTGCACAAGGCAACCCAGTACAAACCGGTATCCGGCGGCGCAGGCAAGCCGGGCGCAAACTCTCGGCAAAAGCGCTCGCTCCCCATTCTGACGCGCTGGCCCTGCCAGCTGGCCTCGACACCGGCACCTGTGACATGGATTGCATCCGTGATGCCGGCCGTCGGGGTGATGTCGCGGAAAGCGTGTGCAATCGGATGATTGGAGTGTTGTTGCAGCGCGCTGGCCAGTGCGCTCAACAACTCTCCCTGTACCTGGCTGCAGGGCACGACCTGCTGCAGCTGGAGTTTACCTGCGGTCAGGGTGCCGGTCTTGTCGAATACCAGCAGCCTGGCGCGAGCCAGGGCCTCAATGGCGTTTTCCCCATGGACTATCACACCCTTGTTGCGCAGGGCGCTCGCGGCAGAGGTGAGCGCCGCCGGCGTGGCCAGGGCCAGGGCGCAGGGGCAGCTGATTACCAGCACTGACAGGCAAATCCACAGCACCTGGTCTGGCGCGATCTGGCTCCAGGCCAACCCGGTCGCCGCTGTTATGAGCAGGATACAGGCCACGAACCAGGCGGACAGCCTGTCCGCCAGTCGCGCCAGTTCCGGTTTGCTGCGCTGGGCCCGCTCCACACTCTGCTGCAGCGCTGCGAGGCGGCTGCTGTCATAAAGCTGTTCGACCTTCAGCTCAAGGCTGCCCTCCAGGTTTATCGTACCGGCGAACACAGCATCTCCGGGAGCGACCGTGCGCGGTACATACTCACCGTTGAAGGTGTCTTCACGCACACTGCTGGTGCCCTGCTGCACGGTGCCGTCGACAGCGATGGTTTCCCCGGCCACTACCCTGACCTTATCGCCGGGCTGCAGCAGGCGACGCGGCACCCGGTCCCAGTTTGCGCCGCGGCGCACGGTCACCGTCAGCGGCAGGCTACTCTCGGCATCGTAGCAGGCGAGCACATGCCTGCGCCGTACCCTTTTCTCGAAGAAGCGACCCAGCAACAGGAAGAACGTGAACATCACCACCGAATCGAAGTAGACCTCGCCGCCACCGGTGGCGGTTGCCCAGACACTGGCCGTGAACGCGAGACCGATAGCTAATGCGACTGGAAGATCCATGACCAGGGAGCCGTGGCGGAGGTGGCGCCAGGCGGTGGTGAAGAAAGGGCGCGCGGAGTACACCATGACGAAGCTGGCGACCAGCAGGCTTACGGTGCGCAGCAAGCCCTGATGTTCCAGTGCGATACCCTGCATGTCACCGGCGTGCAGGGCAATGCCGAACATTCCCACCTGCATCATGCCGATGCCTGCCACTGCCACCCGCCGCAGGTCGGTGCGGTACTCCCGTTCGACCTGCTCGCGCTGGCTGCTGTTGTGGAAAGGCCTGGCGCTATAGCCCAGTGATTCCAGCAGGGCGAAGATCCGGCTCGGCTGGAGTTGGGCGGGGTTGAAGCGTACCGACAGGCGCTGCTGTTGCAGATTGACCTGAGCGTCAAGCACTCCTGCCTCACGCAGCAGTGTCTGCTCGATCAGCCAGGTGCAGGCTGCACAGGTAATCCCGCCCAGCAACAGGCTTGCTGTTTCCATGCCGTCGTCGCCGGGGTGGCAGAACTGGCTGCGCAGGGTCGGGTCGTCGTATAGCCGGTATTCATCCGGCGACGGCGCAGCGTCCTGGGCCGGTTTGTCGCTGAAGGCTGTGCGCTGGCGATAGAAGCTGGCCATGCCGCTGTCGGCAATGAGGCTGGCGACGGCGCGGCAGCCGGGACAACACATGGGCTGGGCGATGCCGTCGATGTCCACGCTGAAGCGGCTGCCGGCGGGGACTGGCTCTCCGCAGTGGAAGCAGGGCTGGGAGCCGCTCATGGCCGCACTGCGCGTGTTCAGGAATCTTCCGTCAGCAGATCCTGCGCGCTGACGATGCCATCCAGGCGCCACTCGCCGCCGGAACTGTCGCTGAGAATCCAGTGCCAGCGCTCGCCAACGGCCGCCGTCAGGATGCCGTGGTAAACGCCTGCCCCAACCCGCTGCAGCGGGATGCTGAAGTCGCGGTCGGCTTCCATGGGGTGGGAAAACGTCAGTTCCAGGGTGTCAGCAGAGACCTGGCCGTCCAGCCTGGCGGTGACCTGCTGTTTGGTAATGGTGAACGCTGCCGCAAGCTCTAGCTCACGGGCGCGTTCCTTGCGTTCAAGCTGCTGGTTGATGGCCAGGCCGACCTTGTAGTACTGGTCTACAACCAGGTCGTCGGAGTGCTTATAGGCGGTGTACATCAGATGGAAACTGACCACCACTACGGTACCTGGAAGGGCGATGAGAAACCAGGGCCAGAACTGTCGGTACCAGGGCGTGGTGTCCTGATCGGGATACACGGGCTTCATTACAATGGCCTCATGAAACGGGATTCCGAGCCTATCTTGAGGCTGTCCTGATCGGTCGCCCGGACAGTAAACAGGATTTCGGTACTGGGTCGTCTCAGCTGTTCCGGATCGGCCCGCACGCGCAGGCTTATACTGCGCACTTCGCCGCCATCAAGGGTGTGGAGGGTGTCGCCGACAATCTCCGCACCGTCTATGCCGCTCACCAGAATCTCGAATTCGTGCATGGACTGTTCCATGTTGACCAGGCTGAGGGTGTAGATGTTTTCGATCTTGCCGTCCATGGTGGTGAGGTACAGCTCGTTGCGATCACGAATCACGGTGAGCTCCAGTGGTACCCGGGTAACGACCCGGTAGCTGAACAGGCCCACCATGACGCACAGCACCAGCATGTAACCAATGATCCGGGGGCGCAGCCAGCGGGTTGTGCCACCCTGCAACTGGTGCTCGCTGGTATAGCTGATCAGGCCTCGGGGATAAGACATCTTGTCCATGACAGAGTTGCAGGCGTCGATACACAGGGCGCAGCCGATGCACTCGTACTGCAGGCCGTCGCGGATATCAATGCCGGTCGGACACACCTGGACGCAGAGTTCGCAGTCGATGCAGTCTCCGAGTCCCTGCGCCTTGTAATCCGCGTCACGCTTGCGCGATCCGCGCGGTTCACCGCGGCTCGGGTCATAGGAAACAATCAGCGTATCCTGGTCGAACATTACCGACTGGAAGCGTGCATAGGGGCACATGTATTTGCAGACCTGCTCGCGCATCCAGCCGGCATTGATGTAGGTGGCACAGGTAAAAAACAGGGTCCAGAGAACACCCCACTGGCCCGCGGACAAGGTCAGCAGGTCGGGCAGCAGGTCCCGCACCGGATAAAAATAGCCGACGAATGTCATCCCGGTGAGGAAGGATACGAACAACCAGCCGCCGTGTTTCAGGCATTTTCGCGCCACCTTCTCGGCGGTCCAGGGTCCTTGGTCCAGGCGCACGCGCTGGTTGCGGCTACCCTCGAATTTCTGCTCGATCCACATGAAGATGCTGGTCCACACCGTTTGCGGACAGGTATAGCCGCACCAGACCCGGCCGGCAAAGACCGTCACCGCAAAGAGGGCGAACGCCGAAATGATCAGCAGGAATGCCAGCAAGGGGAAATCCTGCGGCCAGAAGACCAGGCCGAGGATGTGGAACTTGCGCTCGGGAAGATCGAACCAGATCGCCTGGCGTCCATCCCAGGATAGCCAGGGGAGCAGAAAGTAGCCGATCAGCAGGGGCCAGCCGGTATACAGTCTCACCCGCTGGAAGAAACCCTCTATTTTACGGGTATAGATTTTTTCCCGGCGCTGGTACAGGTCCAGTTCGCTGACTTCAGCCGGTGCGAACTCGTGGACTTCAATTAGTTGCTTGTCTTTCATGCCGTGTTACCACTACCGGGAGAAACCGGGAAGGAGGTTGAAGCAACCGGCTCCCCGGGGGAGGGCCGGTTGAGAGATCAGTTGCTGAGGCTGTAGATATACGCGGTCAGGATGTGGATCTTGTCTTCGGTGAGGCTTTCGCCGAAGGCCGGCATTACGCCGTTGCGTCCCGCCCGCAGGCTGTGTGCGATCTGCTCGCGGCTGCCACCGTAGAGCCAGATGCCGTTGGTCAGGTTAGGAGCACCGAACATGTAGTTACCCTTGGCGTCAGCGCCGTGGCAGGCTGCACAGTACATCTGGTAATGTTTTTCCCCCGCAGCGGTCAGGGCCGCATCAGTGGAGCGCCCGTTCAGGGACAGGACATACTCGGTGGCCTCGGCAATTCCCTGATCGCCCAATATGCCTGCCCAGGCCGGCATGGCAGCGCGCCGGCCGTCCAGAAGGGTTGTCTTGATTGCCGCGGGGCTGCCGCCATAGAGCCAGTCGTCGTCGGTCAGGTTGGGAAACCCGTAGCGACCCTTGGCGTCCGCGCCGTGGCACTGGGCGCAGTTATTGCCAAACAGGCGCATGCCCATCCTGAGTACGGCGGGATCCATTGCGATTTCCTCCACCGGCATGGCCAGGTAGCGGCTGCGCATTTCGCTGTAGCGCTCTTCCGCCGCGGCTACCTCGGCTTCATGCTGGCCGATCTGGGTCCAGCCGATCAACCCCGGGTAGTTGCCCATGCCGGGGTAGACCACCAGATAGCCTATTGCCCAGACGATGGTGATGACAAACATGTAGAACCACCAGGCCGGCAGTGGATTGTCATACTCCTCAATACCATCGTGAGCGTGGCCGGTTGTCTTGTCCGTCGTACCCTGGCCACCCTTGCGGTTTGCCAGCAGGATCCAGGTGATACCAACCAGTGTGATGACGGTCAGGATGATGATCCACCAACTCCAGAAACTAGCCATTCCTTGCCTCCTCCTGCGTAGTACGTTGACTCAGTTCCTCGTCTGCAAAAGGCAGGTTGGCGGCCTCGTCAAAAGATTTCTTGCGCTTGCTGCTCCAGGCCCAGATGCAGAGACCGATGAAAGCGACCAGCAGCAATGCCGTACTGATTCCCCTCAGATCATTGATATCCATAATAATCAGCGCCTCGTTTGCAGTAGCGTACCGAGCTGCTGGAGATAGGCGATAAGCGCATCAATCTCGAGCTTGCCTTCCACAGCGGCGGCGGCGCCGGCAATATCTTCGTCGCTGTAAGGCACACCGACCTTGCGCAGGGCGTTCATCTTTTTACCGGTACGCGCGCTGTTGAGCTCGTTTTCGAACAGCCACGGATAGGCTGGCATGTTGGACTCCGGCACCACGTCCCGCGGGTTGTACATGTGGGCTCGATGCCAGTCGTCGCTGTAGCGCTGCCCGACCCTGGCCAGATCCGGGCCGGTACGCTTGGATCCCCACAGGAACGGGTGGTCATAGACGAACTCGCCGGCAACAGAGTAGTGGCCGTAGCGTTCGGTTTCGGCGCGCAGCGGCCTGACCATCTGTGAGTGGCAGTTGTTGCAACCTTCACGTATGTAGATGTCGCGGCCCTCCAGCTCCAGCGCGGGCAGCGGTTTCAGGCCCGCAAGCGGCTCGTTGGTCTGCTTGATGAACATCAGCGGAACCAGCTCCACCAGGGTGCCAAAACTGATGGCGATGATGATGAAAATGATCATCAGGCCAACGTTTTTTTCTACCACTTCATGCTTCATGCGTGACTCCCCTGTGCTGCGCCTGCGGGCAGCGCCTGCTCGGCGACATCCTTGCGTGTAGTCATGTAGACGTTGTATGCCATTACCAGCATGCCTGCGAAGAAGATTGCACCGCCCGCGAGCCGCACCAGATAGCCGGGGTGGCTGGCCACGACTGACTCGACGAAGGTGTAGGTCAATGTGCCGTCCTCGTTGTAGGCGCGCCACATCAGGCCCTGGAGGATGCCGTTGACCCACATGGATGCGATGTACATCACGGTGCCTATGGTCGACATCCAGAAGTGGACGTTGATCAGCTCGATGCTGTACATGCGGTTCTTGCCGAACAGCACTGGAATCAGGTGGTATATACAGCCGATGGAGATCATCGCCACCCAGCCCAGGGCACCGGAGTGAACGTGGCCGATGGTCCAGTCCGTGTAGTGCGAGAGGGAGTTCACGGTTTTGATGGACATCATCGGGCCCTCAAAGGTGGACATGCCGTAGAACGACAGGCTTACCACCATGAACCGCAGGATCGGGTCGGTGCGCAGTTTGTGCCAGGCACCTGACAGCGTCATCATGCCGTTGATCATGCCGCCCCAGGACGGTGCCAGCAGGATGATTGACATGACCATGCCCAGACTCTGGGCCCAGTCGGGCAGGGCGGTGTAGTGCAGGTGGTGGGGCCCGGCCCAGATATAGACGGCGACCAGCGCCCAGAAGTGGACAATGCTGAGCCGGTAGGAGTACACCGGCCGCTCTGCCTGCTTTGGCACGAAGTAGTACATCATGCCGAGAAAGCCCGCGGTGAGGAAAAAACCGACCGCATTGTGGCCGTACCACCACTGCACCATGGCATCCACGGTGCCGGCGTAGGCGGAATAGGACTTGGTCATGTCAACGGGTATTGCCGCACTGTTGATGATATGCAGCACGGCGACAGTGATGATAAAGCCGCCGAAAAACCAGTTGGCTCCATAGATG
>NZ_JAVKCQ010000113.1:0-8785 GCF_040222615.1 Haliea sp.
ACCCCCCCCGGCCAGGCCCCCGCGGACGCTGCCGGCGCGAGCCCGGCAAACAGCAGGTGCCACAGCAGGTAGAGCTGGGTGAGCACCGCGACCTGCACCAGGCCCCGGAACAACAGCGCAGGGGCGGCTGCGTGCTCAAACCAGAGCAGTGAAGCCAGGCCCAGCGCGACGATGAACAGTGCCACCGGGGGCAGCGCAAGTGAGGGCAGGAAGAATTGCCAGGCCGCGGCGGAGGCGGCGACCAGACTGCCACTGAGACCCAGCGCAGCCAGATACCACAGCGGCGAGCGCGCTGCGGTACCTGTTGGCAGCAGGTCCCTGTCGCGTGCGGCCTGGACCGTTTCCCCCGCCGCGAGGAAGGCGTGGGCCTTGTACAGCGAGTGCGCGACCAGGTGCAGCAGGGCCAGCTCGTAGAGGCCGAGGCCAATTTCCATAAGCATGAAACCCATCTGCGCACAGGTCGACCAGGCCAGGCGCACCTTGATACTGATACGTGTGAGCATGACCAGGCCCGCCAGCACCGCTGTGAGGCTGCCGACCACGACCAGCACAGCCTGTGCCAGCGGCGCCAAAGACAACAGCTCGGCCAGCCGGATAAGCACGAAGCCGCCGATATTCACGACCCCCGCATGCAGCAGGGCGGAGACCGGCGTGGGCGCCTCCATCACCTGAATCAACCAGCCGTGCAGCGGCAGCTGCGCGGTCTTCAGGATGGCGGCCAGGGCAAACAACAGTGCCGCGCCATGCAGCGATGCCGGCAGCGAATCCACCGTAAGCAGGTAGGCCTGCAAGCCCTCCAGTGAAAGTGTGCCCGCGGTCTGGTAGATCAACAGGAGCGCCACTGCCAGGCAGAGTTCCGCACAGCGGCTCACCAGGAACTTCTTGTGCGCGACCACCTGTGCCGCCTTGCGCTCGCGATAGAAGGTGAGCAGGTGGTGCAGGCCGAGGCTGGTGCCGGTCCAGGCCAGCACGATGACCGCCAGGTGCCGGCTCACCACCAGCAGCCCCACGGCGCTCAGGGTAAACAGCATCGCGCGTACAAAGCGGGGCTGGCCAGGTTCACCGTTCAGATAGCGGGCGGAGTAATTGATGATGACCCAGCCCAGTACGGCCACCAGCAGCGCGGCAGTCAAACCCAGGGGATCAACCGCGAGCCCGGCCCACTGTGCCCCCGCCAGCGCTGTCACGGCGGCCGCCACAGTCGCGGCCAGGGCCGCGGCCGCGGTGATGCGCGCGATCGCCCAGTGCCGCTGCGCCTGAATACAGGCCACCCCGCAGCCGGCGGCATAAATCAACGGCAGCAACCAGCCACCCAATATCTCCGTCATACCAGCCCCCCGTTGCGTTCACGTTGTCGCGAATCCGGACAGCGCTATCCTGGGCTCGACCAATTCTTTTGTAAAATATATAGTTTCGATACTATCGTTCTTATAAAGAGAACTTTTTATGCGCCAATTGAATTTTCACCATCTCTACTATTTCTGGGTGGTTGCCAAAGAGGGGCACCTGACGCGCGCGGCCAACCAGCTGCATGTGTCGCAATCCGCACTGTCATCACAGATTCGCCAGCTCCAGGAGCAACTTGGACACGAGCTGTTCAGTCGCGATGGACGCTCCCTGCGGCTGACCGAAACCGGCCATCTGGTGCTGGAATATGCCGAGAGCATTTTCAGCCTCGGCAGCGAGCTGCTGGCCCTGACCGAAAGCGGGGAACTGCAGCGCCTGCAGCGCCTGCGCATCGGCTCGGTGGCCACGCTGTCACGCAACTTCCAGGAGAATTTTTTGCGGCCGGTGATTGGCGAGGCCAAAGTGAAACTGGTGATTCGCTCTGCCAGCCTGGAGGAGCTGCTGGAGCAGCTGCGCGTGCACAAGCTGGACCTGATCCTCTCCAACCGCGCGGTGGCCGCGGACACCTCCACGCCCTGGCGCTGCCAGCAGATCGCAGAGCAGAGCGTTTGCATCGTCGGCCCTCCCGGCAAGCTCGCACGGCGGTTCCGCTTCCCGCGGGATCTGGGCCGCTTGCCGCTGCTGTTGCCGGGGCCGAACAGCGAAATCCGCAACCAGTTCGACCTGTTGTGCGAACAGCACGGGGTAGAGGCCGATCCCTATGCCGAAGTGGAGGACATGGCAATGCTGCGCCTGCTGGCCCGCGACTCCGGCGGGCTGGCCGTGGTGCCGGAGGTGGTGGTGCAAGACGAACTGGAAAGTGGCAAGCTGCGGCGCTACTGTGTGCTGGACAAGGTTGTGGAACGTTTTTATGCCATTACCGCCAAACGCCACTTTGAACTGGTAGCGCTGAAAAACCTGTTGGATCAGTATCAACAAGTGGGCAAAAAATGAGATCCCCGGGGAGAGAGCGCATGCGACGCCATTTGCTTTACCTTGCACGCACAGTGCTGTTGCTGGTGACCGCGAATACAGCAGTGGCCGCAAGCGGCGATGAAACCGCCTGTGCTGCACTGGGTCCGGCCTTTGCAGGCCGGCACGGGTTGTCTCTGGAAACAGCCCCGGCGCTCGCACACAGCGTGGGGCTACCGGCATTCTGCCAGTTGCGCGGCCGCGCCGCAGGCAAGGTGGGTTTCGAAATGCGCCTGCCGCTGCACAGCGACTGGAACGGCAAGTTCCTGCTTGCCGGGTGCGGCGGCTTTTGCGGCCAGCTGCTGCCGGACAAACCCGGTTATTCCAACAGCATCAATGAAGCCCTCAAGAACGGTTACGCGGCCATGGCGCACGACAGCGGCCACCGGGCTGCATCCACCGCCGACACCGACTGGGCACGCAGCGGCGATGACAGGGCCCTCGCCCTGTGGGCAGAGAAGGTACTGCCTACCCTGGTTGCCGTGGCGGACGAGATTATCGACGCCTACTACCAGCGCACGCCGAACAGGCGCTATTTCTCGGGCTGTTCCAACGGTGGCCGCCTGGGCCTGGTAGCCGCGCAGCGCTACCCGGATCTGTTCGACGGCATCGCGGCGGGCGGCCCCATCCTCGACCTTTCCGGCAATGCCGGTGTCCAGGGCGCGTGGATGATACAGCAGGCCTGGACGGCCGCGGGCGCCCCCCGCTTCAGCCCGGAGCAGGTGCATCGCCTGGCAGCCCATGTACGCAGTGCCTGCGACACGCTGGACGGTGTGGAGGACAACCTCGTTGCCGCCCCCGAGCGCTGCCAGCCCGACCTCTCCGCGCTGCGCTGCGCGGCCGACCCGGACCCGGGCTGCATGAGCGAGGATCAGCTGCAGCGCGTAGCCGCGCTCTACCGCGGCGCGCACGATGGCGAGACGCAACTGTTCCCCGGCCTGCCCCCGGGCTCCGAACACTTGTGGCCATTCTGGATTACCGGCCTCGACGGACAGCCGGCCTGGGGCGGGCTCGCTTCACAGGGCTTCCTCGACATCTACCGCCGGGTGCCAGCAGGCGAGCACGTCAAGCCAACCGATATTGACGTGGTCGCCGAAGCGGCGCAGATGGCGGCTTCGCCGGTGGCGCTGCTCGCCAACGCCACCGACCCCGACCTGTCCGGCCTGCGCGCCGCCGGCAGCAAACTGCTGCTCTGGCACGGCTGGGCAGACCCGCTGATTCTGCCGCAGCGGACCATCCGCTACTTTGAGGCAGCTACCGCCACCAACGGTGGCGCAGCTGCGCTGGGTCAACAGGCGCGCTTGTTCTTGGTACCGGGGCACGGGCATTGCTGGGAGGCACCGGGCCTGGCACCGGACCTGTTTGACCCGGTGCAAATCCTGGATGCGTGGGTAGAACAGAATGTGCCACCGGCGCAGATCGTCGCCCGCAACCACCTTGATCCGGAAGCAGCGAATGCCACCGCCCTGCTCTGCCCGTATCCCCAGCGTGCCATCCACGACACCCGCGGCCCGGCAAACCAGGCCGCAAGTTATCGCTGCCGCGAATAGCGGCTGCCACCCCGGGGGCCACCCTGCACCGAAATAAGGCGCCGCAGGCCCCGTTTTGTGGCGTCCGCTGCAGGCGGCAAACCAGCCCCGGCGACGCAGTCCCGCGCAGGCGGCAGTTTTCCCCGCACCCAGCGCAGATTTGCGCCTGCAGGTAAAAAATATTCCGCAGTTGGACCGATTCTTGCCTCTACTCTTCCGATAGGGGGATTTTCTGGCACACCAGCGATACTACCGGCCCGCCCAGGCAGGCCGGTGGCTTTCTTCTGTCATGCGGCAGCTACCGCTGCCTGGACAGCACACCAGCAAACAGGAGCACTACCCATGACAGCCAACGAGAACCGGATCGCGGCGATCGCCAGCATCACGCACCGCAGCGCCATGCCCGTGGAAATGCCGCAGCCCCTCAGCAAGATCTGGGCCTGCGATGTGTTCAATCTCGCCGCCATGGAGGACTCTCTTTCCAAGAGTGCCTTCAAGGCAATGAAGAATACGGTGCAGACCGGCAGCCCGCTGGACCCGGCCACCGCCGATATCGTGGCGGCAGCGATGAAGGAGTGGGCGCTGGCCCGGGGCGTGAAGTTCTTCTCCCACATTTTCTACCCGATGACCAACATCACCGCCGAAAAACACGACGGCTTTATCATCACCAATGCCGATGGCGGCGCCATGACCGAATTCACCGGCAGCCTGCTGATCAAGGGTGAGCCGGACGGTTCCTCCTTCCCCAACGGCAGCCTGCGGATGACCGCCGCCGCCCGCGGCTACACCGCCTGGGACCCGACCAGCCCCGCCTACATCATGCACACCGCCAACGGTGCGACGCTGATGATCCCCAGCGTGTTCATGTCCTGGACCGGCGAGGCGCTGGACAAGAAAATTCCACTGCTGCGCTCGAATGCAGCCATGGATACCGCGGCGCGGCGGGTGCTGGGACTGCTGGGGGAAACGGATATCGCCCCGTTGAATTCCAGCTGCGGCGCAGAACAGGAATACTTTCTGGTCGATGCCGCCTTCGCCAATGCGCGCCCGGACCTGTTGCTCACGGGCAGGACACTGTTTGGCGCGGCGCCCGCCAAGGGGCAGGAGTTCGACGACCACTACTTCGGCGCCATTCCCGAGCGGGTCCAGGTGTTCATGCAGGACTTCGAGGACAAACTGTACCGCCTGGGCATCCCTGCCAAGACCCACCACAATGAAGTGGCCCCCGGCCAGTTCGAAATCGCACCGTATTTCGAGGCTGCCAACGTCGCCGCTGACCACCAGCAGTTGATGATGACGTTGCTCAAATCCACCGCCAAGGCCCACGGTTTCCTCTGCCTGCTGCACGAAAAGCCCTTTGCCGGCGTCAACGGTTCCGGCAAGCACGTGAACTGGTCGGTGGGCAACTCGACCCAGGGCAATCTGCTAGACCCCGGCAAGACACCCGACGACAACCTGCATTTCCTGCTGTTCTGCGGCGCGGTCATCCGCGGCGTACACCTGTACGGGCCCATGTTGCGTGCCGTGATCGCCTCTGCCGCCAACGACCATCGCCTGGGCGCCAATGAAGCGCCACCGGCAATCCTGTCGGTGTACCTGGGCGACCAGCTGGAAAAAGTCTTCATGGACATCAAGGAGGGCAAAATCGAGGCAGCCACCAAAGGCGGCATGATGGATCTGGGCCTGTCGCAGATCCTCACCTTCGAACGCGACCCCGGCGACCGCAACAGGACCTCGCCCTTTGCCTTTACCGGCAACCGCTTCGAGTTCCGGGCCGTGGGTTCGTCGGCCTCGGTCTCCGGCCCCCTGGTGGCGATGAACACCATGCTCGCCGACTCCCTGAACTGGATCGCAGACGAGCTGGAGCCGGCTATTGCCGCCACCGAGAACCAGACCGCGGCGGTCATTGTGGTGCTGAAAAAGCTGATGGAAACCCATGGCAATGTGGTGTTTGGCGGCAACGGCTACTCGCCGGAGTGGCACAAGATGGCGGTGGAAGAGCGGGGGCTCAAGAACCTGCCTACCTCCGCTGATGCGCTGCCGGAGCTCTGCAGCGACGCGGTGAAGACCCTGTTCTCCAGCACCGGTGTCCTCAGCCCGCTGGAGTTGCAAAGCCGTTTTGAAGTGTATTCCGAGCAGTACATCCTCTCGATTGAGGTGGAGGCCAAGCTCGCCATCGAAATGGCGACCACGCTGATCTATCCCGCGGCGATGCAGTACCTGGCGTCGCTGGCCAGCGCCAGTGTCGGCATGCAGCAGCTGGGCATCACCCTGGATCACAGCATTGCGCGCAAAGTGGCTCAGCATACCGATGCCATGCAGGCTGCGGTGGCCGAGCTTGGCGCAGCGCTGGAGCAACACGGGTTCGCTTCCATCGAAGAGCATATGCACCACTGCGCCTACGTGATCCGGCCTTTGATGGACGCCGTGCGGGTGCAGGCAGATCTGCTGGAAACCCAGGTTGCCGACGACTGCTGGCCGCTGCCGAAGTACCGCGAGCTGCTGTTTATCAAGTAGCGAAATGCCGGCCGCGATGTGCGCTGGGTGCGAGGCGCCGCGGGGAAAAAGCTATCCTGGCCGGATAGCCCTGTCGCCCAGCACCCGACCCCACAGCGGGGCCAGCCGATCGGCATACCAGGGCGAAACATCCGCCACTGACGGCAGGCCCCCGGCGAGCCAGTCCCGGAGGCGAGCCACCAGCGCCGGGAGGTCATCGGCCGGGTAGCGGTAGGCCGGGGCATATTGCTCCGGGTAACACAGGGCATCGGGCACCAGCGGCCGGGCGCCGGCACTGGCGGCCTCCAGCATCGCCAGCCCCTGGAATTCGTGGCGCGCGGTGCTGACGGCGATCCCGGCGCGACCCAGCAGGGCTCGATACTCAGCGTGCGGCAATCGACCGTCGGCAACAATCCGCTCCGGCAGGGCCTGGCGCAGCCGCGCCAGTGCCGGCGGCACCCGCCGCGGCCGTTTTCCCAGCAGGGCCAGGCGGAAGGGCACGTCTTCGGCGGCCAGTGCGATCATCGCCTCGGCAAACTGCTCCGGGGCCTTGTCGTGCTCCCAGCGATGGTTCCACAGCACCAGCTGTGGATCCCGCTCTGCGGCGCCGGGCACCGGCTCAATCGGCACCGGACACAGCGCAGTTTTCTGCGCCAGGCGCTCGACGATTCCCGCCGGCACCGCATCCGGCATCTGTGCCAGCAGCGTTGCCACGCCCTGCAGGTAGCTGTCGCGATTGAAGGCGGAATTGAACAGCAGTCGATCCGCCGCCAGCCCGCCGTAGAGCTGCACCATGCGCGGCTCCAGCCAGTGGCTCTGGCGGTCGCTGAGGGGATAGGCAAACTGGTTCTCGTGGAAGTAGTACAGTGCCGGCACGCCGGCCAGCCGCGGGTGCAGACCCTTCAGGGTGGCCAGGTCCACCATCGAGGTGGCGAGCAGCAGGTCCGGCGGCTCGGCTGGCAGCGCATCCAGCCAGGACAGGGGATTGCCGCGAATCCGCCAGGCGAAATGGCGGCCGGGCAATTCCAGCCGCTGCCAGTCTACCTGGGGCTGGGACGCCAGCAGCCAGTCCGCCCAGGCGGCGTGGCTTTCGGCACGGTAGGCGGAGAGTAGCCAGACCCGGGGGCGCCGGCCAGAGACTACCCTGCCGCTCATGCCGGATACTGGAACCCTACGCTCTCCTCGGTAACCCGCCACAAGCGCTCGGCCGCCTCGTCATCCCGCGCCCAGGGCTTGGGCCGCACCACCTTGCAGTCGGCAAAGTATTCGCCGCTGACTCCGGCCACTTTCTCACTGCTGCACAGGTAGATTGAGGTCTCCGCGCCCTTCTCCGGGGAACGGAAAAACGGCTTGAGCAGGATCGGCGTGATCCGGCTCATCAGGCCGCCATTCTGGGTGCCCAGCGAGGTCGACACGGCGCCCGGGTGCAGGCAGTTCACCGTCACCGGGGTGTCCGCCAGCCGCCGGGCCAGGCTGCGGGTGAAGAGGATATTCGCCAGCTTGGAACGACCGTACTCACGAAAGGTCTTGTAGCCCCGCTCCGCGTGCAGGTCATCAAAACCCATGTTGCGGGCGAAAGCGTGGGCCGCGGAGGCGACATTGACGATTCGCGCGCCGGGTACCTCCTGTATCGCCGGCAGCAGCAGCCCGGTGAGCAGGAACGGCGCAAAATGATTGACCGCCAGCGTCTCCTCGAAGCCGTCCACCGTGGTGCGGCGGCTGGTGTTCACCACTCCGGCATTATTCAGCAGCACGTCGATCGGGCGCCCCAGTGCCAGACACTCCCCGGCAGCCTCGCGCACACTGGCGAGGCTGGCCATATCCATTTTCACCACCGTCGGCGCCTGCCCGCCCGCGGCGGTGATCTCCGCGGCCAGTGCCGCGCCCTTCTCCGGGCTCCGGCACAGCAGGGTCAGCGTGGCGCCCTGCGCGGCCAGGGCCAGCGCCGTGGTGCGGCCAATGCCCGCGGTGGGACCGGTTATCAGCACGTGCTTGCCTTGCAGCGTCATGGTGGGGCTCCTGGCTATTGGAATCGAACGGCTGAGTATAGGGGTATTGGCAGCAAGCGACTACTGCACGTTAGCCGCTGCACGTTAGCCATTGCCGGGGGGCTCAATCGGACTGCCTGGTAGATCCAGCCTGAAATCCCTGACAATCCTGTGCCGCCAAAATCTCCGCGGAGTTGCCGTTGAGACGAATATCGAAGCATCCGCGGTGCAACTGCCGGTGATGGAAGCGACACAGCGTCACCAGATTGTCCAGCCGCGTTTCCCCGCCCTCGGCCCAGTGCCGGATATGGTGGGCATCCACATACTCTGATTCCTGGCAGCCGGGATACTGGCAGACCCCGTCCCGCTCGCGCAGGGCCCGGCGAATATGCTCCGGCACGATCCTCGACTTCC
>NZ_JAVKCQ010000114.1:0-8874 GCF_040222615.1 Haliea sp.
CGCAAGACCCCGGCAAAATTACGACAGCCGCTATTGCCAGGCGCATGCAGCTGACACAAGGGGCGTTGTTCCGGCACTTTCCGAACAAGGACGCCATCTGGCAGGCCGTCATGGAATGGGTGGCCGAGCGCCTCCTGAACCGAATTGATCAGGCGGCCAACGGGATCGACTCGCCTTTGGCGGCAATGGAGGCAATCTTCATGACTCACGTCGAGTTCATAACCGAGCATCCCGGCGTGCCCCGGATGATGTTTGGCGAACTACAGCGCGCTGAATCCACGCCCGCCAAGCGCATGGCGCGGACCTTGATTCAACGCTACGAGGAGCGACTGCATCGATTGATCGAAAAGGGCAAGACTAAAGGTGAATTATCGCCATCGCTGGACAACGAGGCGGCGGCAACGCTTTTCATCGGCACGATTCAAGGGCTTGTCATGCAGTCGTTATTGGCGGGAGACGTGAAGCGAATGCGCCAGGACGCGCCACGGGTATTTGATCTATACCGACGCGGTATCAGGAGTGGGCGATGAAAGCCTTCCCCCTGCAAGGCCGCTCCCTGTCGCTGCTTGCCGTCACCATTCCTTTGCTGGCGCTGTTTATCTATGTCGGTCTGAGATCGGGCCCGCTAGCCCCGGTTGCGGTAACGGTCGCAAATGTTGAATCGCGTGCGGTTACGCCTGCGCTGTTCGGCATCGGCACCGTGGCGGCCCGCTACACCTACAAGATCGGGCCTACATTTGCCGGCCGCATCAAGCGCCTGGAGGCCCATGTAGGCGACCAGGTCAAGGCAGGGCAAGTGCTCGGCGAGATGGATCCGGTAGACCTGGATGATCGCGTTCGCGCACAGGAAGCGGCCTTCAAGCATGCGGAGGCGGCACTGCGTGAAGCGCACGCACGGCAAGCCTATGCACAGACGCAAGCCCGCCGCTATGAGCAACTGTTCGCGGTGCGTTCGACCAGCGAGGAAGCCGTTATTACCAAGCGGCAGGAATTACAGATTGCAGACGCCGCACTGTCTGCTGCCCAGGATGACCTCGTTCGTGCACGTTTTGACCACAAGGCGCTGGTAGTGCAGCGGGAAAATTTACGTTTGGTAGCACCGGCCGATGGCATTGTCACCGAGCGGAATGCCGATCCCGGCAACACCATCATTGCAGGCCAAACCGTAGTTGAGGTCATTGACCCAATGTCCTTATGGGTCAACGTGCGCTTCGATCAGATCAGCTCATCCGGCCTCTCCAGCGGGCTACCTGCCCAGATCGTATTGCGTTCCCGTGGGGGACATGCATTGCGAGGAAGCGTGCTGCGCGTGGAACCCAAGGCCGACGCGATCACCGAGGAAATCCTTGCCAAAGTGATCTTCGATAACAAACCGGCACCTTTGCCGTCACTGGGTGAACTGGCTGAAGTCACAGTCGACTTGCCTGCGCTCCCGGTGGCACCTGTGATCCCCAATTCGGCCGTTCGGCGTCAAGGTAACGCAGTGGGTGTCTGGCAGATCGTGGCGGGAGATCTGAGTTTCACTCCGGTCAAGCTCGGCGCTTCCGACCTCGATGGTTATGTGCAAGTACGCGAAGGACTCGAGCATGGAGACCAGGTGGTAGCCTATAGTGAAAAGGCCCTGACAGTCCGCAGCCGTATCCGTATGGTCGAACACATACCGGGCGCGTCACGATGATCAGCCTCGCCGGCCGCGACATTCTCCATGCCTGGGGGAAGTTTGTCTTCACGGGCATCGGTCTGGGTCTTCTGATCGGTGTGACGCTGACCATGGCCGGTGTGTACCGGGGTATGGTGGACGACGGCAAGGCGCTACTCGACAACAGTGGCGCCGACCTTTGGGTGGTGCAAAAGGACACGCTGGGCCCGTATGCGGAATCGTCCAGTCTCAACGATGCGGTGTATCGGGTCATCCTCTCCATGCCGGGCGTTGCCCGAGCCGCGAACGTAACCTACCTGACCATGCAGGTACGCCAGGGGGAGCGGGATGTCCGCAGCATGGTGGTCGGCATCGTTCCCGGTGCCTTGGGGGTTACACCTGGATGGCCACCTTATCTCGTCGCTGGTCGCCACATCACGCGAGCTCACTACGAGGCAATCGCCGACGTTACCACCGGAGTTAAACTGGGGGATAGCCTCACCATCCGCCGCAATAACTACACCGTGGTGGGCCTGACCCGGCGTATGGTGTCATCGAGCGGTGACCCGATGGTATTCATCCCGCTCAAAGACGCCCAGGAAGCACAATTCCTCAAGGATAACGATGCCATCTGGCAAAGCCGGCGTCGCACCGAGGCCAACCCGGCCTTCAACCGCCCCGGTGTGCCCGGGCTGTTGGAGGCCGTAATCGATTCTCAGAGCACCAACGCGTTCGTCAATGCGGTACTGGTCACACTGAAACCCGGCCATGCGCCTGACGAGGTTGCTGAATCTATCCGACGCTGGAAGCGTCTGACGGTCTACACCCGGGCTCAGATGGAAGGCATCCTCGTTGGCAAGTTGATCGCCACCTCGGCCAAGCAAATCGGCATGTTTCTGGTAATTCTGGCCATTGTTAGCGCCGCCATTGTCGCCTTCATCATCTATTCTCTGACCATGGACAAAATTCGCGAGATCGCGGTGTTGAAGCTCATTGGCACACGCAACCGCACCATCGCTGCCATGATCATGCAGCAGGCACTGGCGCTCGGCGTGATTGGCTTCGTGGTCGGCAAGATCACCGCCACATTCGCTGCGCCCTTCTTCCCCAAATACGTCCTGCTGATGCCGTTGGACTCCATCGCCGGCTTCTTCATCGTAATGGTAATTTGCGTGCTGGCCAGCGTCGTCGCCATTCGCATGGCGCTCAAGGTCGATCCCGCGGAAGCCATTGGAGGTTAATATGAGCGGCAAGGGGATTCTCATAGAAGGGTTGAAAAAGCGTTATGGCGAAGGCGACACTGCGGTCGATGCCCTGAAAAACGTCGATATGCAAGTAGCTCCGGGGGAGGTCGTAGGCCTTATCGGACCTTCCGGCTCGGGCAAGAGCACTCTGCTCAAATGCCTGGGCGCGGTGATTGATCCGACCGGCGGTCGCATGACGCTGGGCGATGAAGTGATCTACGACGAGGGCTGGAAGGTCCGTGACCTGCGCGCCTTGCGCCGCGACAAAATCGGTTTCGTATTCCAGGCGCCGTACCTGATCCCGTTTCTCGATGTCACCGACAATGTTGCGCTGTTGCCGATGCTCGCAGGCGTCGACAATGCGGATTCGCGCGCAAAGGCACTGGAACTGCTCACGGCGCTGGATGTACAACATCGGGCTGGTGCCATGCCGTCACAACTTTCCGGTGGCGAGCAGCAACGCGTCGCGATCGCCCGCGGACTGGTTAACCGCCCGCCGGTGATCCTGGCTGATGAGCCCACGGCGCCACTCGACAGTGAGCGCGCCATGGCAGTTATCCGTATCCTCAACGACATGGCGAGGAAGGTCGAGACTGCGATCATCGTCGTCACTCATGACGAAAAGATCATCCCCACGTTCAAGCGCATCTACCACATTCGCGACGGCGTGACCCATGAGGAAGCGGGGGAAGGACGGGGATTCGAGTGAACGCCTTGCCATTACCGCGAGCACAGAATGTTTGAATACTTTCCAATGAACAGAAAGTATTGATGATCACAACACGCAAGCCGCGCAGCAGCTGAATATGGCAAAATTGCCGTGGTCGCCGCAGGATTCCGCCTGCTGAACGTCATGGCAGGAGAGATATGTTTTTTCGGTCATGTGCGAAACTTGATTTACGTTATCAACCGAATTACCCAGGCCCCGTGCAGTAGCCAGACAGGTGTTAGTGCGTATCGCTGCGACCAGCGCCAACACGGTCGATACCATCGATCCGTCAAATGAGCAAGGAATCAGCGCTGTCGCCTGATCTGCCGGCCGTACTCGGCGTGGACTTTGTCGGCACGATTGAAGCGGTGGCGAGGGTGTCAGCCACTTCGCCCCCGGCGACGAACGTGCGCCAGACGAGCCCGCGTAGCCACAAGAACGAAGTAGAGCGCTTACGTGACTTGTAGGGCCGGTGATATCCAGCCGAGACTCAAGGCTTCGCAAGCTCCCCGACACCGTCCCAAACCCCTCCTACATTGACCCCGCAAACCCGGACAGCCGCTCAACCAACCAACGCCTAACCGGATCTTTGTCCGAACGCTGATGCCACGCTAGAATCACATCGAAGCCGGGAACAGGCACCGGCGGCAGCATTTGTTCGAGGCGATCGGCGAACTTGTCGGCCAGCCGCTTCGGCAACATCGCGATGTGATCGCTGTTGCTGACCAACTCGATCAACGTGAAGAAGCTGGATGTGGACACGGTCACCCGCCGCCGCTTGTTCATCTGAGCCAGAGCCAGATCCGTAGGCCCGTGGAACTGTCCATCAGCGGGTGAGACCATGCAATGGTCCAGCTCCAGGAAGCGCGCGAGTGTGAGCTTTCTACCCAGTGCCGGGTGGTTCTTGCGCACAACCGCAACATACCGCTCGCTGTAGACCAGCTGTTCCCGAAGTTTTACATCCGAAAACTCCGGAATCGTGACCGCCAGGTCGATGTCTCCCGACACCAGTTTGTCATATAGTCCAGTGACTTCCGGCCGCATGAGCGCGAACTGCATGTCCGGCGCTTCCGACTGCAGTGCTCTGATCGCTGGCGAAAGGAACACATACTGCATGTAGTCGTTGGTGCTCAGGCGGAACCTGACCGTGCTCAACCGCGGGTCGAAGCCCGCTGGCTGCATCAGGGCCTCAATATCCCGGATGATCTTTTCCAGGTCGCCACCCAGAGCGATCGCCTGGCGTGTCGGGCGCAGGCCGTGGCTGCTGCGGACGAAGAGCGGATCGTTGAAAGTCGAGCGCAGCCTGGCAAGCATCCCGCTCACCGTCGGCTGTGTGAGATGCAACCGCACAGCGGTTCTGGACACGCTGCGCTCTTCGAGCAGCACCTGAAGCACGTAGAGCAGGTTGAGGTCGACGCTTCTGATATCGATCATAACTATATCTCACATACGAATATACGATTGGGATTATATAAGGGGCTGACCTAAATTGAACCCGTCAACGCAGTGGCACACCTTATGAAGCCGGTCTCGCACTGACATGACCTACGCCGGAGCGGGCCATCGTCGCAACGGCCGACGGTGACGCCGCGAATATCGTTGCGGACCTGCATGGGTCTTCAGGAGTCGTTTAGACCACTGCAGCCACAAGCAAAACTACAACCAATGCGTCAGGAACAAGAGGGAATGAAACATGAATGCAACTACAGAGGAATTCGCTGGCCAGGTCGTTGGTGACATAGCCGCCACGCTGTCCGGGGTGATGACCAACATCGGCCACAAGCTGGGGCTGTATGCTGCGCTGGCGGAAAACCCCGCGCTGTCGAGCCACAACCTCGCCGAGCAGACCAAGACCGACGAGCGCTATGTGCGCGAATGGCTCAACAACCAGGTAGCCGGAGGCTACGTGACCTACGATAGAGCTATTGATTGCTACAGCCTCCCCGACCATCACATCCCCGTGCTGGTCGATCAGGACAGTCCCATGTTCCTGATACCGGCACTCGAGGTAGCTGCATCTCTTTGGTTTGATGAAAGCGCCATCGCCTCGGTGTTCCGAACGGGCGATGGTATCGCCTGGGGCGATCACCATCATCGTCTTTTCTGCGGCAGTGAATCGCTGTTCCGCCCAGGCTATCGCGCTTTCCTGACCAGCCAGTGGCTCGACAGCCTCGACGGAGTCCGCGAAAAGCTCACCCAAGGCGCCAGGGTCGCGGACGTAGGCTGCGGACACGGGGCATCGACGATCGCCCTGGCAAAGGACTTTCCGCGCTCGCAATACCACGGCTATGATTCCCACCCGGAATCCATCGAAACGGCGCGCAGCAGAGCGGCCGACGAACTCGGCGACCATGGCGTCACCTTCGAGGTGCGAGACGCGAAGAACATCCCAGAACTCGACTTCGATCTAATCTGCTTTATGGACTGCCTGCACGACATGGGCGACCCACTCGGCGCAGCGCAACGTGCCCGGCGGGCACTGGCACCAGACGGCACGCTGCTGCTGGTCGAACCGGCAGCCATGGACAACGTGGCGGACAACATCAATCCCGTGAGCCGCATGTACTACGCTGCCTCTACTGCAGTGTGTACGCCGTGCTCTAAATCGCAGGAAGTCGGCCTTGCCCTTGGTGCGCAGGCCGGCCCCGAGCGTCTAAGCAAACTGTTGAAAGACGCGGGCTTCTCACGGGTACATGTTGCCACCAGCACGCCCTTCAACCTGGTGATTGAGGCAAGACTCTAGATGAACGAGGGATTTCCCGTTTCCGGACGTTGCGTTTGCGGCCGCACGCGCTACGAGGTACTCTCCCGCCCGATGATCGTGCACTGCTGTCACTGCTCGTGGTGTCAGCGGGAGACCGGCAGCGCCTTTGCCGTCAACGCTCTCCTGCAGCGGTCCCGCATCGGCGTCCACGGCGACGAACCGGAGACGATTCTGAACCCCTCCGAGAGCGGCCGGGGACAGCGGATCCATCGCTGCGCGCAGTGCCGGACGGCGCTCTGGAGTCACTACGCCTATGGCGGGATCGGCGAGCAACTCGCGTTCCTTCGCGTCGGCACCCTGGACGATCCGCGGATCATGCCTCCCTCCGTGCACATCTTCACCGCATCGAAGCGGCCCTGGTTCCAACTACCGGAAGGCGTGCCGGCCTTCCCGGGCTACTATCGTGCACATGAGGTGTGGTCGGAGGAAGCCCTCGCCACGCGGCACTTGTTAGTCGCAGAAAGCCAAAATCCGATGACAATCTAGGTCGACACTATTGGCTGAATCAATGCTCGCGCTGAACGAACCGCGGCGTTCGTGAGTTGCGGCCTACAACAATACCGTCTTAATGGTACTGCCAACTTAACCGCCCCAAATTGGTAGAGTCGGCGGAGGAGGCAGCCGAGCTGCGAACAATGCTCTATGGACCATAGCCATGGTTCGCATGCGAAGTGATCCGCGGACAAAGGTCTATGTTGAACGTAGAACCAATGAAGGGCGCACCCTCAAGGAAATACAACGCTGCCTGAAGCGCTACATTGTTCGGGAGCTTTATCCCCTAATATTATTGGATCTGAATGCCGCAAAAGCCATTTGTTGACATAGGAGCGTCACACAGTGGCGCCGACCTGGGAAGAAGTACCGGCAGTCATCCGGGATCAGTTTGGATCGGTGCCAGAGCAGCAAAACGAGTTGATCAAGATCTTCAATCCAGAGCGCAATGGCGAACGACGCTCCATTGATTTTATTTTTGCCTACGACCAGGATGGCGATAGTGCCTACGTGACCTTCCGTGTGTCCCGGGATACCGTATCAGCGATGGTGCGGAGTAACACGCTGGCTCTGCACCACAAACTGTGGATGATCAGTGCCACAATTGCCCTTTCTCTTTCATTGATCATCTGGCTTCTTCTCAGCCGGATATCGCGACCGATAAGCCGACTGGTGGTGTGGACTCGTTCCCTTACTCCCCAGCGCCTGAAGTCACAGCCGCCGGATTTTTCCTACCCGGAGCTCAATCAACTGGCGCAGCTTATCCGGAATAGCCTGTCCTCAGTACAAGAGAGCCTGGACCGGGAGCATCTGTTCCTGCGCCATACCAGCCATGAATTGCGCACTCCGATAGCGGTGATCCGCAACAATGTGGAGCTATTGCAGAAGCTGCAGGCGCGTGACGAGCACCAGAGCGAACACCAGAAGCAGGTGATAGAGCGTATTGATCGCGCTCCAGTCTCACGATGAAACACCTCACGGAAACGCTGTTGTGGCTGAGCCGGGACAATGTTGACAGCCTCCCTAGCAACGAATTCGCACTGGATGCGCTGGTCGCGCAGCTGGCCACTGAAATGCAGTACTTGTTAAAGGATAAGCCGGTGGAGGTTGTGCTGGACACGGAGTCCTGCCAAATCCGCTTGCCAGAGATGGTAGTGCGCATCGTGTTGGGCAACCTCATTCGCAACGCGTTTCAATACACTTGGGAAGGCCGCGTCAGCGTGCGTCAACATGGCGCCGTGGTGGAGATCGTGAACCCCCTGCAGGAAGATGCCGGCACAGAGGGTCTGGGCTTTGGCCTGGGCCTGAAACTGACCGAGCAATTGTGCGACAAATTGCACTGGGAGTACGTGAACACCTCACAGCACAATGAGCGCAGCGCCACCATCAGCTTCCACACTGCCGAGCAATGACCTGGTAATCAACTGCACATCGTGTCCTCTCCACGATTGGGGAGAACTCAACCATGAAGCAAAAGCCAGAAGTCGAATGATGCACCATAAAGCGCTGGGCCGAGCTGATGAAATGGGTCTACCTGGCCAGGCTACCGCAGCACCCGGCCCTGGCTACTGGGTGAGAGCAAAACACGGTTCAGCTAAACTTCCAGCTGATCGATTTCCAACCATCCATTCACAACCGCACTTTCCCATTGCACGTATTATTGCAGGAGAGGCATTAGATAATTTACATAGCGCCCAATTATCTACATTCAATTAACTTGTAAGCTTTGCTCTCCAATTCGGAAATCACATAGGAGCAAACCATGTCTCGCATATCTACACCCAGCAACATTGAAGCAGCACCAGAAGCCTCCAGAGACTCGCTTGAAGCGGTCAACAAGCTTTTGGGCAGCGTTCCCAATATGTTTCGCATCATTGCCAACAGCCCACAGACTCTCGAAGGCTTCCTCGGCTTGAACGGCGCACTTGGCAACGGTTCACTCGATGCCAAAACCCGAGAGCGCATTGCCCTTGCGGTTGCTGAAATCAATGGCTGTCACTACTGCCTCGCCGCACATAGTTACCTT
>NZ_JAVKCQ010000115.1:0-46790 GCF_040222615.1 Haliea sp.
TAGCCACTGACCGTCGCCGCGGTCTCGTCCTCGGAACCCTCCGCGCCAAATTCCACATTGCGCAAACCCGGCAGGCGATTGAGTTCCGCCACGATGGCACTCTGGTTGACCAGCCCCGTACCCACCGACAGCGCCATGGCGGTGCCATCGGCTCCCGCTCCACTGTCCATGCCGCGCCCGCGCACCAGGTAGGACAAGGTCTCGGTTTGCGACAGTGCCGGCTCCGAATACAGGGTGATCTGGGGCTCTTCCAGGGTGCCGCTGACCAGTACGCCGGCGCGCACGTCCTCGGCGGCGATTTCCCGCTCTGCCCGCAGGTTGAGATCGGGGTTTTCCGGCAGCCCGGTAAAGGAAACCCTGCCCTGGCGTACCAGCAGCCGCTGACCGTAGGCGCGGAACTCGCCCCCGACAATATTGAGATTGCCGAACAACTGCAAGGGCTGCCCCGAGACCTGTTGCAGAGAGAGGTCACCGCCGACGGTCACATTCAAATCGCGCCCCTGAACCCGGAACCGATCGCTGATCCGCACCCGGATTTCGGCATCGAAATTCAGCGCGCTTTCCGCCGTGACCAGATTGCCGGCGTAATCCACCACGACGACATCGGGGGACAGGGAGACACTGCCCGCGGGCAACTGTTCATAGGCCAGCACCCCGGAGACCACCCTCACCTCGCCGCCGACCACAACACGGTCGGAACTGGCGCTAAGCCGCAGGTCCGGGCTCACCACCATTTGCGTGCTGGGCGGATAGAGCAGGCGATTACTGTCGCCGCGCAGGGCGAGGGTCAATTCCAGCTCGGGTCGCAGGCGGGCATCCCCGCTGATTTCCAGCTCGCCGCCGCCGAGCACTCCGGTTCCGGCGATCTCTGCGCGGTCCCCCAGCAGGCGAACGGCCAGTTCCAGATCGCGCAATTCGGTGGGATTGGCATGGGCCTCCAACGCGCCACCGCTCCAGCGCAGCTCACCCTGAACCCCCGGCTCCGCCAGCGTGCCCTCCAGGCGCAGGGAGCCATTCAGCGCTCCCTCCAGCCGCGACAGCTGGGGCAGGAACGGCAGAAGGGTCGTGAGCTGCAGCTGCTCCAGCTCAAGATCGCCCGCCAGCGGGGCGTCGCGATCGGCGGGCAGCCGGAGCTCCAGGCCGACTACCCGCTTCCCCTCCTGCTGCAGGTGGGCATCGATAACCAGCCCGTTGCCGCCCTGATCCAGACTCGCACTGAGGGAATCCCAACTCAAGGTCGCGGACTCTCCCTCTGGATAGAACTGGGTAAGCGTCCCCTCCGGGCTCAGGATCTGTGCCGTGGCCCGCAGCGGCGAATCCGGCTGCCACTCGGCGCGCAAGGCGGCCGTCAGCGGCCCCTCGACCTGCAACTGCTGTGGCAGCAACGCCGCAAACAGGGACAGGTCACCGTCCAGGCTGGCAGTGCCACCGCCAGCGCTCCCCAATACCCATTCCGAGGTGCACAGGGAGCTCTGGGGGAGCTGCCAGCAGTGGGCGGCAACGCTGGTCTGATCCGCTCCGTAGCGGACGGTGAAGGGAGCCGCCAGTGCCAGCGGCCCCAGGGGCGTCTGCAAGCCCTCAGTACTGACCGACAGGACCCAGTCTGCGTCCTCCTGCCGCCCCGCAATGCGCAGCTCGCCCGCCAGACTGCCGCCTGATGCCAGCGTCAAGCGAGGCGCTTCGCGGCTGCCACTGATGCGAGCCGCAACCGTACCCAGGGACAGGTCACCCACCTCCACTTGCCGCAGGCTGAGGCCGGCATCGAGCGCGCCATTCGCGGCCAGGTCCAGCGATCCGGCCAGGGTACCCTGTTCGAGCACGATGGCGCGCCAGCGCAGGTCGGCGAGACTTCCCTGAAGATCGAGCGTGGATGTCTCCACATGCCAATCGCCCCGCAGCTCGGCACTGCCGCGACTGCCCGCCTGCCAGCGTCCCAGATCGCTGATGGCAATCTCGACCACGGCCGCGGTGCCAGTGCCGCCAGCGGCCAGGCGCAGGCGCGCGCCATTGGCCTCGGCCAACAATTCTCCCGAGCTAATGTAGCTATCCGCGGCGAGGGCGATATCCCCGCTCAGGGTGGCCGGCAGACCGTTGACATCGCCGTCGACCGCCACATCGTCCAGGGTCAGCTCCCAGCGCCCGCCGACCAGGCTGCCCGTCACAGCCAGACTGCCGCTGACATTGCCGAAGACATAGTCGCTCAGGGACGGTAGCGCGATGCCCGGCGACTGCAGTGTTGCCTGCCAGCGCAAGGCGTCGCCGTATTCCAGCGTTCCCGCCAGACTGAGGCTGCCCTCACCTTCGCCGCCGGCGAGATGCAACTCCTGCACCGTAACCAGTCCCGCGGCGTGGGAAGCGGCAAGGCGCAGGTCAAGCGCCGGGTAGCCGACCTCCTGCAGCCGCGTCTGCAGGGATATCGCCTGGGCCTGCAGAGTACCCTCCGCGGTCATTGCCAGCGGCAGGTTCAGGCTGGCGGCCGCCAGTTCCTGTGGCAATCCCGGCAGGTATTCCGCCAGCGCAATGCCCTCCTCCCCCTGCAGGCGGGCATCGGCCACAAAGCGCAGCGCTGGATCCAGCAGGTTCACCTCCGCGGCAAGCTGCAAGGCCGGCTCACCAGGCATATCAAGCGCAAGCTTCAGGGCATCCATTTCTCCATCCAGGCGCAGGGCGAAGGAGCGACCCCGCAGCGCTTCCGGCAGAACATCGGGCGCGGGTGTCGCCAGCAGCTCAAGCGCCAGGGGCCAGTCTCCGGCCATGTCGAGTTCACCGGCCAGAGCCAGGGCGCCCCACTCATCGCTGTCAGCTTCGAGATCAGCCACCACCAGCTCCGTCCCCTGCCAGCGCAGACTCAGTGCCAGCCGTTCCAGCCCCTGTTCAACCTCGCCCATCCGCAGCCTGG
Organism: Haliea sp.; assembly: GCF_040222615.1. Classification (GTDB taxonomy): domain Bacteria; phylum Pseudomonadota; class Gammaproteobacteria; order Pseudomonadales; family Halieaceae; genus Haliea. Next base: position 2,900 of record NZ_JAVKCQ010000115.1, read on the forward strand.
GAGACTGCAGCTCCAGGCTCTCCACTGCCAGCAGCAGCGGCAGGCCAACTTCCGGCAGCCGCAGCGGCTCGGGCTTCGGGGGAGCGTCGTCCTCCGCTGCCGCCGCCAGAGTCAGCAGGCCGGCGGCAACCACTACCTGGTCGAGATATATGCCGGACTCATCCAGCTCCAGCCCGAGGCTTGCCCGCTGCTGCTCCCAGCTGCCCCCCGGCCAGCGCAGCTGCAGGTCAGCAATACCCACTCGCGGCGCCCGCACACTCACGGGCAGCACCAGTGGGTCAGTGGACGTTGCGGCCGCGGCGCTGTCATCGCCGCCCGCCAACACCTCCAGCGCGAGCTTGCCCAGCTCAAGCTGCGTGAAGCAGAACCTGCTTTGCCACAGGCAAGCCGGCTTCAGCTCTGCGTGCAGATCGGTCAGCTGCAGCTCGATATCCGCCGTGACCAGCTGCAACCGCCGCAGGCGAAACTCCCCGGCCAGCCGGCCACTGTGGTAGTCGACCTGCAGGGGACCCGACGCGGGCAGCAGTGCCAGCAGCAGCCGGGTGCCGGACGCGGTAAACGGCGCCGCCAATACCAGCGCCAGCAGCAGCACCAGCAGCAGGAAAAAACCGCGGGCGAGGCGCTTCAAAACTCTGCCCCGATATTGATATGCACCCGCCAGCCTGGATTTTCCTCACTGAGACTGCGCGCCAGCTCCAGCTTTATGGCGCCCACCGGCGTCATGTAGTGGACGCCGAGGCCGGCCGCGTAATTGGCATCGAACTCACCCTCATCGAACGCATCGCCGCCGTCGACAAAAACCGCCGCGCGCCATTCCTTGAGGAAAGCATACTGGTATTCCAGACTGGCCACCGCCAGCCGGTTGCCACCGAGAACGAACTCGCGCTCCTCGCCATCGCTGAGGAGCACGTCCACCTCGTTGCCTATGGATTGATAGCCGAAGCCGCGAATACTCTGGGAGCCGCCGGCGAAAAAGCTCAGCGACGGCGCCAGGTCGTCCCGCTGACCATCTCCCAGCAGTGCGGCGCCCGCCTCCGCACGGGCCACCAGCCGGTGCCGCTCCGCCAGCGGGAGAACGTAGATCCAGTTGGCGTACAGACGCGTCATGTCGACGCTGGACCCCATGTAACTGGAGGTGGCTTCCACCGAATAGAACTGGCTGAAGCCGCGCGTGGGATTGACCAGGGGGCCATCGCGACGCTTGTGGGAAATGGAGATACCGGGCAGCAGGTAATCCTCATTGCCAGCCACCGGACCCGCATCCCACTGTTCATTGAGAAACCGCAGGTGATAGCTGAGGATCCAGTTGCCGAATCGCTGCTCCCGCCGTACCTGCGCCTCCTGCTGGCGGCTCTCCAGATCACCAAACTCGTTCTGCTCTACCCGCAGCCCGAGTTGGAGCACGTCGTTCAGCGGGTGCGTGAGTGGGATATTGTAGGTAAAACGCCCGCTGGGATTGATTGCGGAGTACTCCAGGCGGGTTTCCTGGCTGTGCCCGAAGCGGTTCACCTTGGGCGTGCGCCAGGTCAGCGACACTCTTTCCTCGGTATCCGTGCTGAAGCCTATGCCCACGTCGATGGTGTGACGCTTGGCGGGAAACAACTCCAGATCCAGCGGGACTTCGCCAGCGGCGCGTTCCTCCAGCGCCGGGCGCAGGGTAATGGCGGAGAAGTAGCCGGTCCGCTGCAACTGCGCCTGCAGGCCCTGCAGGGTACCCAGTTCGTAGGGGGCGCCCTCCTCGAAATTCTGCAGTTTGACCAGCAAGTCCCGGCTCATGACCTCCTCATCCATTCGCACCTCGCCGATGCGATAGCGCTCGCCACTGGCGTAGTGCAGCTGCACCCGGGCCTCGCCGGCGGTGGGCTCAACCTCAACCGAGCGCGCCTGCAACTGGCCGTCGAAGTAGCCGCGCCGCTGCCCCAGGCTCAGCAGCGAATTGCGCAGGGACTCATAGTGGCCGTGGTGGAAGATATCGCCCGCGTTCAGCGGTTTGCTGGCTAGCAGGCGTGCAAAGGCAGGGTCGAGCTCTGCGCCGCCGCTGAGCTGGAGGTCCAGGACGCTGACCGTGACCGGGGAACCGGCTTCAACCGTGATCACCATGCGCCAGGGATCCTGCTGCCGGTCGAGGTTGACATCGACATCGGCGCGATAGTAACCCAGGGCCTGGAGACTGCGCTCCACGCGATCCCGCGCAGACGTCACGAAATTCGCCCGGGCGGACTTGGTCTCCGGCGGCACCCCCAGCCACGCCTCCACGTTGGCTCGCTGATCGCGCTCCAGGCCCTCAACCCGGTACTCCAGCGTCGGTCGCGCGTGCCCCGGAGCGGCGAGCAGCAGCAATGCCAGCAACAGGACCCCGTCCTGGAAGCGACGCGATGAAATCAACCGTCAGTGCTCGCTGGCGAGGCGTGCGTGACCCCAGTAATTGAATCCCGCAAACCGCGGGGTTCCGGGCAGGTACATGGTTTCCAGTCTATCGGTCACAAACCCCCCGGCGGCCAGCAGCGCGGGGATGTCGCGGTTCAGGTTACAGCCCCCCGCCAGCGCCTGCCAGAAGCCGTTGAGTCGATCCTGCCAGCGCACCACCTCCGGGTCAGGTGCCCTGCCGTGCTCGCAGAACAGCAGCTGGCCATCGGGGCGCAGCACCCGTGCCATGCCTTTCAGGGCCGCAACGGGGTCGGGGATGGTACACAGGCTGAAGGTCACCACAATGGTATCGACACTGTTGTCAGCCAGCGGGATCTCCTCCCCCGGCAGGCCGATAAACTCGACTGCAAAATCGACATGCGCCGCCCGCTTGCCCGCCAGCTCCCAGGATTTCTCCGAGGGATCGAGGCCGATCAGTCGCTGGACCCGGGCCGGATCGTAAAACGGCAGATTGAGGCCGGTACCGATGCCGATCTCCAGCACGGTACCCTGTGCCAGGGGCACAATTTTTTCACGCTGCTGCATTATCGGCTTGCTGCCGCAGGCGCAGTTTATGCAATACGGCAGAATGTGCCGTTCGTAAAAGCCCATGCTGACTATCTCCATGAAGTGCGTATGATTATAACGGGGCGTGGCGTACAAGCCTATGCTGGCACGGCGGCGGATACCAAGGAGCATCCCTGAACATGTTTGAGGCGCTGGAGACCGGCAAGTTCCTCTCGCCGGATGAATACAAGGCCCGTGAACTGGAGTTGCGCCAGAAATTGCTGGCAGCGCAGTTCGACCAGGCGGAACGCGACTACCCTGTGATCATCCTGGTCGCGGGCCTGCCCGGCGCAGGCAAGGGCACTCTGGTCCACCGTCTCAACGAATGGATGGACCCTCGCCGGATCGAGACCAGCGCTATCTGGATGCACTCCGATGAAGAGGAGGAGCGGCCGTTTTTCTGGCGCTTCTGGCGCAAGTTGCCGCCCAAAGGCAAGACCGGGATTTTCCTGGGCTCCTGGTACACCCGACCTCTGCACGACGCCACCGAGGGCAAACTGGGGATGCGCGATCTCCAGGTCCAGCTGGAGGAAATCAACGCCTTTGAACGCATGCTCTACGACGATGGCGCGCTGCTGATCAAGCTCTGGTTGCACGTGACCCGCGAGACCCAGCGCCACCAGCTGGATGAGGAGGCACCGCGACTGCAGCAAAACCCCAGGGTGGGCGCCTATGCGGGACACTGGTGGGATATGTATCCCCGGGCCCTGACGACTGCGGAGCAGATACTCCTCGGTAGCGATACCGGACACACGCCCTGGCACCTGATCGAGGCAGATGATCGCCTGTACCGGGAGATCACCGGCGGCGAGATCATCCTGCGGGCGCTGCAGGAGCGCGCCAATCGCAGCGCCAAACCTGCCAGCGCGCCAGCAAACTACAGGGCTTCAGCGCCCGGGCGAGACCAGCCCACCGTGCTGGCCGGCGTCCCTGCCGACCTCACCCTCGACAAGGACGAATACCGGATCCAGCTCCACCGGCAGCAGCGTCACCTGCAGGACCTGGCCTGGCTGGCCCACCGCCGGCGGCGCTCCCTGGTCGCCGTCTTTGAAGGCTGGGACGCGGCCGGCAAGGGTTCTGCCATTCGCCGCGTCACCGCCGCTATCGACCCGCGACTGTACCAGGTCGTGCAATATGCGGCGCCAACCGATGAAGAGCGCGCCCATCACTACCTCTGGCGCTTCTGGCGCAAGCTGGAGAGGGACGGCCGGGCGACGCTGTTTGACCGCTCCTGGTATGGGCGGGTACTGGTGGAGCGGGTTGAACAGTTGACGCCGATGGACGCCTGGCGTCGGGCCTACCATGAAATCAACCAGTTCGAGGGCCAGCTGGTTGCCCACGGCTGTGTATTGGTGAAATTCTGGCTGCATATCACCCCGGAGGAGCAACTGCGGCGGTTCGAGGATCGTCAGAAAAAGCCGCACAAACAGTACAAGATCACCGAAGACGACTGGCGCAACCGGCAGCGCTGGAACGACTACGAAATTGCAGTCGAGGATATGGTGGCGCATACCAGCACCGGATTCGCGCCCTGGACCCTGGTTGCGGGCAACGACAAACGCTACGCGCGGATACAAATCCTGCGGACCCTGTGCAACGCGCTGAATACGGCCATGGGGGGCGAGTACCCAGCGCCGGAGCCTGCCGCTATAATGAGCGATCGCTTCCAGCCCACGGCACCGAATTCATGAAATTGCACATCATCACTACCGGCGGCACCATCGATAAAATCTATTTCGATGCGAAAAGCGACTACCAGGTGGGTGAACCGGTAATCGGCGAATTGCTGCAGCGGATGGGCGCAGGCTTCGCCTGGACCGTGGAATCCGCGATGCGCAAGGACAGCCTGGACATGACCGATAGCGACCGCGCCGCCATTCGCGCCGCCGCCGAGCGCTGTGCGGAACAGTGCGTGCTGATTACCCACGGCACCGATGGCATGGTCACCACAGCCCGCGCCCTGACCGGCATTACCGACAAGTGCATCGTCCTGACCGGCGCCCTGCAGCCGGCTGCCTTTGCCCAGTCCGATGCCATTTTCAATATCGGCTGCGCTATCGGTGCCGTGCAGAGCAAGCCGCCCGGGGTCTATATCGCCATGAACGGCGAGGTGTTCGACGCCGACAAGGTGGTCAAGAATGTCGCTGCAAACCGTTTTGAGGCAGTGGCCTGAGCCAGGGCGCAACTGGCACTCCAGCGGCAGCGCATGCACTGCGCCCCCGGAGTATCAAGTGCCCAGTGGAACACCGCGATCCTGTTTTATCGCTTCGATAACCACGTATGTATGCGTTTGCGCGACGCCCGGCAGATCGACAATCCGGGCCAGCACAGCTCGGTACGCGTCCATCCCGCTCAGGCGCAGCTTCAGCAGGTAGTCAAACCCCCCGGCCACCATGTGGCACTCGGCCACTTCCGGAATAAGTACAACTTCATCGCGAAAGCGATCAAACACTTCTGCGGTGGTCCTGTCCAAAGTAACCTGGATGAACGCGCTGGTGCCCAGGCCGAGCGCCGCAGCATCCAGACGGGCGCTATAGCCGGATATCAAGCCTGCCGCCTCCAGCCGTCGCACCCGTTCGAGACAGGGACTGGGGCTGAGGTTCACCCGCCGGGCCAACTCTACATTGGACATCCGACCGTCGCCCTGGAGTAAGGCGAGAATCTGGAGATCGATTCTGTCTACGCCCATCGCATTACTTACATGCTTCTTTGGTGCGGAATTTGCCATATTTTATTCCGGTAAATTCGATTTAGGCAGAATATAATGCACAACAGCATCAAAATAAAACAGCTCATTCTGCGCCCGGCTGACTACAATGCCCCGATATTGAGAGCAGGAGCAGCGCTGTGCTATTTACCGATTCACTCGAGACCGAAGACCCGATCCGCCAGGCAATGAACGCCTTCTACCGTCGGGACGAAGCCGAGGTGCTGGCGCATCTGCTGCCCATTGCCGACATCAGCCAGGCCGCCCGCAGTCGCGCCTGGGAGCGTGCCCGCGCCTTGGTAATCAACATCCGCAAGGCCCAGATCGGCAAGGGCGGCGTTGACGCCCTGCTGCAGGAATTCGCGCTCTCTACCGAGGAAGGCATCGTTCTCATGTGCCTGGCAGAAGCGCTGCTGCGGGTCCCCGACCGGCTCACGGTGGACCGCCTGATCCGCGACAAGCTGGCGGACGGCGACTGGAGTTCCCACCTCGGCAACAGCGACTCACTGTTCGTCAACGCCTCGGCCTGGGGTCTGCTGCTGACCGGCAAGGTGGTGAACTACAATGACGAGGACAACCCGCGCCAGTTCGGCCTGCTGAAGAAAACCATGGGGCGCCTGGGCGAGCCGGTTATCCGCGCCTCGGTGCGCTATGCGATGCAGATCATGGGCACCCAGTTTGTAATGGGCACCACCATCGACCGCGCTCTGGAACGCGCCCGCGGGCCCGAAGAGCGAGGCTACCGCTACTCCTACGACATGCTTGGGGAAGCCGCCTGTACCGCCGCCGACGCCCAGCGCTATTTCGACAGCTACCTGAGTGCTATCGAAGCGATCGGCAAGGCCGCTGCCGGCCGTGGACCGGAAGTCAGCCCCGGAATCTCGGTAAAACTGTCGGCAATTCATCCCCGCTACGAATTCGCCCAGCGCGATCGGGTCATGACTGAGCTGGTGCCACGGCTGAAAACCCTTGCACTGGCCGCGAAAAGGCACGACATCGGATTTACCGTGGATGCCGAGGAAGCCGACCGGCTGATGCTGTCACTGGATATCATCGAGGCGGTGTTTGCCGACCCCGATCTCGGCGACTGGCAGGGCTTCGGGATAGCTGTACAGGCTTACCAGAAGCGCAGCCTGTTCGTCATCGACTGGCTGCGGGCGCTGACCCTGCGAGTGGGGCGCCGGATGATGGTGCGGCTGGTGAAGGGCGCCTACTGGGACACCGAGATCAAGCTGGCCCAGGTCGAAGGACTGGAGGGCTACCCGGTGTTTTCCCGCAAGGCCAGCACCGACGTTTCCTACCAGGCCTGTGCCGCCCGTTTGCTCGCTTGCCGCGACAGCCTCTATCCACAGTTCGCCACACACAACGCCTACACTGTTGCCACCATTCTGGAGCTGGACAGTGAGCGCTCGGGCTACGAATTCCAACGCCTGCACGGCATGGGTGAAACCCTGTATGACCAGGTGGTCGCAAACGAAAAGGTGCCCTGCCGGGTGTACGCCCCGGTCGGTGTGCACGCCGATCTGCTGGCCTATCTGGTGCGGCGCCTGCTGGAAAACGGTGCCAACAGCTCCTTCGTCAACAATATCGTCGACGAGAACATTCCGGTCGAGGCGCTGCTGGAAGACCCGGTGGAAACCGTCCGCAGCTGGCGCCAGCCGGCGAACCCCAACATCCCCCTGCCGGCCGACCTGTACGGCGCCGAGCGCGCCAACGCCGCGGGCATGGACCTCAGCGACGCGCCGACCCTGATTGCCGCGCGCGAGGGCATGCAGAGGTGGGTGCGGACCCTGCCGCTGGCGCCCTCACCCGGTGCCGAACAGCGGGACGTGCGCAACCCGGCAGATCACGCCGAGCTTGTCGGCACGATTGCGCTTGCCGACCGTGCCACCATCGAAGCAGCCGCAGCGAGCGCGCAGGACGCGTTCGCCGGCTGGGCCGCAACACCGGTAGCGGACCGGGCCAATCTGCTGCGCGGGCTTGCGCAAGCGCTGGAGGCGCACCGGGATGAGCTGATTGCGCTGTGCTGCAAGGAAGCCGGCAAGACCATTCCCGACGGCGTTGCAGAGGTGCGGGAAGCAGTAGATTTCCTGCGCTACTACGCCGCCCGCGCCGAAGAAGCCGGGTTTGCCGCGCAGGGCCTGGCACCGCGCGGCGTCGTGCTCTGCATCAGCCCCTGGAATTTCCCCCTGGCCATTTTCCTTGGCCAGGTCAGCGCCGCACTCGCTGCGGGCAATACGGTGGTCGCCAAACCCGCGGAGCAAACCAGCCTGGTCGCCCTGCGCACGCTGCAGCTGATGCAGGATTGTGGTTTCCCCACGGGCGTGGTGGCGCTGCTGGTGGCCGAGGGCAAGGCGGTCGGTGAGCAGCTGGTACCGGACCCGCGGATCAAGGCAGTCATGTTTACCGGTTCGACCGTCACCGGCGCCTGGCTTGCGCGGCAGCTGGCGGCGCGTCCGGATGCGCCGGTGCCGCTGGTCGCGGAAACCGGTGGCCAGAATTGCATGGTGGTGGACTCCACAGCCCTGCCGGAGCAGGTCGTGCGCGATGTCGTCACGTCCGGTTTCCAGAGTGCGGGCCAGCGCTGCTCGGCGCTGCGGGTGCTGTTTTTACAGGAAGACATTGCCGACAAGGTCATCGAGATGATCATCGGCGCCATGCGCGAACTGCGGGTGGGAGACCCCGCGCTGCTGTCCACCGACATCGGCCCGGTAATCGACCACAAGGCCCTGCGCGGCCTCGAGGACCATGTGCGCTATCTGGAAGCAAAGGGGCGCCTGCTGTACAGCACGGACATTCCCGAGCCGGGCGAACACACGTTTTTTGCGCCACGACTCTATGAAATCAGCAACCTGTCACTGCTGGAAAAGGAAGTGTTCGGGCCCATCGTCCATGTCATCCGCTATCGGGCCGATGCCTTCGACGACGTACTCGCCCAGATCAACCAGACCGGCTTCGGCCTCACCTTCGGTATTCACAGCCGTATCGAGGAGGCCTGCAACCGCGCGGCCGAGCGCGTGCAGGCCGGCAATATCTACGTCAACCGCAACATGATCGGGGCCATTGTCGGCGTCCAGCCCTTCGGTGGTCGCGGCCTGTCCGGTACCGGCCCGAAGGCCGGTGGCCCCCAGTACCTGTCGCGCCTGGTCACCACCGGTGAGGAAGCGGAGAATGCCTCCGGCCAGTGTCCGCTGCCTGCCCCGGACCGCGACAGCGACATGCGCTTGTTGGAGGATGTGCAAAAGGCGGGGCGGGATTGGGCACGGCGCAGCATCAATGATCGCGTATCGATCCTGCGCCAGTTCCTGGCCAACTATGCCCGACGCCAGGATGGCAACCCGCTGATTCTGGAGCACACCCTCACTGCCGTGCGCGAGCAGCTGCGCTATGCGGTTGACCTGCTCAAATCGCCGCGGGTCCTGCCGGGGCCTACCGGGGAATCGAACTGCCTGTACCTGGAATCCCGCGGTTGCCTGCTGCTGGTGCTGGATGATGATCGCTGCAACGGGGAGTATCTGATGGCGGCGGTTTCCGCACTGGTCGCGGGCAACAGCGTGGCAGGCCTGGCAACGGAAGAGCTGCTGCCGGAGTGGCAGGCGCTGGTGCAGGCGATGGTGGCTTCGGGCGTGCCCGGCTCGCTGTTCGCCCTGCAGCCGCTGGCCGGGGCCAGCCAGCTGCTGCACGCTCCCGGCCTGGCGGGTGCGATGGTTCACGCTCGCAGCCGGCACCTGCACGCGGTGGCGCAGGAGCTGGCGACCCGTGACGGCCCGATTCTGCCGCTGATCAGCTGCGTGGCACCTGCCACCCTGCTGCAGCAGACCCTGGTGGAAAAGTCCGTGAGCATTGACACCACCGCCGCTGGTGGCAATGCATCGCTGATGACAATGGCCAGCTGACAGCTGGCCTGTGCGATAATTGCGGCTTTGCTCGCGATCACAAGGAATTATCATGACAGCGCTGCCACCCTGCCCCGCCTGCGGCTCGGCTTTTACCTACGAAGACCGGGCAATGCTGGTATGCCCCGAATGCGGCCATGAGTGGACGGCAACCGATGCGGCGGCGGATGATCCGGATACTGTATTCCGCGACGCCAACGGCAACCCGCTGCAGGACGGCGACACCGTGACGGTTATCAAGGACCTGAAGGTCAAGGGCTCGTCCCTGGTGGTCAAGGTCGGCACCCGGGTCAAGAATATTCGCCTGGTCGACGGCGACCACGATATCGACTGCAAGATCGATGGTATCGGCGCGATGAAATTGAAGTCGGAATTCGTGAAGAAGGCCTGAGCGCTGAGCAGGAAGGCAACGAACACCTGAGCCCAACCCAAGCTGAAACGAATGCTCACGGGTGCCCCCCCGGGCCTCGATGGGGGAACGACGAACAGCGCAAGGGCAGTTACTGCAAGCTGGCGACAGTCCTGCTCTGGCAGTTAAGGTAGCTGGAGCTGGCAAGCCACTCAGGATCGGGGTACCAGGAGAACAGGAACTGGCCATCCTTGAGGGTATCGACAACCTCCCCCGCCACTTCCTTGCGCACCGCCGGGCAGCCGTGGCTGCGCCCGATTCGGCCCTGGCGATCGATCCAGGACGGATCGACATAGTCTGCACCGTGAATCACGATGGCGCGGTCCCGGGCGCGATCGTTGACGCCGGGCTCCAGGCCGTCCATGCGCAGGGAATAGCCATGGCGACCGTAATAGCTCTCGCTGGTGCGAAACAGGCCAATGCTGGACTGGTGACTGCCGGATACATTGGAAAACTGCGAGGCCATGTTCTGCCCCGACCCCTGGCCATGGGCCACCAGTTCATGCAGCAACAACTCCCTGGCTTCCAGATCGAATATCCACAGGCGCTGCTCGGTCGAGGGCAGGGAAAAATCGATGATCGCCAGGCGCTCGGCGTTGCCAGCACCACCGGCGAGGGCACATTCCATAGCGGATACCGCCCTGCGCAGCACTTTGCGGTCCAGCGTGGGCGCGATACTGGTGAGCTCACTGAAGAGCCCCGCACTGGCGGACGCAACTGCAGGCAGAGAGCCTGCCAACAGCGCAATAGTGCAGAATACCATCCGAATCGAGCGTTGCATGCTTGCGGGCATGGTAAGCTTTCCGTATGCAAAACAACAGGTTAACTCATTCCCGCGCAGATGGCCAGCAGATCCTGGCCATCTGCGCGCTGCTGCTCTGCTGCGCGATGAACGCGGCGATTGCCGCCACAGAACCGCCAGCGACCCCGACCGCCCTGCGCTCCCACCTTGCACAGGTGCTGGCGACACATCCGGATCCGCCTGTCGGCGGGTCGCTGACAGTGGCGGAACTGGCTGCGTTTTACGCCGCACGGGATTATCGCCCCCTCTGGAACGAGGCCGCCGCCAGTACCGCCTGGGAGCGGGCATTGGCCGGCCTGGCAGCCGATGGCCTTGATCCCGACAGATACCTGGCCCCGGCGACCGGCTTCAGCGCTGGCAGGCAATTCTGTCGCGAGCTCGCGATGACCGCTGCCTGGCTGCAGGCCCAGCTCGATCTGCGATTCGGCGCGCTCGACCGCCAGACCATAGAGCCGCTGTGGCGCCAGCGCCCGACAAGCCTCGCCGGTGCCCGCCGCAGCCTGTTGGGCAGCGCGCCAGCTTTCGCCCGGGAGCCGGCGACGGCGATCGCGCTGGCGCGGCCTGAGCTGCCTGTTTACCGCGCCCTTGGCGAAGCGCTGGTGGCCCTGCCGGGGCGGGAAAATGCAGCGCCCTGGCAACAACTACCCGATGGCAGACTCCTGCGCCCCGGCCAGAGCGACCCGCGAGTTCCACTGCTGCGGGCACGATTGCGAGCCGAAAACTTTCTGCCTGCCGCTGGCAGCGGTGTCGACCAACTGCGCTATGACCGCGAGTTGGCGCTCGCCGTCGAAGCCTTCCAGCACCGGCACCTGCTTGCGGTCGACGGAATTGTCGGGCCCGCCACGCTGGCGGCGCTCAACCAGACTCACGCGCAGCGACGCGCCCAGCTCGAGGCCAACCTGGAACGCTGGCGCTGGCTCCAGCACGAACAGCTCCCACACCAGATTGTGGTTGACATCGCCGCCGCAAATATCGCGTACTACCGGGACAATCAGCTCCAGTGGCACGCCCGCGCCACCGTCGGCAGGAGCCTGCGGCAAACGCCGTCCCTGCGTTCTGCGGTCAGCCATTTCACCCTCAACCCCTCCTGGACCGTGCCGCCCACCATCTTCCGCGAGGACAAGCTGCCCGCTATCCGCGCCAATCCCGAGTATCTGCAGGAACAGAATCTCCGGGTACTGGATGCGCAGGGCAGCCAACTGGATCCGGAGACAATCGACTGGCAGCGCCCGGGCGCCATTATCCTGCGGCAGCTGCCGGGCCCCGACAACCCCCTGGGGCGGATCGCAATCCGTTTCCCCAACCCGTTCAGTGTCTACCTGCACGACACCCCCGGCAAACAACTGTTCGCTCGCGCCCAGCGCACGGACAGCTCCGGCTGTGTGCGAGTGGAAGACGTGATGACGCTGGCGGAGGAAATGCTGCGGAGCAACCGGCAGTATGACCCGGCCGCGGTGGCCAGCCGCCTCGCCAGCGGTACCACCAGCGACCTGCCATTGCTGGCCCCGGTACCACTGCTGATGGACTACTGGACCGCAGACCTCGATGCCCGCGGCACACTGGTCCTGCGCCCGGACATTTACGGGCGGGACGCCGCCCTGGCGGCCGCGCTCAGCAGGCGCCCGGCGACATCGCCACCCCTGCCCCCAGCCTGCAACGGCCCCTGAATACCCGGGCCGCCCGGTACCCTCAAGGCAGAATTTCGATCGGCGTCCCAACTGTAATCATCTGCCAGATCTCATCCATGTGTTCGTTGCTGACCGCGATGCAACCATCGGTCCAGTTGAACAGCTGGGCGCCTTCCTCCGCGCCCTCGGGCTGGCCGTGAATCATGATGTTGCCCCCGGGATTGACTCCCAGCTCCAGTGCCCGCAGTCGATCGCGCTGATTGGGATAGGAAACGCGAATCGACTTGTAGAAGCGGCTCTCGGAATTCTTGTAATCGAGGATATAGCGGCCCTCTGGTGTGCGTTCGTCCCCTTCCTGCTGCTTGTGCCCCCGGGGCACTGGCCCCAGCGCCACTGGATACTGGCGCAGGACCTCCCCGTTGGACTTGAGATAGAGCATTCGCTCCGACTTCACAACCAGCACTGTATCGACCTGGGTAAAGGCCAGGACCGCCTGAGGGAGCGAAAAAAGCAGCAAAAATGCACAAATTCGCCTAAACGTCGTTCTCATCACTGGTTTGCGATGCTCCTGCAATGGTATTTTATATAGGTTCGACTCACAGGACCTGAGGTCGGGAGTTCGAAGTTAGCACGTGACCCGCCACTTTGTGGCTTCTTAGATCTGACAGGCCAACCCTGCTCAAGGAGTAATACAATGAAATCCACGCTCATCAAGGCTGTAGCAATCACCGCATTCGCCGCTCTGGCAACCGGTTGTGCCAGCACCTCACAACTGGACGAAGTGCGCAGCATTGCTGAAGCAGCACAGCGCTCCGCCGACGAAGCCAAGCAGACTGCGGCCAGTGCAGAGCGCACCGCCAATGATGCCAAGCGTACCGCTGAAGAAGCCAAGCGCAGCGCCGACGACGCCAACAGCAAGATCGACCGCGCGTTCAAGACTTCCATGCAGAAGTAATTCCCGTGGGTGGCCTGGACGGTGGCGAATGCCCCGCCAGGCCACGCTCTTTGCCACCGGTGATCAGCCAGCCGGTGTAACACCACCGCCTTCCTGCACGACTTCTTTCCCCAGCCTTTCATCGACCAGCCAGATCGGCCCTACAGGCACCGGCACCCCGGTCGACTCCATCACCGCATCACGCACCTTGTCCCAGTCCACGGTAAAATCCGGCCGGTCACTGACCGTGCGCGCAATGGCCGCACGCAGCTGCTGCAGCCGCTCTTGCTGGGTAAACTCCAAGCCCTCCAGCGGATTGTGTGACTCCACATACAGCACGTTACCGGACCATCCCGCCTTGACCGGCTGGTGCACAATTTCCACCTTGCTGCCAACGGGCACCCGGTCATAGAGGTACTCGATGTCTTCCGGGTACATGCGCACGCACCCTGCGGTTACCGGCATGCCGATACCGAGCTCGCGATTGGTGCCGTGGATCAGGTAGGCCGGCAAATTCAGATACAGGGCGCGGGTCCCCAATGGATTGGCTGGGCCCGGCGGCACCACTGCAGGTACCGGCTCGCCACGCGCAGCACGGTCCTTGCGGATAGATTCCGTGGGGTACCAGGTCGGGTTTTCTGCCTTTCTGGTTACCCGGGCACCCGCCAGCGGGGTTTCGCGGCCATCGCGTCCGATACTGATGGCGTAGACGCCGACCCGGGCCGGCTGGTCGCCCTTGGCCGCCTCAAAGTGATAGAGCCTCATTTCCGCGGTATTGACCACGATGCCTTCCCGGGGGGCCTCGGGCAGGATATGCCAGGTGGGCAGCAATACCTCCGTACCCTCCCTCGGCAACCATGAGTCCACCAGCGGGTTGGCGGCGCGAATGGCACCATAGCCCGTGCGGAAACGACGACCGATCAGCACCAGGGTGTCCTCTTCCGACGCGGTGGTCGTCTGCGGGCGCCCCACGAGATGCTCATCGGGTTGCGGTACCGGATAGAAGCCGCTGGAGGCGCCCGCAGGGGGCGGCGTCTCCGCCTGCACACCGGCGGCAGGCAGAAGCAGTAACATCAGCCCGGCCAGGATAGCTCGGGCGGGTGACGATCGAAAATCAGGCATCGGGGCAACAGTCTCGGGAAATCAGCGGGCATGATACCTGCTGGCGCGTTCCGCGAAAACAGTTACCCCCGGGACTTATTCGAACAGCTCGCCGGCCGCCAGTTTCTGTCGCGCTATCGCCGGCGGCTGAAAACGCTCGCCGTAGGCAGCAGCCAGATCCTCACAGCGATGCACGAAGCGTTCCACGCCGTAGGTATTGACGAACTGGATAAAGCCGCCAGTCCAGGGCGGCGCGCCGATTCCCATAATGGAACCGATATTGCCGTCGTCAACGGTGCGCAGGACGCCGGATTCCAGGCAGCGCAGGGCTTCGATCACCTGCCGGAACAGCAGCCGGTCCCGCATATCCTGCTCGGGCACTGATATCCCGGGCTGGTAATACAGTTCCAGCAGGCCAGGCCAAATCGCCTTGCTGCCATCGGCCGCATACTCGTAGAAGCCGCCCCCGTGATGGCGGCCGCCGCGGCCGTGCTCCCCGACCATGGCGTTGATGACATCGCGGGCAACACTGCCGTCCCCGAACTTGTCGAGCTCGCCCATCTCCTCCCAGGTGGCCTGGGCCTTGATACTCAGCTCCAGACTTACTTCGTCATAGACCGCCAGCGGCCCCACGGGCATACCCACGGCCTTGCCCATATTCTCCACCTGCACCGGATGCAGTCCCTCTTTCACCATACGCACCCCCTCGTCCAGATAGGTACCAAAGGTGCGCGAGGTAAAGAAGCCGAGGGAGTCGTTGACCACGATCGGGGTCTTTTTGATCTGGCGGGCGTAGTCGTAGGCCCTGGCCAGGGTCTCGTCGCTGGTTTTTTCCCCACAGATGATCTCGACCAGCGGCATTTTGTCGACCGGCGAAAAGAAATGAACGCCGATAAAGTTTTCCGGTTTACTGCTGGCAGCGGCCAGCTCGGTAATCGGCAGACTGGAGGTATTCGAGCCCCAGACCCCGCCCGCGGCCAGTTGCCCTTCCAGTTCCCGGGTTATCTTGTGCTTGAGGGAGAGGTTCTCGAACACGGCCTCGACAATGAAGTCGCAGCCAGCGAGATCGTCGTTGCTGGCCGTGGGCAGGATCAGATCCAGCACCTGCTCCTTTTTCTCTTCGGTCATCTTGCCGCGCTGCACGCGCTTCGCCAGCAGCGCCTCGCTATAAGCCTTGCCCTTCTCGGCGGCCTCGACAGAAATATCCTTGAGCACCACCTCAATGCCAGCCATGGCCGATACGTAGGCGATCCCCTGCCCCATCATCCCGGCGCCCAGTACACCCACTCTGGTCACGCTCTGGGGCGGCACGGCCGGGGGCCGGCTACCACCGCGATTGACCCGATTCATGGCAAAGAAGAACGTGGATATCATGTTCTTCGCCACCGGCGTCATCGCCAGCCAGGTGAGGCCCCGCGACTCGATTTTCAGGGCGGTATCAAAGTCCAGCCGCGCGGCTTCCACCGCACAGTCGAGGATGACCTCCGGCGCGGGCATGAGACCGCGGGTTTTCTTTCGCAGCATGGCTGGTGCAACGGTAATGAGCTGCGCCAGCTGTGGGCTCGAGACCGAACCACCCGGCAGCCGGAAACCCTTGCGGTCCCAGGGCTGCAGGCCGGCGTCGGCCTTGTCCGACTGCCCCACTATCCAGGCTTTCGCCGCGGGAACCAGCTGTTCCTGCGACTCCACCAGCGCGTGTACCAGACCCGCCTCCAGAGCGGCAGCTGCATCCATGCGGGTGCCCTCCAGCAGGTAGGGCAGCGCTTTCTCCAGGCCCAGCAGGTTGACCATGCGCACCACTCCACCGCCCCCGGGTAGCAGGCCCAGGCTCACTTCCGGGAGACCCAGTTGCACGTTGCGATCATCGCAGGCAACACGGTAGTTACAGGCCAGGGCAATCTCGAAGCCACCGCCCAGCGCCGCACCGTTGATGGCCGCAACCACCGGTACCGGCAACTTCTCCAGCCGACGCAGGCCGGACTTGACCCGCTCCCCTTCGGCCATGAAAGCCGCTTCATCACCTGGCTGCGCCGCCAGCAGGTCGTTGAGGTCGCCGCCGGCAAAAAACACTTTTTTCGCCGAGGCGAGAACCACTCCCGACAGCCCCTGTTCCGCCTCCAGGCGAGCGATGGTCTCATCCATCGCCAGCCGGTACTCTTCGTTCATGGCATTGACCGGTCCGGTCATGTCCATGGTGACGGTTACGATGCCGTCGGCGTCTTTCTCGTATTTGAATACACTCATCGTCACTCGATCCTTTTCCTGTTCGCTGGCTGTCTAGACACGCTCGATAATGGTAGAGATCCCCATGCCACCGCCCACACACAGGGACAGCATGGCGCGCTTGAGACCACGGCGTTCGAGCTCATCCAGCATGATGCTGACCAGCATGGCGCCAGTCGCACCCAGCGGGTGGCCCATGGCGATCGCGCCGCCGTTGACGTTGGTCACCGAGTGATCAATGTCGAGATCCTTCATGTAACGCATGGCCACCGAAGCAAAGGCTTCATTGATTTCCCACAGGTCGATATCGGACGTTTTCAGGCCCGCCTTGCGCAGGCATTTCTCCGCCGCAGGACCGGGACCGGTCAGCATGATGATGGGGTCGGTGGAGAGCACCGCGGTGGCGACGATACGCCCCCTTGGCGTCAGGCCGAGATCCTTGCCGGCCCGTTCGCTGCCGATCAGGACCGCGCTGCTGCCATCGACAATACCGGAGGAATTACCCGGCGTGTGCACATGGTTGATCTTCTCCAGGGTGGTGTACTTGGCGAGGATCACATCGTCAAAGCCCATTTGCCCCGGCATGGCGAAGGAGGGCTTGAGCCCCGCCAGACCTTCCGGAGTGGTATCGGGCTTGATAAAGTCGTCGCGCTGCAGGATCACCAGGCCGTTGCGATCCCGTACCGGGATGACGGAGCGGTCAAAGTAACCGCTGTCCCGTGCGTGGGCCGCGCGGCGCTGGGACTCAAGGGCAAAGGCATCCACATCCTCGCGGCTCCAGCCTTCCAGGGTGGCGATGGTGTCGGCGCCAATGCCCTGCGGCACAAAACCGGTTTTCAGGCTGAACGCCGGATCTCCCCCCATGGCCCCGCCATTGCTGCCCATGGGTACCCGCGACATGCACTCGACGCCACCGGCCACCACCAGGTCTTCCCAGCCCGAGGCCACTTTCTGCGCGGCGATGTTGACCGCCTCCAGACCGGAGGCGCAGAACCGGTCCAGCTGCACACCGGCCACCGACTCGTGCCAGTCCGCGTTCTGCACGATCATCTTGGCAATATCGGAGCCCTGCTCACCCACGGGCGTGACGCAACCCATGACCACATCATCGACATAGGCCGTGTCCAGGTCGTGCCGGGACTGCAGGGCCCGCAACAGGCCAGCGCCCAGGTCCACCGGCTTCACCTCGTACAGGCTGCCACCGGCCTTGCCCTTGCTGCGCGGAGTTCGCACAGCATCGTAGATATAGGCGGGATGTGTCATAGGTACCCTCGTTGCTCAATGAAACAGAATGTGAACACGCATAGTGAGAGCTGCCGTCGGCGAAGACAATGATGCCAGCCGGCAAAAAAATTGACCCAAAGTGACACCGGGCCGCACGTATTCCCCGGGAGATGTGCAGCGCCGGCCATCTGCTTTATAGTCCAGCCTTCTTTGCCAATGCTCACCACACCGCCGACAGGAGCGCCATGGACAGCTTGATAGACCTGCGCAGTGATACCGTGACCCGCCCCACGCCAGCCATGCGGGCAGTACTGGCCGCCGCCGCAGTGGGCGACGATGTCTTCGGTGATGACCCCAGTGTCAATGCCCTGGAAGCCCGGGTTGCAGCCCTGGCCGGCAAGGAAGCCGCCCTGCTGCTGCCCACCGGCACCCAGAGCAATCTGGTCGCCCTGCTGAGCCACTGTCAGCGCGGCGACGAATACATTGTCGGCCAGCCCTACCACACCTATTTCTATGAGGCCGGCGGTGCCGCCGTGCTGGGCAGTATCCAGCCCCAGCCCCTGCCAGTGCAGGCCGATGGCACAGTTGCCCTCAGCGATATGCAGGCTGCGATCAAGGCGGATGATGTGCACTTCGCCCGCTCGCGGCTGCTGGCGCTGGAGAACACCCACGCCGGACGTGTCATGCCCGAAGGCTACACCGCCCAGGTCCGCGACCTGGCAGACCATTACGGCCTGCGCGTTCATCTCGACGGGGCCCGCCTGTTCAACGCCGCGATCGCCAGCGGCAGGTCCATTGCAGAACTGGCCGCGGATGCAGACAGTATCAGCCTGTGCTGCTCCAAGGGCTTGGGAGCACCCATGGGCTCGGTTCTGGTGGGGACGCACGCGTTTGTCCGTGAGGCCCGGCGCTGGCGCAAGATGGTCGGTGGCGGCATGCGCCAGGCCGGCATTATTGCCGCGGCCATCGATCACGCCCTGGACCACCACGTCGACCGTCTGGCGGAGGACCATGCCAACGCGGCGCGCCTGCACGCGGGCCTGATCGCGCTGCCCGGCATTGCCCGCTGCGTGGTGAACACCAACATGGTGCATATCGAGCTGGCCTCGGCAGAGCGGGGGCTTGCTGTCCAGGCGCAGCTCAGGTCTGCCGGAATCCTGATTCCCGCAGGCCGGACCATCCGCCTGGTCACGCATCTCGATGTGTCCGCCGCCGACATCGACCGCGTTATCGCCGCGATGGGCGAGGCGCTGGGCTAACCACTGCCACCGAATCCGCGCGGTTGCCGGCCGATCCAGCGCAACCGGCGTTCGCCGCAATCCGGGTGACTCAGAATTCGAAACTGTTCACCCTGTCACCGGGCGTCACCCGTCCCTGCTCACCCACCGGGTCGTCCGCCAGCAGGCGCTCGAGTGCTGCGGCGTCGCCCCGCGGGGTATTGGCGACAAACCGGCTGCCGTCGCCCATGCGGCCGAGAACGATACCCCTGCCCGGCCCCTCCCTGTCGAAAGCCACCGCACAGGCGTCAATGGTACCCACGCCGTTGGCGGCCGCGTCCACTCGCAAGCGGGGCGCGGCATCCAGCGTGGTTTGCAGGTCCGGGCGTGCCAGCGGCCAGGGAGAGTCACCCGGGTCGCGGGAATAAACACCGACGGCGTGCTTGGTGAGATAGTTGCCGTTGGCCGTCACCATGCCGTGACGCCCATTCCCAGCCTGCAGCTGCGCGACCATTTCGGCGATACCGTGCAGTGAGTAATTGTTCCCGGGGCCTCCGAACAGGGTCAGGCCACCGGTGACAGTGACACCCCGCGGGTCGTCGAGCGCAAGACCAATGGCTTCGCAGGCCACCTGTACCGCGGAGGGGAAACAGCTGTACAGGTCGAACCGGTCCAGCGCGTCCAGGGACAGGCCTGACATGTGCAGCGCGGCACCGGCACAAGCGGCAATCGCGGGGGACTCATGCAATACCGGTCGCTCACTGACATTCCATATATCGTTGGCTTCCGCCCCCCCCCGCAGATAGACCCACTGCTCAGAATCGATGCCCAGGCGCCGCGCCTCACCGACGGTGGTCATGATCACAGCGGCTGCCATGTCCACCGCCAGGATCGCATTCATGACCTTGGTATAGGGCCAGGTGATCATGCGGTTGCCGGCGCTGGTGTCCAGCACCTGTTCCGGCGTCAGGAACTCCTGACGCCAGGCACAGGGGTTCTGTGCCGCCACCGCACTCATGCCGCTGACCAGTTGACCCAGTCGCTGCAAGTGGGTTTCGCGATCCCAGCCTCGGGCGTGACGCAGGGCGCTCTCGAACAGGGGATAGGTATTGATCGGCTCGAACATGCCGTGGGCCTGCTCAATCGCGTTGGCCGGTTCCCGCGGCGAGCCGAGCTGGACTGCGGGCTGGTCGCCGCCAAGCTGCCAGTGGCTGATGTCCTGGCCCGAGGACAGGGCCGCAAACAGGGTGGCGAATAGCTCTCCGCCGGCCACCAGTACAGCTTTTGAAGTGCCGGCCGCCAACCGGTCAGCGAAATAGTTCACCATCAGCTGCGGGGTGTTGCCGCCGACATCGGTGCTGAAGGTTTCGGCCTGCAAACCGAGGCGCTGACACAGGGCAGAGCCGGTGTTGACCGGTGTCAGTCCCGCAAGATCCGGAACCTGGGTGGCGAGAGACGGCACAGTCACAACGGTGTCGATGCTCTGCAGCAGGCCGCGACAGGCTGCGTTCGCCAGGGCGCTGCGAGACACGATTTCCAGGGCGTCCAGCGGGCTGCGGCTGGCATCGCGATCCCGCCAGGTGTGCTGGGCGTGAGCGACGAGTATGGGTTGGCTGTCATTCATTGGGTGGTTCACCTGTGCCAGCGATGGGGACCGGGGTCAGACCGGGGCGACCGCTTCCGGAGAGGCGGCAGCAAATGCCGGAAGCTGCTCCAGGTGGGCGGCAATGGCCTGCAGCCGCGGATAGGGCTGCAGATCCTGGCCGAAGCGCCGGGCGTTGTACATCTGGGGCAGCAGACAGGCATCGGCGAGGCTGGGAGCATCACCGAAACAGTAGCATTCACCGCCGACCTGTTGCTCCAGGGCCGCAAAACCCAGCGCGATCCAGTGGTGATACCAGGCCAGTTTGGCGTCCTCGGAAACTCCCAGCTCATTGACCAGGTAACGCAGCACCCGCAGGTTGTTCAGCGGGTGAATATCGCAGGCAATGGCCTGCACCATGGCCCGGACCCGGGCTCGACCCAACGCGTCCTGCGGCAACAGCGGGGGCTCCGGGTACTCCTCCTCCAGCCACTCGAGTATCGCAACCGACTGGGTCAGCAGCTCGCCGTCGCCGGTTGCGAGCGCAGGCACCAGCCCCTGCGGGTTCAGGGCGAGAAAACCGGCATCGCGCTGCTCGTTGGTCACCAGGTTGACCGCCACGGACTCGTAGGCGAGCCCCTTCAGGTTCAGCGCGATCCGCAGCCGGAAAGCGGCGGAGGAACGGAAGTAATCGTAGAGTTTCATGGGAGTCAGGCCAGCACCTCTTGCAGGAAATTCTGCAGTGACTGCGCGGAGCGGCGGTCCGCGGCAGCGTTGTAGACCGCACCGAAACCGGGATCGTTGGCCTGCGGGTTAGTGAAGGCGTGCAGGGTGTTGCCGTAGGCGTGCACCTGCCAGTCGGCGCCGGCCGCGCTCAGTTCCTGCGCCAGCGCCAACAGGCTGTCCGGCGTGGCCATCGGGTCATCGTAGCCGTGCAGACAAAGCACCTTCGCTGCGATCCTGTTGCCCGCCGTATTGTCGGGCGCGTTGAACAGGCCGTGGAAGCTGACCACGCCACGCACATCGGCTCCAGTGCGGGCAAGGTCCAGCACAGTCAGGCCGCCGAAGCAGTAACCCATGGCCGCAACCCGTGTGGCGTCCACCTCTGCCTGCTCACTCATCACGGCAATCGCCAGCGTCACCAGATCCTGCAGCAGGGCTCGATCCGCCAGCAGCGGCGCGATCAGGCCCTGGCACTGCTCCGCTCCCTCACCGCGAACGCCCTTGCCGAACATATCCAGGGCGAAGCCCACGTAGCCCTGCTGCGCCAGATCCACGGCCTTCTGCTCCTCGAACTCGCTGCGCCCGGCCCAGGTATGGGCTACCGCCACCCCCGGGCGCGGCCCGGCGGCGGAATCGTCCCAGGCCAGCATGCCCTCATAGGTCACGCCCTCGTGCTGGTATTCAATGTGTCGTGTCTGGATAGCCATGGTTAATACACCTCCGTGGTCAAAAGCGCCGAACACTCGTCCCGGCGCGCGAAAAATGGCATAGCCTAGACCATGCGCCGGTGTCAGGCCAGCCCCTGCAGCACGCGCAGGCAGGGCTCCTCCCCCTCCTCCAGCAGGCCGTGAATCTCGATGCCAGTGTTACCGTGGTGCAGATCGAACAGAAAGTGGGCGATATCGCTGGTGATCACCTGGCCGGGCACCAGCACCGGAATACCCGGTGGATAGGGCACGATCTGGTCCGCGCTGACGGCGCCCACCAGCGCTTCGTTGACGCCGCGACCGCTGGCGTTCAGGGGCACTACCCGGGACGGGCCAAAGTAGGCGTCCCGGGGCAGGCAGGCAAAGTCACTGAGGGCGGGCAACGGGGTGACCGTGCGCCGGGTAACGGCTGCACCCCGTGAGGCCGGCGCCTTCTGCGCCAGCTTGTTGAGGGCATTGAGCAGGCGCAGCACCTTGCTGTCGGTCGCCCCGAGGGTCACCAAAATACTGAGGGTATTGTGGGTCACCTTCTCGATCTGGATTCCGTGGTCCTCGAACAGCGCCAGCTGCAACTGGCGCGCGGAGTAACCGGAGGCGGTCACATCCACGCTGAGCTTGCAGGGGTCGAGGCGGATTCCGTCACCGTCCAGCTCCTGTGGCAGCATATCCGCCAGCTCCAGCACCCGGAACACTTCGGTGCGATTGATACCCTCACGCAGCTGGGCGGCAATGTCGAAGCAGGCCTGGAGCCGGGAAAATCCCTCCATGCTCATCTGCTTGCGGGCCACATCCAGGCTCGCGATCATCGCGTACTGGGGGCTGGTCGAGGTGTGCATGTTGAGATTCTCGCGGAACCGATGCTCGTCGAAGTCGGGATCCGAGACGTGGATCATGCTGGCCTGGGAAAACGCCGAGAGCATCTTGTGGGTGCTCTGGGTGACGTAGTCTGCCGCGCAGTCGAGCGCGCAGGGGCGCAGCTCCGGGTGGAAGCGACCGTGCGCATACCAGGCCTCGTCCACCAGCACCTTGATGCCCGCCGCGTGGGCGTGGGCGATGATCGGCGCCAGATCGTAGCGGAAGCCGTCGTAGGTGCAGCTGGTCAGCACCAGCAGCCGGGCATCGGGGTGGGCGTCGATTGCATCGAGTACCCGCTGGCGCGGTACCGGACCATAGAAACCAAACCGGGGATTCAGGGACGCCGCCAGGTAAACGGGCTCGGCCCCGAACAGCACCACCGCGTGATGCACCGATTTATGGCAAGCCTGGTCGAGAATGACCTTGCCGCCGGCACCCAGCAGTTGCTGCATGATCACCTTGTTCGCGGTCGAGGTTCCGTTGGTGACGAAAAACGTGTGGCGGGCGCCGAAGGCCTGGGCCGCCAGCTCCTGCGCCTCCTGGATCACGCTGTGCGGTTCCAGCAGGGAATCCAGGGATTGCACCGAGACCGACAGATCGGTATTGAAGATGTGCTCGCCCATCATCTGGTAGAAGTCACTGACCCAGGGGCTGTCGCGCAGGCTGTCGCCGCCGGAGTGACCGGGCGTGTGCCAGGCGTCCTTGGCGCTGTAGACATAGTCGCGCAGGGTGTCAGCGAAAGGTGTGCGGGCGCGGCGTTGAATCGCGGTCCTTATCTGGCGGTACAGGTGCGCCGGCTTGCTGTCGAGGCGGTCAAGCAGTTCCACCTGCAGCTCTCCGTAGTCCGTGCCCGCTTCCGGCATCAGGTACAGATCCAGTTCCGGGCGCAGCTGCGCCACATCGGCAATGGCCTGCGCTGCCGCGGTCAGGGTGACCGCGTCAAATACCAGAGCCTGCAACAGACCGTCCTCGCTGGCCAGACGGTGTGCTTCCACAGCGTCACGGGCATGGACAAACTGCAGCTCGCACTGCTGCGGGTTGCGCTGTTCGCCGGCGGCGCAGCGATTGAGCTCCGTCACCAGCCCGGTGGCAAAGGTCTGGTCGGTACTGACCAGGGCTATCCTGGCATGACGTTCACGCATGGTAGACCTCGGGATCCAGACGCCGCATTTCGGACTCGATCCAACGCTCGACCTCCTCCATTAACTCGCCCGGTCGGCGGTCCACTGCCGACACCGGTGTCCCTATGGACACGTCGATCACTCCGGGACGAAGGGCGAAGGACCGTCGTGGCCAGCATCGCCCCGAGGTGACAGCTACCGGGATGACGCTGGCTCCGGTTGCGACTGCCAGCCGGGTCGCGCCGGTCTTGTAGCTGCCCTTGCCGCCGCGCTCGGTGCGGGTGCCCTCGGGAAACATGATGATCCACTTGCCCCGGTCCATCAGCACCCTGCCCTGCGCGGCCACTTTGCCCCAGGCTTCGGAGCGCTTGCTGCGGTCAATATGCACCATTTTCAGCCGCGCCAGGCACCAGCCGAAAATCGGGATGTACAGCAGTTCGTGCTTGAAGACATAGGCCAGCGGATGCGGCGTCATACTGGGAAAGAAAAAGGTTTCCCAGGTCGACTGGTGCTTCGGGCAGAGAACAATGCGGCGCATATCCTCGGCATTGGGCAGGTTCTCCGCACCGTGAATCCGGTACCGTACCAGCCCCACTATTCTGGCGGCGGCAATAACGCCCCGCAGCCAGGGCACGGCAAAGGTCCACCACAACCGGGTGTCACTCATGAACAGCGAACACACGATAAGCCCTACACCCATCGGTATGACGCTGATGACCATCCACAGGAACACCAGCACCGAGCGCAGCGTATTCACAGATCGCCGCCCTCAGCTACTGGAACGCCCGCGCTGGCAAGGAACTCGGCGATATTGGCGTAGGCTTCCTCGGCCTCCGGCAGATCCGGGGTAAACATCTGCCACACGTGCACCATGTGGGGCCAGGTTTGCAACTCCACCGGGGAGCCGGCCTCTTGGGCGCGGGCGACATAGCGTCGGGCATCGTCGAGGAGCATTTCCTGTTCGCTGGCCTGGACCAGGACAGGCGGCAGACCGCCGAGATTGCCCCGCAGGGGCGAGACATCGGGGTGCGCAGGCAGGATGCGATTATTGAACCAGGTCAGCCACAGGAGCAGGATGGTCGGTATGCGCGCCAGCTTGCCAAACAGCGGCCCGAGCATGTGATCAGTGGCCAGGTTAGAGCGCATGCTGGGTCCGCTCATGGTGACATCGGTGGACGGCGAGAACGCGATGGCCGCGTCCGGCGCCCTCAGCCCCTCGTCGCGGATCCATGCCAGCAGGCCCAGGGTCAGGCTGCCACCAGCGGAATCCCCTGCCACCATGCCGTAGTCCAGTGCTTCGGGGCCCTCGGGGCCATTCACCAGTAGCCAGCGCCAGGCATTGCGGCAATCCTCAATCCCATCGCGACGGCGGTGCTCGGGAATCAGGCGATAATCCAGGGACAACACCGCTGCGCCGGTGAGGCGCGCCAGACGGTCGGTGATGGCGCGGTGACTGCGGGGGCTCCCGGCAAACCAGGCCCCGCCATGGATATAGAGCAGTCGGCGGCGCGGATCACAGCCCGGCGCCAGCACCCACTCCCCGCGCAACTGGCCGTCGGCAACTTCCTGAAACCGACTGGTGAATTCTATCCCGTCGCTGAGCGAATCCATGTAGCCTCGTATCGCCTGCAACCTGCCGCGGCCGCGAAGCGCTTGTCCCGAGCTGGCAAACTCACCCAACTTTGCCAGTACAGCTCCATGCTCCGGGCTGGGCTTGCCCTGCGGTGCAGGCAGCGGCGGCGCATCGTAGCGGGACAGATCCTCCCCGCGCAGGAAGAGGAGACTGAAAGCAAAAAGCACCAGAACCGCGAGGATAAACCAGACCATCGAATCACTCCGGGGTAAACGAGGCCTGCATTAAACCAGAATGCCGGCGCGCTGCACAACGGAGGCAGGGGGCCGCCGCCGAGCTATGATTCTGCGCCCGGGCCGTTATACTGGCCTATTTTGGTCGAGCAGTCGGAACCCACTGCAGGCGCTCATTACTGTGAAGAAACCACCAAGCAAGGCGGAGCTGCGGGAAGCGTTGGAAAACGAGACTCGACGCTTTCTGCAAAAGGGCGGAGAAGTTGAATCCGTACCCCAGGGAATCAGCGGCAAGGACCCGCTGGATGCACCGCTTTACCTGACCCGCCGCCTGTTTCTGGAACCCCGGGCCGAGCGCACCCTGGTACCGGAGGTGGTCGCCGCCATTGAGCAGCGCCGCAAGGCCCTGCTCAAACGCAACCCGGGGCCGAAGCGCAGCCGCCGGCCGCAGCCCCGGCGCAAGACACTCTACGACGACTTCGGCGAACCCCTGCGCCGTGTCTGGGTGGAAGACTAGGCTACTCCGGGGCTTCACCGCCCTCCGCAGGAGTGTCATCGTACTCGGCGACACCGCTTGCGCCATCAAGAGCAAACGCGAAACGGTCCTGCGGAATGTACACCGTCAGACGCTGTCCGCCGATCAGCTCCCCGGCGCGATAATCCTTGCCGTCGATCCGCGCCCGCCAGTTCGGCCCCACCCGCATACTGGTCTGGTGACCGCGGCTGTCATCGGTGTGCAGCGTGCGCAGGGTCAGGCGGTTGCCGCTAACCCGCAGCACCTCCACTTCCGCCCGGGCATACAGCACACCGTCCTTTTCATAGACACCCTGGCAGATCGCCTCTATATCCGGGTAGCTCTGGTGGACTGCATCCGACCACTTGAGCGAGGCGCAGCTGGGAAGACGGGTCTGGATGTCGTACTGGGCCAGCGCCATCGGTGCCCACAGCGCCAACAGGAGGGCCAGCTGCGCTGGTCGTGGAAATTCTCTGCCATAGCCTCGCATCGTGCACTCCACTGCCTGTCCAGGTGCGGGCGATGGTTGCCCGCAAAGTGCGATTCTATACCCTCAGCCTGTCGCGTGCGACGGGCGCGCCCCGCGCACCTGCGCCGGGGGGTCTATACTGGCAGCAGGCCGCGGAGAAATCTGTGTGGCTCAGTCTGGCGTATAAACGGGTACTTAGCCAAAGAGGTCGAACGCACATGATCGTGCTGCATGAAAAAATAGACGTACCGCGCCCGGTCCGGGAGGCGTTCGACTATATCAAGGATTTCCGCACTACCGCCGAGTGGGATGCTACCGCCATCGCGGCAGAGAAGCTGAGCGCAGGCCCTGTCGCCGTGGGCACACGGTTCAACGTCACCTGCGAAATGCCAGTGGGCTCCGTGGACCTGCTCTACACCGTGACCCACCTGGAGCCCGACAAGGCCATCGAGCTGCACGGCAGCTGTCGGCTGTTCGAGGTTGACGATGTCATTCATTTTTCCGAGACAGCCACGGGAACCCACATAGACTACCGTGCCAGTTTCAACTTCAAGATCCCCCTGGGACCGGCGCAGGGAGCGCTGCGCAAGGGCATGGAGAAGATGGGATACAACTCGGTTCAGGGCATGAAACGCGCTCTCGAGGACGACTACCCCGCGCCGACCATTTCCGCCAGCAGCGCCCGCGCCGACCGCTGGATCCTGCCCGGCGTCGCCCATTTCAGTCGTCGCGGCTACAGCAAGGGGCAACGCTACTGGAACCCGATGTCGGCGTGGATGGGCGACAAACACGTGGTCATCACGGGCGCCAGCTCCGGACTGGGGCTGGCTACCGCCCGGGCACTGGCCGAGCGCGGGGCATCCCTTACCCTGGTCATTCGCAACGAAGCCAAAGCGACTGAGCTGGTGAATGAACTGCAGCGCGAAACCGGCAACACGGCGATCTTTGTCGAGGTGGCTGATCTCAGCCTGATGGCCGAGGTACAGCGCCTGATCGAGCGCCTGCTGCGCCGGGGCCGGCCGATTGACGTGCTCATCAACAACGCCGGTGCGCTGTTCAACCCCCGCGGCGAGACCCTGGAAGGTATCGAGCAGAGCTTTGCCCTGTTGCTGCTGAGCCCCTATCGGCTTACTGAGGGCCTGCGCCCGCTGCTCGCAGCAGCGCCAGAGGGCCGGGTAGTCAACGTGGTGTCCGGCGGCATGTACTCGCAACCACTGCGGGTCGGCAAGCTGGTCGCCCGGGAGGAAGGCTATTCCGGCAGTGTCGCCTATGCCCGTTGCAAGCGGGCACTGATGGTGCTGACCGAGCAGTGGGCCGAGGCCTGGGCCAGCGACGACATCGTCGTCAATGCCATGCACCCCGGCTGGGCCGACACCCCGGGAGTAGAGACCTCACTACCCGGATTCCACAAGCTTACCCGGCGCATTCTGCGCAGTCCGGAGGAAGGCGCGGATACCATCGTCTGGCTGGCGGTGGCCAGCGAGGCGGGCAAGGTAACAGGCAAGCTGTTCCTGGACCGGGAGCCGCGGACCACGCATCTGCTCGCCAAGACCAAAGACGAGGCGGCGGAGCGGGAAGCCCTGCAACCGTTCCTGCGGGACTTCACCGCTCCCCGGCAGCAGAGCAGGCGGCCGACCAAAGCCGAACGCAACGCCCCCCCAACCCATGCACACGGGCTGAGCAGCTGAACCACCACTGCTGATAGCCTTGCGGCTGCTTGCATAGGGCGGCCGCTGTGGCTACGGTTAACGTCCACTTCGGGGACGAAAACCATGAGCGAAGAGATTTCACCCTACACCATAGCCATCCCAGAGGCCGCTCTCACCGACCTGCGCCAGCGTCTGGCGATGACCCGCTGGCCCGAGCGGGAAACCTGTGACGACTGGAGCCAGGGCATACCCCTGAGTTACACCCGGGAGCTGGCGGAATACTGGGCCAGTGACTACGACTGGCGCCGCTGCGAGGCGGAAATGAATGCCTGGCCCCAGTTCCGCACCCGTATCCGCGGGCTGGATATACATTTCCTTCACTTTCGCTCGCCCCACCCGGAAGCCATGCCACTGATTGTGTCCCACGGCTGGCCCGGCTCCGTGCTTGAGTTCCGCCATATTATCGATGCGCTGGTGGACCCGGTGGCGGATGGCGGCGATGCCGCCGATGCCTTCCACCTGGTGATTCCCTCTCTCCCGGGCTACGGGTTTTCCGGCAAGCCCGAAGCCACCGGGACGTCGGTGGAAGTGATCGGGCGCATGTGGGGTGAGCTGATGGCGCGCCTGGGTTACGACCGCTATGTAGCCCAGGGAGGCGACTGGGGCAGCATGATCACCCAGAGCATGGGCCTGACGGAAACCACCCACTGCGCCGGGATACATGTGAACATGCCCATTGTGGCACCGGACCCGGACACCATGAACGACCTCAGCCCGCAGGAACAGGCCGCTCTGGAGTCAATGGGCTACTACGACCGGTGGGATTCCGGCTACTCGAAACAGCAGTCCACGCGGCCGCAAACCCTGGGCTACGGCCTGGCGGACTCACCCGTCGGCCAGATGGCCTGGATTATCGAGAAGTTCTACGCCTGGACCGACTGTGAACAGGACGGGCTCAAACACCCCGAGCATGTGATCGAGCGCGATGAGCTGCTCGACAACGTGATGCTCTACTGGCTCAACAACGCCGCCGCCAGTTCCGCCCGGCTGTACTGGGAAAGCTTCGGCAGCCCCAACTTCGATCCGATTACCATGCCGGTGGGCTGTTCGATCTTCCCCAAAGAGATTTTTCGCAGCAGCCGGCGCTGGGCGGAGAAGCGATTTTCCCAGCTCATCCACTGGAACGAACTCCCGGTCGGTGGCCACTTCGCGGCCCTGGAACAGCCACACCTGATGATCAGCGAGCTGCGGGACTGCTTCCGCAAGCTGCGCTGAACACCGCGACACAGCAGGATAAGCCGATGTTTCCAGACCACGACGGCACTGAATCCGTCTTCAATCCCTTCACTTCCGAGGAAGTTTCCCCGCCGTTCTCGCCCCACTGGGAGGCCAAGCGGCGGGCGGCCCAGGCCCTGCGGGAAATGATTGATGTGCTGGTCACCAGCGACGCCACCACCGGGGAAATCGACGCCCTGGCCGAGCTGATGGAAGCCCAAACGGCCGCCCTTGCCGCCAGACCGCGCCTGCGTGGATTACTGGCCTTCCTGGGCGACGGCAAGCACGGTGGCCACGGTGAAGTTAATCATGAACTGAATGCCCTGGGCGGCTGGAGCAACCCCCTGTCACCGCAGCTGAACATGTGGCTCAAGGGCGACCGGGCATTTGGCACTGTGCGCTGCGGCTACGCCTATGAGGGACCCCCTGGCTTCATCCACGGCGGCTTTGTCGCCGCCATCTTCGACCAGTTCCTGGGCATGGCGCAGTTGGCAGGCAAAAATCCCGGCATGACCGGCACCTTGAGTGTGCGCTATCACCGCCCCACGCCGCTGAACACCGACCTGGAGCTCACTGCACAGGTGCAGGAGAGCGTGGGCCGAAAGACGGTCGTGAGCGGAGAAATGCACGCCGACGGGATCCTCACCGCCAGCTGCGAATGCCTGTTCGTGAGACCGACGAAACCCCTGCTGCAGATGAGCTGAGCACAGCCCGGGGCCTGCCCTAGTCGTCTACCGCGTCGCGCGTGTTGAGGCTGGCGGAAAAAGGCACCGGGGTGAAGCGGCCATCCATTTCATCATCGCGATCCACCAGGCCACCGCTGGCCCGGCGTGAACCGGGCGCCGGATTCGCCGGCGCCAACGGCTCCACGGCCACCGCCACCGACGGACGTTGGGCAAAGCTGAATCCAGGTGGGTCCAGCGGGTGCGCATCGCCAGGACGGGACTGGCGCGCCACTGCCGGCTCAGGGTCGCCGAGTGCCGGCGGCGGCGCCTGGCGGCGACGACGCTCCACAGCCGGATCGCGGGCCTGCCGCGCAGCTCTGCCGATAAACGACAGATCCTCCAGCACCACTTCCGCGCCCGCCTGCATCGGCGCCGGCGCGCAGGCCGCCGCCCCACCGGTTCCCGCCTGTACCGACGTCAGCAACAGCTGCACCGGCGGGAACTCCCGCAGCTGTTCCCGCTCCGGCGCCGACTGGTCAGATTCTGCAGGCAGCGGCTCCGCGGTCGCCTCCGGTTGCAGCGCCCGCTGCTTCAACACCTCGTTGGCACAGTGGGACCAGCGCCCAAAGTGCGCAGAGAGTGAGGGATCGGGCATCCTGTGTTTGCGAAAGTTGCGCTGCGCTTCCATGAAACGCTGCTTTACCGCCCGGTAGTGGTAGATGTGATCCTCCGTCTGTAGCGGCAGCAGGTCCCCTCCCCCGCGTATGATCAACATGCGCGGCGGCAGAACGCCCTGCAGGCTGTGCAGCAGATCGGCCAGGAAGCAAAGGCGGAACGCGGAGTGCAGATTGGTCTTGCCCTGGGTGTCACAGGGAACGTAGAGGTAATCACCGAGTTCAGAGTAGCCGCTGGTTTTCATCAGCAGATTGCTGGAACCGGCGAGCGGCCCGACCGCCAGCTGGCCGTTGACGATGAAGTCGGCACCATCACCCATCGCCGCCAGGGTCGTACCGCGGCGCAGGGCTTCGGATTCCTCCCAATCCACCAGTACCACCTTGCGACCCTGCGAGCGCAGCATGCCGGCAACGTCGTCCTGGCGCAGCATGGTGTTGCCAGGCGCCGCACTGTCCGCATCGGGCTGGATGCCGTGACCCGGATTTTCCAGGGTCAGGCGCTCCATCCAGGAGGCGAAAGGAGCTTCCTTGAACAGGACCAGGTCTTCCGAGGTGTAGATGATCGTATTGTCGACACTGTAGCGATACATTCGGCGCGGCTCCCCCTGTGCGCAACCCCGGCCTGCCAGCCCGGCCCGGTCAGAACGTTATATCGGATAGCACCCGCGCTGTCCACGCGGGCACGCGGTCTCGCTCAGCGGCGCTTGTAAATTCGCGCGCCATTGACCCAGGTCCCGTCCACCTGCAGTTGTCGCAGGGCGTGCGAGTCACGCAGCGGACTGCCGCTTAACAGCACCAGGTCAGCATACTTGCCCGGCTCCAGGGAGCCGCGGTTGTCCTCCTGGAAGATCTGCCAGGCGGCATCGATGGTCACCGCTCGCAGTGCGGTCATGACATCGATGCGCTGCTCCGGGCCAAGCACCTCGCCACTGACGGTTTCCCGATAGACCATGCTCCAGACAGCCTGCAGAGGCCGCATCGGCGTGACCGGGGTGTCCATATGCGAGGTGAAGCGCAAGCCGGCCTGCTGCGCCCAGGCCCCGGGGCTGATCTGCGCGGCCCGCTCGGGGCCGATGAAGATATCCCGGTGACGGTCGCCCCAGTACCAGGTGTGCGCAGCAAAAAAACTCGGGGTCACGCCCAGTTCCGCCATGCGCTCGATCTGGTCCTTGCGTGCCATTTGCGAGTGAATCAGCAGGAATCGCGGGTCCGCCGCCGGGTGCGCGGCCTGGGCGGCGGCAAAGGCGTCGAGGATATCATCAATGGAGGCGTCGCCATTCCCGTGCACTGCGATCTGGTAGCCGCCGCGGTGCAGGGCCAGCACCTGTTCAAACAGGCGCTCGCGGAGCACGGCGGGATAGCCGCGGTAGTCCGCGTCACCGTGGTAGGGCGTGTGGTAGGGCCGGGTCAGGTAACCGGTGAAGCCCTGGATACTGCCGTCGGCGATGATTTTGACCGCACCCATCTGCAACCGCTCGCGCTCGAAATCGTCGGGGCTGTAGCTGCCGTCGGCAATCAGCTGGCGAAAGTCCTCTTCCATGGGGAACAGCAGCAAGCGCAGCGGAATGACACCGAGGCGACTGGCCAGGGACAGACCGCGTGCCATATCCGGCGCGACTCCTCCGGACTGGGCTGTGGTGACACCGTATTGCGCGTACTCGCGCACTGCGGCGCGGATCATGCCGAGAAAATCCAGGGCACCCAGATCCAGCATTTTTGCCACGACCGGCAGACGCGCCGTCTCCTCCAGCAACCCGTTGGGTTCGCGGGAGCCGGGGCGGCGGGCAATGACGCCGCCCTCCGGGTTTTCCGAATCTGCATCGATACCCACAGCCGTCAGGGCCGCACTGTTGGCGACCACCATGTGCCCGGAGATGTGCAGGATAGCCACGGGGTGCTCGCTGGATACCGTGTCGAGTTCCTCGCGGGTAGGGTGGCGCCTCTCCGCCAGCAGGGTGTCGTCGTAGCCAAAGCCGGTAATCCACTCACCTGCGGGCGCGGCGGCGGCGCGCTGCTGCAGTGCCGCCAGCAGGCCGTCGATATCCGTGATCGTGCCGAGCGGGGGGCTGTTCAGGTCCGCCGCAACCGTGTCCAGGCCCGACGCCGGGAAGTGGCCGTGGGCGTCGATAAACCCGGGCAGCAGGGTGCGACCGCCGAGATCGATAATCTCGGTGCGATCGGTGACCAGCGCCATGATCTCGGCGTTACTGCCCAGTGCCTCGATCCGCTCCGAACGCACCGACAGGGCCTGAACCACCCGATTATCCGCATCCATTGTAAGCACTTCGCCGTTGACAAAGACCTGGTGTTCCGGCGCTGCCGGCAGTCGTGTCGCGATCGAAAACAGCGTAAAGGCGCCGGCGGCAAACGCCACCGTCACCGCCAGCCAGGTCTTCCAACTCATGTTTCTACCCTCTCTGCTGGTTGGCCCGGAATCAGGCGGCAGCTCCAATCACAATATCCGCCAGTCGCGCCCGATGCCAGCCGCCGTCTCCCCACAGCATCTGCGAGTGTATCTGCCGCTTGAAGTACAGATGCGCATAGCACTCCCAGGTAAAACCGATCCCGCCGTGGCTTTGTATTGAGCGGCTGCTGGCGTAGGCCGCCATATCGCTCGCGGCCGCCTTGGCCATGTGTGCATATTGGGCAGCCTTCTCCTGTTCGGTGTCACAGGCGCAGGCGGCGTTGTACACCAGCGATTTGGCCGCATCAATCCGCACCATGACTTCTACCAGCGGGTGCTTGATGGCCTGGAAAAACCCCAGCGGACGATCGAACTGCTGGCGCGTACCAACGTATTCCACCGTGGTCTGCAGCTGCCACTCGGCCGCTCCCACCATGTCCGCCGCCAACAGGGTCCAGATGGCCGGGAAAGCGCCATTGAGTGCCGCCAGAGCGTTGCCGCTGACTTGCGTGGCCGCCGCGCCGTCAAAACGGATATGGGCCTGATCGCGCGTCAGATCGACAATCGCATCCGCCTCCAGCGTCACACCGGAAGCGTTGACAGGCAGCCAGAACAGGCCGACGCCGCTGTCCGTGCTGGCGCAGACCAGCAGCTTGTCGCACTTGGCCGCATCCTGCACGAACCAGGCTGTACCGTGCAGGGCGCCGTCGCGATACGCCACCTCGGTAGCCGCCGGGTCCCATTCCCCGTGGCGATTGGTCAGGGCCAGCGTCGCGGCCTCGCCTGCGGCGATGTCGGCCAGGGCCGCCTCCCCGTCAGCTCCGCAGCCGACCAGCGTGTAAGTCGCGTTCAAGGTACCCAGCAGGGGGCAGGGAAAAGCCGCGCGACCCAGCTCCTCCACCAGTCCCGCCACGGCGGCTACCGGCATGCCGACGCCGCCGGCGGATTCCGGCACCGCCAGCATCGTCCAGCCGAGTTCCACCAGCTGCTGCCACAGTTCGCGGTCCCAGTGACAGACGGGTGGCCGGTCCGGGTTGTGATCGGCAGCGACCAGGGCGTGCAGTTTGTCGGTGGCAAAATGTTCGCGGAAAAACTTGCGGGCCGACTCCTTGAGCAGGGCCGCTTCTTCGCCGAAGCCGTAATTGTTGGGTTGTGCCATGGTTTGGTCTCCAGATGCGCGGGCGCCAGCTTATTTGGACTTGGGCAGGCCGAGCACGCGCTCGCCCAGGATATTGCGTTGCACCTCGCTGGTGCCGGCGGCAATGGTCATGCCGTAGGAATTCATGTAGGCCATCGGCCACTGGCCGCCAGCCGGTGCATTGCCATCCGCCAGGTAAAGGGAGGAACTGATGCCCTCAACCTCCAGCGCCAGGGCGCTGACGGACTGGGCGATCTCACTGGCCAGCAGCTTGTTTTGCAGGGGCAGGCGCATGGGGTGGTCCAGCAGTGCCTGGACCCGGGTGCGGCGCTGGTTCTGCTTCAAGCCTTCTTCCCGGATCAGTTGCTGCATCAGCTTGTCGCGCAGAACAGGATCGTCGGCCGCCGTGCCCTGGCCGCGCCGGGTGTTTTTCGCCAGCTCGATGACTGCGCCAGTGGAGATGTTATGGCTGGACTTGTTCTTCATGCCACCGGCGCGAGGAGTCTGCAGCTCACCGGCACCGCGCTCGTGCAACAGCGTGGTCATCGCCACCTGCCAGCCCTTGCCCAGTTCGTCGAGGCGATACCGGTCATCGACCTCGAGATCATCGAAGATCACCTCGTTGAACCCGGTTTCGCCGGTGATCTTGATCAGCGGACGCACGGTAACTCCCTTCCCCAGCGCAGCGCGTATCGGTACCACGAAATAGGACAGGCCATCGTACTTGTGCGACTTGTCGGTGCGCAGCAGGATGATCATCCACTCTGCGAAATGCGCCAGCGAGGTCCACACCTTGTGGCCGTTGATCACCCATTTTTCGCCTTTGCGCTCGGCAAAGGTCTGCACGCTGGCCAGGTCGGAGCCCGCACCGGGCTCGCTAAAGCCCTGGCACCAGATGTCCTCGCCGGAAAACAGGCGCGGCAGCAGTTCGGCCTTGACCTCATCGCGGGCGTGGTAGAAGACGGTGGGCGCGGCCATGCCGAGGCCAATCACATTGGGCAGAAACGGTGTCCGCGCGGCCAGCATCTCTTCGTTGGCGATCTTCTGGCAATCCTTGCGCCCACCGCCCCCGACTGCCACCGGGTAGTCGCAACCAATCAACCCCGCATCGCAGGCCGACTTCTGCCAGGCCTGCAGGTAGCCCAGTTGCTCTGGAGTCATGATCTCCAGCGGTGACTGGGGCAGGCGTACCGGCGGCTCGCCCGGCTTGTTGGCCTGCAGCCAGTTGCGGCAGAAACTGCGAAACTCGGCCTGCTCCGGCGTATCCTTGCGGGCGGTGTCCTCTGACATTATTGGCTTCCTCTTTCGGGTGTCGGTGACGGTTAGCGGGGTAGAAGTCTGGTGGATTGCACCCACAGCGACAAGTCGGCCCAGACTGGCGCGGAGTGCGACGAGTTCATCAGTAGTGCGGAGGAACCTCGTCCACAGGCGCCACCGGGCCCTCCTCCGCCTGCTGCGCCTGCTCATCCTGACGCTGCTTGAGCAGGGTAAGTTGGCGTCGCAGGGTCAGCAGATCCTGTTGCTGGGTAGCCAGCGCGGCCTGCAGTGCCTGCAGGGCGTCATCCTGGAACGCCATCTGGCTTTGCAGCTCTTCCAGCTGTCGTTGCAGTTCTTTCTTCTTCATGGGGGACCTGGGCGGCGCGGTTCAATTGCAGCACGGAGGCTAATATACTCCGCGCCATCGCTCAATGCTCGAGGACCTCCATGGCCAAACGCGACCGCACAAATTCCCGCCTGGTTTACTCTACTGATGGCGGCCGGCTCTGCCCGCAGTGCCAGCGCCCGGAAGCGGCCTGCGTTTGCGGCAATGCACGCCCCGCGGCGGTGGGTGACGGCATCGTCCGCCTGCACCGCGAGACCAAGGGACGCGGTGGCAAAGCGGTCACCGTGGTACGCGGCCTGCCACTGGCGCCTGCGGAACTGAAGGCACTCGCCAGCAAGCTGAAGCAGAAATGCGGTGTCGGTGGCTCGATAAAGGGCGACGAAATTGAAATCCAGGGCGACCAGCGGCAAATCCTGCAGCCAGAATTGGAGCGACTGGGATTTCGGGTAAAAATTGCCGGAGGCTGAATTTTTATGGAATTTAACCCATTTTACCCGAAATTTGTCGAAATTTATTCGACGTTTTCCGGTCGGCGCGAGCCTGAAACAACCCAGTTACAGTAGCTTTCCAAAATATTTGTAAATAGTCCGCTGCAAGCCATTATTTTTATTGGTTTTATTGGTTTCCTGTGCTAAAAAGATCAGGCGCGCGAGGAAGATGCCGGCATCGGAGTTCGCTCAGCCTGCCGACAAGAATAATCCCGCCGCGAAGATCACCAGGAGATCATGCCTATGTATGTCACCGCGGAGCATCTGAGGGAGCAGGTTATCCGGCCCACCCTCAAGTACCTGGGTGTCTGGAACCCTGCCAGCGAGGATTTCCTCCTGGAATCAGCGGTCTCGGCCCCTGAGCTGGGCCTCTTTTCGGCTCGCAATACCGGTCTCGGCCTGTTTCACATCACCGCCGCCCAGCACCGGGACATCTGGGACCGCTATCTGGCCTTCCGGCCGGAAATGGCCAGCCGGGTACGCGGGCTGGCGAGCCAGAGGGCTTTCCTCAGCGATCCGGACAGCGAACTGCAGACCAATCTGAGTTACTGCACCGCCGTCGCCTGGCTGCTGTACCAACGCTCCCGGGTGGGCACTGAGACAGCACCACCGGAGGCAGTCGCCACCGCTAGCGCCTGACCCGGCCGCGCTGGCGCAGCCCCTGCCAGTGTGGCAGGTCGTCGGGACGATCCACGTCCTGCAGCGCCAGCAGCTGCGCGACGCTGATCCCTGCCGCACCGGCGCGCGCCATTGTCTCCCCCAGGACGCTGGAACTGCCCCAGCTGACACCGTCAAACACCGCATCCACCGGCCTGCGGGCCCCAATCAGGACATAGCCGCCATCGAGGGCGGGCCCCAGTACCATTTCCGCAGTGTCCAGCGCGGCGAGCGCCTGCTGCAAATAGCGGCCGGTCAGCGCGGGGCAGTCACTGCCCACCAGCAATACCCGATCAGCCCGATTGAGGCCATCATTGAGAGCATGGCGCATGCGGCTACCCAGATCGTCGCCGACCTGCCGGCACAGGGACAGCGGCCCGCGGGAGGCACATTCCCCAAAAAGGCCGGCGGACGGGTCCCCCGCCACCCACAGTTCGACGTTCCCCAGCCGGGAGTCGAGCAGGGTTTCACAGGTCCACAGGACCAGCTCCGAGTGCAACGCACAGGCCTCCGCTGCCGACAGCCTGGGCAGCATGCGGGTCTTGACCCGCCCGGGCTCGGGGGCCTTGGCAAACTGCTGCAGGAGTACCGACTCAGCCACGGGAGCCGTAGTAGATTCGCCACAGTCGCGCAGGCGACGCACCCAGCGCATAGGCAAAGCGCAGCCCCCACATCTGCAGCACAGTGCGCAACACACCGCGCTCCTCCCAGCGCCGGCTGGAAGTTTCTACCGCCAGCCCGGGCACCCTGGGCCTGGATCCCCGCCGCAGTCGCCGGCACAGCTCAACATCCTCCATCAACGGAATGGCGGCGAAGCCACCGCAGCCCTGGAACAGCTCACGCTGCAGGAACAACAGCTGGTCGCCGGTGCCAATGCCGCTTACCCGGGAGCGCAGCGTAATACCGCGTTCGAGCAGCCGAAACACCACCCTGCGACCATCCAGCCGCAGCCGGAAAAAACCCCAGCGGGGCTTCGCAGCCAGCTCTTTTTCCAGCTCTGCGGCGGCAAACCGGGGCCGGGTATCCGCGTGCAGGAACAGCAGGTAGTCTCCACTGGCAGCGTGGCCCCCCAGGTTCATCTGTGCCGAACGGCCGGCCTCGCCCAGCAACAGCTGGGTACAGCCGGGCATGGCCGCGGCGACTGTGCCATCGGTGCTGCCGCCGTCAACCACGATTCTCTGGGCGGCGGGGAAGTCACGCGCCAGCTGTGCCAGCAGAGGCCCGATGCGCTCGACTTCGTTCAGCACCGGAATGACGAAGCTCAGGCTGGGGTGGCTCATTGTCTGCACGCGCTCAGTAGGTCAGCCTGCGTTCCTGACCGGTGAGCAGCGTACCCTCCTCGCCGAGCAGGTACTTGAAGACCAGATTGTAGGCGAGCACCGCCTTGACGTAATTGCGGGTTTCCCGAAACGGGATGGTCTCGATCCAGACGTCCACGGGCACTGCTTCCCCCGGCCGGTTGCGCCAGCGGTCCACCCGCTGTGGACCGGCGTTGTAGGCCGCCATTGCCAGCACCCGGTTGCCGCCGTAGCGGTCCAGCAGCTGCCGGTAGTAGGCGCTGCCCAGCAGCACGTTGTGCTCAACATCATACAGCGCCTGGTCGCTGTGGCTGGTCTTGAGCTGGGCCGCCACCTGCTTGCCCGTCGCCGGCATGACCTGCATCAGCCCGCGGGCACCGACCGGGGACCGGGCGCCGGCGTAGAACGCGCTCTCGCGGCGGGCGATGGCCATCAACTCCGTTACCGGAACCTCGCGCTGGCTGGCATAGCGGCTGAAGGTATCGCGGTAGGGGGTTGGAAAACGCAGATCCAGCGCGTCCCAGGACTCGGCCCGGTTGGCCGCATCAATGGCCATGCGGTGCCAGCCCAGGCTAGAGGCCAGCGTCGCCAGCTCCTGCTGCTCTGCCGGCGAGGTGGCCTGCAGCACCTGATACCACTCGGAGTGCGCCAGGTTTTCCTCCCGATGGTGATACAGCTCTTCTATGCGCCGTACCACCGGCAACTGCCGCAAAGGTTCTGCCCGTTCGGGCGCCAGGGCGCTTGGGCGATGGTTGAAGACAGGGGGCAGCCCCAGACGCTCCGCCGCCAGAAAACCATAGTAGTCTCGCTCCCGGGCCAGATCGCGCAGCAGAGCCTCGGCCAGCTGCCGCTCGCCGGCGCGCTCGTGAACAACCGCCTGCCAGTAGCGCCAGGTCGGCTCCGCCCGGCCAGTCGGCGACAATTTCTGCAGGTTGGCCGCCAGCGCGGTCCAGTCCTGGTCCTGCAATGCCCAGCGCAGGCGGATTTCCACCAGCCCGTCGTCGCCCAGCCGGTCCAGCGCACCCTCCGCCCAGGGCAGGTTTTCGGTGGATTTCGCCAACAGGCTGCGCAGTACCAGGGCCTCCTCCGCCAGCGCACGCTGTGCCGCACTGAAGTCCAGGCGTTCGGCAAAGTACAGCCACTGCTGCAGAGCCGGAGCCGGCTTGTAGCGGGCGAAATAGGCGGTGCCGTAGGCGACAATATCGGCGCTGCGGGGATCCTCCGTCGCGGGCACCAGGCTGCGTATCCGGTCCGGGTTGCTGTAAATCTCCAGCAGCCTGTCCGACCAGGGGCGCAGGCCGTCGCTGCCCTTGCGAGCCACATAGTTCAGCAGTCCCCGCTGGCGGGCTTCGAAAGCCTTGAGCAGGCGCGCCCAGACCACGTCGTCACTGAGCTGCCCGGCCTTCTGCCAGGCGGCAAACAGCGGGTCACAGGCCTTGGGCCGCGATTCGCCGTGCACCCACAGGCGTTCCGCTCCCTCCCAGGCGACCAGTGGATCATTCGCCGCCAGCCGGGCCCGAAAATAAAAGCACTTGAGCTCGATGCTGTTGGGTTCATAGGGCATGACGGCGAGGAAATCCTGCCAGCGACCGTCCTTCCCTGCCTGGGCCAGGTAGGCCGCAAGGAAGCGGTTGGGCAGTGGCGAGTCCTGGCTGCGCTGGAGGAACAGTTTGGCATCCCCCGGGCGTACCTGGCGGGTCTTGCGACTGAGTTCGTAGTAGTCGAGGTAGATGGCCAGCGGGTACTCTTCCAGCGCCGGACGCAGCTGCTGATACTCCGCCCACAGGCCCCGCTCAATGGCCCTGACCGCGTTACTGTAGCCCTCCCTCGCCAGAGGCAGATTGTCCGCCTGCAGTGGCAGGGCCGGTACCAGAGCCTGGAACAACAGGACCAAACAGACTACCCGCAACTGCAACTGGGCATACCTCACTGACTGCGACCTTCAGGCGACCACCACAGCGTGCAGCAGTCGTTCACAAGGCGCTAGGGTGATACCTGCCCCGGCAATTTGCAAGCGCTGCGGCCCTGCAGCTGGCTACAGGCGACGCAAGCGCAGCGGCAGGTCGTCGCGAAGTTTAGGCAAGGGCACAGTCTGGAAGCTGGCCTGGTGCCCCGGGGGCAGGCTGATTTCATAGCGCTGCAGGAACTGGTGACTGAACAGCCGCGCCTGCATGTTGCCGAAGTGCATGCCGATGCATTTGTGGGCGCCACCGCCAAAGGGCATGAAGGCAAAGGGATGCCCCTTCTGCTCCTGCCGCGGGGGCAGGAAGCGGTCCGGATCGAAGCTGTCAGGATCGTGCCAGAATTCCTGCATCCGGTTGGTGAACATGGGGAACTGGAAAACAAGGGTGTTGGCAAGCACGTCGACGTCACCGAGCTTGCAGTCGCGAATGGTGCGCCTGGCCATGACGCCGACGGACGGGTGCAGGCGCTGGGATTCGAAAAATGCGGCCTCCAGCAGCGGCAGCGCCGGCAGGTCGTCATAGCCCAGTGGTCCGCTGGCATTGACCGCGCGGCCCTCCTCGCGGATTCGTTGCTGCCACGCTGGATAGCGCGCCAGGTAGTACATCATGTGGGTCAAGGTGCTGGTTGTGGTGTCATGGGCGGCGAACAGGAGAAAGTTGGCGTGATCCACCAGCTCCCGGTCAGAGAACAGTTCGCCATCGGGACGGGTTTCCTTGGCCATGTAGGCGAGCATGTCCATGCGCTCTTCTGCCCGCGCTGCAGGCAGCAACCCCGACAGATAGGCCTCGATCAGGCGCTTGCCGCGCTGGCCGCGGCGAAAGCGGAACCCGGGCAGATCGACGTGGAACAGCC
This sequence comes from Haliea sp., assembly GCF_040222615.1. Classification (GTDB taxonomy): domain Bacteria; phylum Pseudomonadota; class Gammaproteobacteria; order Pseudomonadales; family Halieaceae; genus Haliea. Next base: position 44,459 of record NZ_JAVKCQ010000115.1, read on the forward strand.
CCAGCATGCCCTCGGTGATGTCCGTGAACGCGCGGGAAAGCTCCCCCGCCACCGCGCTGCCACCATCGACGCCGTAGAAGACCTTCAGCGCCTGTGCCAGCAGCAGCTCCTTGATCCGCGGGAAGAAGCGGAAATCCGGCAGCTGGTCCCAGTCTGCCATTCCCTGCTCCAGGATGGGGTTCATCAGCTCCACATAGCCGCGCATGGCCGCGGTCTTGAACCCGGTCTGCATGATCCGGCGCTGGAACTTGTGTTCGTCGAAGTCGTTACCCAACAGGTAGTGATCGCCAAAAAAGGGCGCGAGGGACCACTGATAGCCCATCTTCGCGGAAAAATTCTGCTCCTTGTCCAGGAGAATGGTCTGGGCCAGATCCGGACCCAGGGCAAGCACGCCCCGCTGGCGCGCCATCTGGATTCTGGAGACAGGGCCGTACTGGCGGTAAAAACGTCGCGCCAGACCAAGCTGGTCACGCAGCAACTCGGGCGTTATGCCCAGCAGGGGCCAGCCGAATTCTCCCGGCAGGTGGGCCAGGTCCTTACAGTCAGGAGCGAGCACATAGGCGGAAGTGGCAGACATGGACTAACCCTCATTAGTTTGGTCCTATTCTGGCACATCCCCGCCCGGTGTGCCTAGGGCGGCCCGCGCAGGGCGGCCCGCGCAGGGCGGCTCACGCGGAGCGGCCTACGCGGTGCGCTCAGCCTCCTTGCGCAGGATTGGTTACAATCCCCGCTTTACCACAGGATCCGACCTCCCATGATCGCAGCGTTACCTCGGACGACCCGGCCGCTCCTGCTTGGCCTCCTGGGCCTGTTGTTGACGGGCTGCGTCAATATCCCGCCCCGGACGCCAGCGGAACCCGGGGAACACCCGTTGATGGACCGGGTCTGGTCTGCCCGCACCCAGGCTTTCACCACCTTCGAGGAAATGCAGGAGGCACTGGCTCGCGCCGACTATGTCCTGCTCGGCGAGAATCACGACAACCCCGTGCATCATCAGCTGCAGGCAGAAATCATTAACGGACTGCAATGGCCGGAGACTGCGATAGCGGGATTCGAGCAAGTGGATGCGGACCAGGCCCCGGCCCTGGAGGCCTGGCTGGACGCGGGCCCGGCGGGAACAGCGGGACTCGCCGAGGCGCTGGATTGGGAGCATTCCGGGTGGCCGGACTGGCCCTTGTACGAGCCGGTGTTCGCCGCAGTGCTGGAGCGTGGCTGGCAGCCGGTGGACCTTATGTTTCCAGCTGCCACGGTGCGCGCTGTGTTCAGCGACGGGCTCGACGCGGCGCTGGACGCCGAAACCCGGCAACAGTTACAGCCTGACACACTCTTCAGCGCGGAACAGCGCCTGGCAATGCAGGAGCTGATGGCCGACGCCCACTGTGGCCTGCTACCCGCCGAGCACATGGCAGCCATGGTGCAGGTACAGATTGCCCGCGATGCCTATATGGCCAGCCGTCTCGCCAGCGCCCGCAGCGGCGAGCGGGCCGTGGTCATCACGGGCAATGGCCATGCCCGCCGCGACTGGGGCATACCGAGATTCCTGCAGCGGCTACAGCCCGATGCCACCATCGTTGCCGTCACCATGGCCGAACTCGAACCCGAACGCATCAAGCCCGGCGACTACGCCGCCGCGACGCCTGCCTGGAGCGACTTCACGATTTTCACCATCGCCCACGACCGTGGCGACCCCTGCGCCGACATACCCAAGGCTGCCGGCGCAGGGTAAGGGTGCTTACTGGATCTCGATGCGCCGCGGTTCTGGCACATTGGGCTTCACCTTCGGTGCGGTCAGGGTCAGCACGCCATCCTTGAAGGAGGCATTGATGTCCTCGTCATGGACATCCCCACCGAGGTCGAAGCTGCGCAGGTAACGGCCATAGCGACGCTCCTGGCGGATCACCCTGCCTCCCTTCTCCTCCTTCTCGCTCTGGCTGGCCTCGGCCTCCAGGGTCAACACCCCGTCCTTGACGTGCACGTGGATATTTTTCTTGTCCACCCCCGGCAGTTCGGCGGTGATTTCGTAGTGGTCCTCCCCGTCCCGGACATCCACCCGTGGCGCGAAGAAAGACCCCATTTCATTGTTGCTGCTGGCCGGCGCAAGGAAATTGTCAAAGAACCGGTCAAGATCGAACGGATTATTGCGTTGAATCAGAGACATCTGACACCTCCTTTAAATGTGCGGTTGGTTCCGCGAGGTAGTGTCCCGTCAAGTGGTGTAACTCCGGTCTCCAGTTTCATCGCTTCAGGCGGCCTCAGACTGTGGCAGTAGGTTGGCCTGGTCTTCCTTGCTCAGCACGCGCGCCAGCGTCTCCTGGCTCATGTAACGGCGCGT